>NZ_CP178837.1:306821-613642 GCF_047946755.1 Leucobacter sp. HNU | reverse complement strand
GTCGAACGCGGCCGCCCCCAGCAGGATCAGATCGACCACCGGGGTGAGCGCGAGCAGCACGATGCCGAGTCGCGGCCTGCGCAGCAGGTACCGTGCCGCGAGGCCCGCGGCGATGAGCACCCAGAACGCGATTTCGCAGCCGATGATGATTGCATAGATCATGCGGAGAACTCCTTGTCGGTCGGATTCACCGCGATTCTAATACACTCGTATTACACTTGAGCAAGGAGTCACGTGAGTCCCCGTTCGACACCCGAGGAGAGGCGCGAGCACATCGCGCAGGCGGTCTGGGCCGTCATGTCCGAGCGCGGTCTCAGCGCGGTATCGGTGCGCAGCGTCGCCGCCGAGGCACAGGTCTCGGTCGGCTCCCTCCAGCACATCTTCCCCACCCGCGCCGACCTGCTCATCTACTCGGCCGAACTCATGATCGACCGCGTCGTCCGACGCATCGCCGCGGAGGACCGCGGCGGCGACCCGATCGACGCGACGCTCCGTCTCTTCGCGCACCTGCTCCCGCTCACGCCCGAGAGCCGCGTCGAGATGGACGTCAACGTGGCGCTCATCGCCGAGAGTCGAGCGCTCCCCCGGCTCGAGGCGATCCGCGACGAAGCGCACCGGGCCCTCGCCGAAGCCTGCCAGCGCGCGGTGGAACGCGTCGCTCCGCACCTGCCGCCCGCAGTGGTCGAACGCCGCGCAGCTCGGCTCCACGCACTGACCGACGGCATCGCCCTGCACCTCCTGCACGCTCCGCCCGGCGGCGACCAGCGCTGGGCGCTCGATCTGCTGCGGCAGGAGCTGGAGGACCTGGCGGACGGCGACGGCCCGGCGGGCCGCCGGCCCTGATCGCTCAGCTCCCCGCCGCCGCCCGCACCGCGAACTCGGCCCGCCCGCCGAGCACGCCGTTCACCTGCAGCGCGACCGCGTAGGCGCCCGGATAGTAGCTGCGCGTCGTCAGCGCCCGGAACGACCGGGTGGCCTCGACGCGAGTGCGCTCCCGCGGCGCCAGATCACGCCGACCGACCTTGAACACCTTCGCACGCTCGTTCCCGCGCGCGTCCGGGAAGAACAGCACGTAGTCGATCACGAGCGCGGCGCGCTCCGCGCCGACGTTCTCGATCTCGGCCCCGAAACGCACGGCGCCACCCAGCTCGACCTCCGCCGACTCGAACTCGATGGGCGAGACCGAGACCTCGACCGGACGGAACCCCAGCAGCTCCAGAGCCCCGGGGTGACCGCGCTTCACGAGCGTGCGCAGGGCGTGCCGCGCGGTGCGCGGGACATGCTCCCCGCCGCGCTGCTGCCAGCCGCGGACGACCTCGACCGCGTACTCCGGGTGCGCGCGGCTGTGGTCGTTGAGGTGGTTTGCGACCGAGCGCCGCACGACCTCGTCCGGATCGTCGTGCAGCGCGTCGAGGATCTCGCGGGTGAGTTCGGGATCCGAGACGAGGCCGGGAACGCGCTCGCCCCAGGGCAGCAGGGGCCTGGTGCCCTCGGAGGCGAGGCGTCGCACGTGCGGGTCGGGATCGGAGACCCAGCCCGCCATCGCCCCGAGCGCCCGGGACAGGTCGTGCCGCAGCATCGGTCGCACCGAGAACTCCGAGGTCATGCGCGGCGTCAGCTCGCGCAGCAGCGCGAGCCCCTCGCCGAACGCCGCATCGCCGCCGTCGTCGATCGCTCGCCGCCCGACCGCGAGGCCGACGCCCCAGAGCATCCATCCGGCGAAGCCCGGATCCTCCATGGCGCCGCGGACCACCGAGTTGAGGCGCTCCGACCCGCCGTCGAGATCCGCGTCCAGCGCATCCGCGAGCGCGCGAGCCCGGGCGCTGAGCGAGAGTTCACCCAGCCGTTCCGCCGTCGCGCGCAGCTCCGCGAACCCCGCGCCGGGTTCGGTTGCGGCGAGCGCCGCGATCAGGGCCTCCGCCTCATCGGCGCCGAGCAGGTCATCCGCGAGGGGCATCGTCCGGGTCCTTCCGGCCGTATCCGGCGTGCACCTCGGGATCCAGGCCGTGGGCCGCGGCCAGCTTGGCCACGAGCGCCGAGAACGCTTCGCGCTCGTCGGGTTCGAGCGGTTCGAGGATGTCGCGGCTCTGCGTCTCGGCGGCCGTGCGCAGCGCCCCGAGCACCCGTCGTCCGGCGTCGGTCGCGTCCAGTCGGTGGTGCCGGCGATCCGCCGGGTCCCGGGTGCGCGAGACGAGACCCGCACCCTCGAGCGAATCGACCAGGACCACGACCCGGCTGGGGACCGAACCCAGGCGGGTGGCGAGTTCGCGCTGGCTGAGCCCGGGGTCCGTCGCGATGATGCGGAGCACGCCCGCGGTGGCCGGGGTGAGCCCGACCGGCTTGATCAGCTCGGCGAAGCGCGCTGCCGCGAAGCCGCCCAGCTGGGAGACGAGGAACCCGGTTCGGGGCGGGCGTCGAGGAGTGGTCACGTCATCATCATATCGCCGTTGACAGAATCATTCACACTGTGCATCATTATTGCCATGACCGATTATCCGCTCTCCCCTCGCCCGCACCGCCGCGCCGGCGGCCCGCCCCTCGGCCCGCTCGCGATCGTCACCTTCGCATTGACCGTCGCCGGCGTCGTGACCCTCATCGCCGGCACCGGCTCGGCGCCCGCACCGTTCGCCTCTCCCGCAGAAGTCGCCGCCTGGTACGCCGTGCACCCCACGGCGATCCGGATCGGCGCGCTGCTCCAGTTCGGTTCCGCGGTCCCGCTTGGGATCCTGACGGCGTCGGCGTACGCGCGCCAGCTCCGCCTCGGAGTGCGGGTCCCCGGCCCCGTGATCGGCCTCTTCGGCGGCATCGCCGCGTCGATCGCGCTGGCGACCTCGGCGCTCATCACCTGGGCGCTGAGCTTTCCCGATGCGCTCGGCTCGCCCGACGCGGTGGCCGTGCTCGCCCGATTCTCGTTCGGTCTCGGCGGCGTCGCCTACACCACCGGCCTCGGCCTGCTCATCGCGGGCATCGCCGTACCGGCCCTGATCCTCCGATTCGTGCCGCGTTGGCTCGCCGTCGTCGGCCTCGCGCTCGGCATCGCCGGGGAGCTGTCCTTCCTCTCGCTCGCGCTCGACCCCCTGCAGGCGCTGCTGCCGATCGTGCGCTTCGGCGGCGGGGCCTGGCTCATCGCCGTCGCGTGCCTCCTGCCGCGTTCCCGCCCCCGCCGGGATTCGGGAGATCTCCAGCACGAACACCGAGCGAAGGGCTGACCGCCATGGATCCGCTGCTCCTCCTGCGCGAACTCCTCGTGCTCGTGCACCTCGTCGGGTTCGCCCTGCTCTTCGGCGGCTGGGCGGCGCAGGCCGCCCGCGGGCGCACCACCACGACCACGCTGTTCCGCACCGGCCTCGGCATCATGATCGCCTCCGGCCTGCTGCTCGCGATCCCCTTCCCCGCGGGCATCCACCTCGACTACGTCAAACTCGCGGTCAAGCTCGTGATCGCCTTCGCGATCGGCGGCACCTTCGGCGTCGTCATTACGCGCGAACGCGCCGGCCGTCCGACGAAGGCGCCGTTCTGGACCATCGGCGCGCTGTCGCTGCTGAACGCCGGGATCGCGGTGCTCTGGCGTTGAACCGCGCAATGTCGGAGGATGAGGGTGTGTTCGCAGCGGTCGCGATCACCGAGGAACAGCGCCTGCGCACCCTCAAGATCGACTTCCTCCTGCTGGCCGGACTCAGCGCGATCGCCGCGCTCCCGGCGTCCCGCCTCCCCCGCTATCGTCCCGAAGAGATTCCCGCGCCCGACCAGCCCGAAGGAGCCGCATCATGATCCGATCCCGCCGCGCCACGCGCCGGAACGCCCGTCGCGTCGGCGTCGCCGCAGCGGTCGCCGCCGCGGCGAGCGCAGCGCTGCTCCTCGCCGGCTGCGCCGGCTCGTCCGGCACGGACGGGACGCCAGCGCCGACCACTACGTCGAAGCCCGCGGACGTGAGCGGCACCTGGGGCGACGCCGCACAGGAGTCCGCTCCCGTCCTCGAGCTCTCGCAGAACGGCACGCTCAGCGGGACCGACGGCTGCAACCGGCTCACCGGCAGCTGGAAGCTCGACGGAGACACCATCGCGTTCGGCGAACTCGCGTCGACGAAGATGGCCTGCATGGGCGTCGACACCTGGCTCTCCGGAGCACGAACGGCGATCGTCGCCGGCTCCACCATGACCGTGCGCGGCGAGGACGGAGCGGAGATCGGCACGCTCACCCGAGGAGACGCGAACCCGGGCGCGACCGATGCCGCTTCCGAGGCCTTCCTCGGCGCCTGGGGATCGACCGACCGCGGGAAGCCGAGCCTGACGATCTCCGGCGACGGCCGCTTCACCGGCAACGACGGCTGCAACGGTTTCGGCGGCAGTTGGAAGGCCGGGACCGAGGGCGAGATCGTCTTCTCCGACGCCATGAGCACGCTCATGGCGTGCCCGGGGGTCGACGCGGAGCTCGGACGGCTGGCCACGGCGAAGCTCTCGGGCGACACCCTGGCCGTGTTCGATGCGAAAGGTGCGGAGCTCGCGAAGCTCGAGCGGAGCCGCGGCTAGATCGGTGTTCCGGTGAGTCGCGGCGTGCCGGGCGTCAGCGTCCGGCCCGCCGCCTCACCGCCCCGATCGCCGACAGCACGAGCAGGAGCACCGCGAGCAGCGGGCAGACCACCGCGCAGAAGACCAGGATCGTGCCCACCGCGAAATCGTTCCCACCGCTGCGTCCGAGACCGATCGCTCCGCTCCCGAAGCCGTCCCCGGCGATCAGGAAGCCGCCGTCGTACACGCCCATCAGGTCGACGCAGCGCACTTCGACCGCACCCGCGGTCTGAGCTGTGAACGCGCGCACTTGCTCGAACCCGGCGCGCGGCGTCGCCCACCAGAGCACGTCGTCCCATGAGAGCGCCGGTGCGCGACGCAGGTCAAGCACGCGCCCGCGCTCGTCGGTCGCCGCGCATTCGAGGGTCTCGAGGGCAGCTGCGGCGCTATCGGTCCAGATCCCGGCGCGCTCCTCCGGTTCGAGCATCACCGAGATGGATTCGCCCAATGCCCGCGGTTGCGCGTCCCGCACCGAGCCGCTGATGGGAAGCGCCCAGAGCAGCCAGACCAGCGCGCCGATGATCGCGGAGACCGCCGCGACCGGCAGCATCCTGCCCGGGTTCAGCCGATCGGATCGCGCGAAAGGACCTCCCATGGGAGCCCACGCTACCGATTCGCGGTCCAGTTCCGGGAATTGCGCAGCGCCCCGCGACGCTCAGTAGTAGACGGCGAGCGGACCCCACGGGCCCTCGATCACGCGCACCTCGGTGTCGAAGACCCGGGTCAGCACCTCGTCGGTCATGATCTCCGCAGGCGTCCCGAACTCGACCACCTGACCGTTCTGCATGGCGCAGATCCGGTCGGCGTAGTGGCCGGCGAAGTTGATGTCGTGCAGCACGATGACGATCGTCCGCCCGAGTTCGAGGGCCGCGCGGTGCAGGTGCTGCATCATCTGCACCGCGTGCTTCATGTCGAGGTTGTTGAGCGGCTCGTCGAGCAGCACCACCTCGGTGTCCTGCGCGAGCACCATCGCGACGTACGCGCGCTGCCGCTGCCCGCCCGAGAGCTCGTCGAGGTATCGGCCCTCGAGCTCGCCGAGCTCGAGGAAGTCGATCGCTCGGCTCACGATCTCCTCATCGGCGGTCGTGAGCCGACCCCGCGAGTGCGGGAAACGCCCGAACCCGACCAGCTGCCGCACCGTCAGCCGGGTCACGAAGTGGTTCTCCTGCCGCAGCACCGAGACGACCTTCGCGAGGTCCTTCGACTTCGTGCGCGCCACGTCGAGGCCGGCCACCTCGATCACGCCTTCGTCCATGCCCAGCAGGCGCCCCA
The DNA here is from genome assembly GCF_047946755.1 of Leucobacter sp. HNU. Classification (GTDB taxonomy): domain Bacteria; phylum Actinomycetota; class Actinomycetes; order Actinomycetales; family Microbacteriaceae; genus Leucobacter. The sequence goes on along the minus strand of NZ_CP178837.1, from coordinate 607,802 downwards.
TCATGGTGAGCAGGGTCGACTTGCCGGCGCCGTTCGGTCCGACGAGCGCCGTGATCCCGCCTCCGGGGATACTGAGGTCGAGCGGACCGATCGAGACCTCGTCCGAGTACTGCTTGCGGACGCCCCTCACGAGCACGGCCGGAGTCTTGCGGGTCACAGGCGTCCCTTTCTCAGGATGACGATCAGGAAGAGCGTGCCGCCGACGACCTCGATGATGATCGAGACGACGCCCTGCGCGCTGAAGACGTGCTTCATGACGAAGTAGGCTCCGCCGAGCACGACGAAGGCGGTGAGCGCGGCGATCGGGAGCACGACCCGGTGGTCGTAGGTGTCGGCGATCTGATAGGCCAGCGCCGCGACGAGGAAGCCGAGGAACACCATCGGTCCGACGAGCGCGGTGGAGGTGGCGATCAGCACCGCGACGAAGAACAGCGTGCGCATCAGCTCCCGCCGGTGCTGCAGGCCGAGGCCGTTCGCGACATCCCGCCCCATCGCCATCACATTGAGGCGGCGGGACCCGCTCCAGAGCACCGCCGTCGAGATCACGACCAGCGGGATCGCATAGGGCAGCCTGTCGGCCGAGGCGTTCGAGATGCTCCCGAAGAGCCGTGCGGCGAGCACGTCGAACTCGCTCGGCGTGAGCATGCGCTGCATGAAGGTGGATACGGCCCCCAGTCCCCCGCCGATCACGATGCCCACCAGCAGCATGATCTGCAGGTTGCCCCGTTTCCCGCTGAGCAGCCAGCCGTAGAGCAGCACGGCGAGCCCGACCATGAGCCCGATCTGCAGGAGGAACTGCACCGGACCTTCGAGGAGCGCGATCCCGGCGATGCCGAAGAGGGTCACCGACGCCGTGTGCACCGCGGTGTAGAGCGCGTCGAAGCCCATGATCGAGGGGGTGATGATCCGGTTGTTCGCGACGGTCTGGAACGCGACGGTGGCGGTGGCCTGGGCGACGGCGACGACCGCGATCACGAGCACGCTCTGCTGCCGCCGCTCGGCGATGAGCCAGAAGCCCTCGCTGTCCGGAGGCATCGGGTTGCCGTGCGCGAGCAGCCCGAAGACGACGAGGCCGGAGAGCAGCACGAGCGCCGAGATCGCGACGACGGTGCGTCGGGACGACCCGTGTCCGGCGAACGGGCCCGAGTTCCGACTCGCCGCTTCCGACCGCCGCCGTGCGCCGCCGCGGAGCGGGTTCCGGCGCTGCACCGACTCAAGCACGGCGTCTCCGTCCGACGAGCAGCAGCACGAAGACGACCGCGCCGACGACCCCGAGGATCAGCGACACCGGGACTTCGAAGGGCATGATGATCGTGCGTCCGATGAGGTCGCACGCCGTGACGATCCCGATGCCCGTGAGGCACACCCACGGCAGGTTGCTGCGCAGGTCGTCGCCGCGGATCAGCGACACGAGATTCGGCACGATGAGCCCGAGGAAGGGCAGGTTGCCCACGACGACGGTCACGACACCCGTGGCGACCGCGATGAGCACCGTGCCGAGGAGCATCACGCGCTGGTAGTCGACGCCGATGCCGGTCGCGACCTCCTGCCCCAGGCCGGCGACCGTGAAGCGGTCCGCGGCGATGAATACGGCGACGGCGACGATCGCGACGATCCAGAGCAGCTCGTACTGCCCCCGCAGCACCGTGGTGAAGCTGCCGGCGAACCAGACGCCGAGGTTCTGCAGGGTGTCGGTCTGCAGGGCGATGAAGGTCGTGACAGCGCCGACGACAGCGCCGAGCATGATGCCGACGATCGGCACGATGAGCGAGGAGCGCAGCGACACCCGGCGCAGGAAGAGGAAGAACACCATCGTCCCGGCGAAGGCGGCGACGACCGCGACGAGCATGCGCACGGCGATCGGCGCCTGCGGCGCGAGGATCATGGTGAGCAGCAGTCCGAGCCCGGCCCACTCGGTGGTGCCGGTGGTCGTGGGCTCGACGAAGCGGTTCTGGGTGAGCAGCTGCATCACGAGCCCGGACATCGCCATGGCGGCGCCGGCGAGCATGAGCGCCGCGGTGCGCGGGACCCGCGTGATCGCGAATATCTCGGCGCCGTCCGCGCCGCCCGCGATGTCGTACACCCCGGTGCAGAGCGACAGGACGAGCAGCCCCGCGACGACGAGCACGCCGATCGCGAGGGCAGGGTCGAACAGGCGCCCGCGCGAGCGGGCAGACTCCTGGGCAGTGGTGGTCATGGTGCGGATGGGGCGGGCCGCGGCTCGGAGAGCGGCGGCCCGCCCGCCCCGATCTCGATCAGGCCTTCGACTTCTCCAGGGCATCGGCGAAGTCGTTCAGGAACTCGGTGTAGGTCTGGATTCCCTCGTTCAGGTAGGTGTCGGTGGGCATGTAGACGATGTGCTGGTTGGCCACCGCCTTCACGTTCTTGAGCGCATCGTTCTTCTCGAGGATCTCGGCCGCCGGCTTGTAGTCCGCACCGCGCTCCGCCTTGTCGAACGACGAATCCCGGTCCATCACGAGGATCCAGTCGGGGTTCGCCGAGGCGATCGCCTCGACCGAGATCTCATCGCCCTTGTGTCCCTCGGAGGACTTGTCCACCTTGAGCGCAGGAGTCAGTCCGATCAGGTCGTAGACCGGACCGAGCGTGCGGCCGACGGTGGGCGCGATGTTCCCGATGGCGCCGCCCGAGGTGTTCACCGCGAGCACGGTGTCGGAGCTCTTGTAGGCCTTCTTGGCCCGGTCGACGGCCTTGTCGAAGTCCGAGACGAGCTGCTTCGCCTCCGACTGCTTGCCGAACACCTCGCCGAGCACGGTGACCTGGCGCTTCAGCTCACTGTCGAAGGGTTTGCCGTCGCGCGGGTCGAGCTCGAGCACGGTGGCATCGGGCGCGAGCTTCGCGATCTCGTCGTGGAAGCTCTGGTAGCGCTGCCCGTTGATCACCAGATCGGGCTTCGCCGCGACCAGCAGCTCGAGGTTCGGCTCGCGGTGGGTGCCGAGATCGACGAGGCCCTTCTGCGTCTTGTAGGACACCGTGTCGGGCATCAGCGACACCGCCGCGGCCGAGAGCTCGATCCCCCAATCGCTGAGCGTCTGGAAGGTGCGGTTGTCGGTCGCGACGACCGACTTCGGCGGGGTCTGAATGGTGTGCGTGCCCGTGTTGTCCTCGACCGTCACGCTCTTCGCCGCCGGCTTCTCGGCCTCATCGGCGGGTTTCGCGCCGGAGCATCCGGTGATCGCGAGAACGGCGGCGACGCCCAGGGTCGAGACGGCGAGCAGACGGGGCACGGACATGGTGAGGCTCCTTGTTCGGGTGCGGTGCGCGGGCGCCGGCCGGCGCGGCCGGCGCGCAGGTCGTCGCCAATATTAGGCGACCCTTACCTACGTCAGATCAACCTAGCACACGCGATTTCCCCGTCCAGCCCGAGCCGCTTCCGAGCCCGCGAGAAGCACATCATGCGCACAAAAAATCCCTGGAGAGCGCGGCTTTCCAGGGATATGCAGAAGATTCGGGCGGCGTGGAACCGCCGCGGGTCAGGCGAGGGGTCGCGACTCGCGGGCCGCGCGCAGCAGCTCGCGGGCCGGCCGAGAAGCGGGTTCCTGTCCAGCCCTCCAGACCGCGCTCAGCTCCCGGTGGAACGCGATGCGTCCCACCCCGATCCGCACCAGCCGGCCGTCGTCGAGGTAGGGCTGCGCCGGCCGGGTGCTGATGACCGCGGGCGCGACGTTCGCCGCGGCCGCCTCGAGCACCGCGGTGTTGCTCGGCAGTTCGAGCGCCGGGGCCGCGAATCGCTCGCGTTCGACGCCGTGCGCGAGCAGCGTGACGAGCAGCACCGACCGGCATCCCGACCCGGCCTCCCGCGTGACGAGCGGGGTCGACGCCAGGGTCCAGGGACTCACCCGACGGCCGCGGGCCCACTCGTGCGCGGGCGACACGTAGACGGCCAGCTCGTCGGCGGCGAGGAACGCGTGGCGCAGCCCTGGCGGCGGCTCGCTGCCCTCAACGAATCCCAGGTCGGCCTCGCCGTCCGATACCAGGCGCACGACCTCGCGCGTATTCGTCGCGCGCACTCGCACGGAGCCGACCTCGTTACCGTTGCGCACGTAGGACATGATCCACTGCGGGAGGAAGTGCTCGGCGACGGTGAGGCTGGCCGCGACCGCGACCCGCTCTTCGGCGTCGAGCAGGAGCTCCAGCGCCTCGTCCATCGCGACGGCCGCCGCGATCACCGGCTGCGCGATACCGAGGATGGCCAACCCGTCCCCCGTGAGACGCGACGAACGCGACGACCGCACCACGAGCTCGCGTCCGACCCGCTGCTCCAGGCGCCGCAGCCGGAGCGACGCAGCCTGCTGCGTGACGCCGAGTTCGGCCGCCGCGAGCGTGATCGATCCGGTGCGGGCGATCGCTTCGAGCAGCTCGAGCGCACGCAGGTCGGGCAGGCGGGCACTGTACACGTCGCCAGTCTACGCACAACCAGGCGTTGTATTGCGGCAATCCCTGGTTCGTGGTGGCCGGTTCATCGCCAGTCGTAGCTTGGAAAGCGAGGGGGCGCACCCCAGGCGCCCCACCTGGAATTGGAGACACCGTGGCAAAAGTTCTCATCGTCCTCTACCCGGACCCGGTCACCGGCTACCCGCCCGAGTATGCGCGCGACACCGTTCCCGAGATCACGGAGTACCCGGGCGGCGCGACGCTGCCCGACCCGCAGGAGATCGACTTCGTGCCGGGCCAGTTGCTCGGCTCCGTCTCGGGAGGGCTCGGCCTGAAGCGCTGGCTCGAGTCCGAGGGCCACACGGTCGTGATCACGAGCGACAAGGAGGGCGCCGATTCGGTGTTCGAGCGTGAGCTGCCCGACGCCGACGTCGTGATCTCGCAGCCCTTCTGGCCCGCATACCTCACCGCCGATCGCATCGAACGGGCCGAGAAGCTCCAGCTCGTCATCACCGCGGGCATCGGCTCCGACCACACCGACCTCAACGCGGCGAACGCGCGCGGCATCACCGTGGCCGAGGTGACCTACAGCAACAGCATCAGCGTCGCCGAGCACACGGTCATGCAGGTGCTCGTGCTCGTGCGCGACTTCGTGACTCAGCACCGCATCTCGGAGGAGGGCGGCTGGAACATCGCCGACGCCGTCTCCCGCTCGTACGATCTCGAGGGCATGCGCGTGGGCGTCTTCGCCGCCGGCCGCATCGGCCGCGCGGTGATCGAGCGGCTGGCGCCGTTCGGCGTGCGCCTGAGCTACACCGATCGCTTCCGGCTCCCCCTCGAGTACGAGGAGCGCTACGGTCTCACGTTCCACGACAGCATCGAGAGCCTCGTGCGCGAGGTCGACGTGCTCACCGTGCACGCCCCGCTGACCGACGAGACGCGGGGCCTGCTGGACGACGAGCTGCTCGCCACCATGCCCCGCGGCGCCTACATCGTGAACCCGGCCCGCGGTGCCATCGCCGACCGAGACGCGATCGTGCGCGCGCTCGAGTCCGGGCAGCTCGCGGGCTACGCGGGCGACGTCTGGGACCCCCAGCCGGCCCCCGCGGATCACCCGTGGCGCACCATGCCGCACAACGCGATGACGACGCACACCTCGGGCACCTCCCTCTCGGGCCAGGCGCGCTATGCCGCGGGCACACGGGAGATCCTCGAGCGCTGGTTCGCCGGCGAGGCGATCCGTCCGGAGTACCTGATCGTCGAGGGCGGCGGCTACCGCGGCACGGGCGCGCACTCGTACGCGCAGCAGCCGACGCGCGCCGACGAGGAGCAGGCCTGACCTCCGAGGAGCGGCGCGCCCGGAGACCATCGCTGTGGTCCCGGGTGCGCCCGACCCAGCCCGCGATCCCCTGGCACACCATCGTCGGGGCCTCGGTGGCCGGCGCGCTGACCATCGCGGCGCTGGGGATCGGCGGGGATCTCGCGGGCACGCCGATCCTGATCGCGGCGTTCGGCTCATCCTGCGTGCTCGTCTTCCTCCTGCCCGACGCGCCCCTCTCGAAGCCGATCAACGTGGTCGGCGGTCACGTGCTCTCGGCGCTGTGCGGTCTCGCGGTCCACGCCGTGCTGCCGACCGCGTGGTGGAGCCTCGGCCTCGCGGTCGGCATCGCGATGGCCGGGATGGCCGCGGCACGGGTCGTGCATCCGCCGGCGGGCGGCACCCCGATCGCGATCATGCTCGCCCACGAGGGCTGGGGGTATCTGCTCACCCCGGTGCTCACGGGCGCGCTCGTGCTGAGCGCGTGCGCACTCACCTACCGGTTCCTGCTGCGGCGCCTCGAACGGCGTCCCGGAGCGCCGGCTCCGCGCGGCTGAGGTCGCGCGGAGCCGGCGCTCGGCGGCTCAGTCGCCGAGCGCCACCAGCATCTCGGGAGTCGGCACGAAGTAGGCGCTGCCCGTCACTGCGGTCGAGAAATCGAGCAGCCGGTCGTGCATGCCCGCCGGCTCACCGACGAACATGCGCTCCAGCATGCGCTCGATCACCCAGAGGTGCCGCGAGTAGCCGATGAAGTAGGTACCGTACTCGCCCGCCCCCGGGCGCGCGAACGGCATGTTGTCGCGGACGATGTCGTGCTCCCCGTGCTCGTCCTCGATCGTCGCGAGCGATTTGTGCGCCTGCTGCGCGCCGTCCGCCGCATCGTCGAGCTCGAGGTTGTCGGCCTTGGTCCGCCCGATGATCGCCTCCTGCTCGCCGGTGCTCAGGCCCTGCCAGGCGGCGAGCTCGTGCAGGTACTTCTGCACCACGACGTAGCTGCCTCCCGCGAAGCGCGGATCCTCGTCGCCGACGATCGCCGATGCGGGAAGGTCCGGGCCGATGGGATTCGCGGTGCCGTCGACGAAGCCGAGCAGGTCGCGGGAGTCGAAGTACCGGAACCCGGAGACTTCGTCGACGACCGAGACGGCCGCGCCGAGCTCGGCGAGGACGAGGCGGGCGAGCTCGACCGCGAGGTCCTCGCGGTCGGCCCGGATGTGGAGGAGCACGTCGCCCGGCGTGGCCACCGCCGTGTGCACCGCGCCGGAGATCTCGCGGAAGGGGTGCAGCTCGGCCGGCGGGGCACCGCCGACGACCGATCCCCAGGCCCGCGCGCCGACGCCGACCGTGCACGACAGCCGCGCCCGCGGCGCTCGGAACCCGACAGTCTTGACCAGGTCCTGGAGCCCCGCGAGGGTCTCGCGCACGATGCCGGCGGCCCCGTCGTCATCGCTCACGCGGGCGACGAGGAAGATGGCGTTTCGGGTCAGCGGCCCTTCGACGTGCTGCGTGCGGTACTCGCTCTGCTCCATGCGCCAACGCTAACAGCGGCGGTGCGGCCGTGCGGCCCGCGCGATCAGTCCGCGTCCGCCTCCGCTCCGTAGGCGTAGAAGCCCTCGCCGCTCTTGCGCCCCAGCTTGCCCGCGTCGACGTACGACTTCACGAGGTCACGGGACTCCGTCGGCAGCCAGGGGTACGCCGCGAGGTAGTGCTCTTCGATGTCGAGCACCACGTCGAGTCCGACCTGATCCATGAGCTGGAACGGCCCGGCGGCCAGACCCATGTTGGCCCGCATGATGCCGTCGACGTCGGCCGGGGTGCTCACGCCCTCGGCGACCACCGCGAGGGATTCGCGCTTGATCGCCGCCCAGATGCGGTTGAAGATGAAGCCCACGCTCTCGCGCTGGGCGATGAACGGCAGCAGGCCGAACACCCGCAGTTCGCGGTCGAGCAGTTCCAGCGCACCGTCCGCGGTCGCTCCGTCCCCCATGAGCTCGACCGCCATGCTCGCGGGCGGCATCGCGAAGTGCATGTTGAGCACGCGCTCCGGGTGATCGACCTCGGCGAGCAGCTCGCTGGAGGCGTAGGAGGAGGAGTTCGTCGCGAGGAGCGCATCGGCATCGGCGATGCGGTCGAGCTGACCGAACAGCGGCACCTTGATGTCGAGCCGCTCGGGCACCGCCTCGATCACGAGCCACGCGCCGGGCACGGCCTCCTCGGCCGTCGCGAAGGTCTCGAACGGGCGCACGTCGCGCACCGCGGCCGGGTCGAGCTTCGCCCGCAGCTCGTCGGTCGTGGCCTCGACGTACTCGGTGGCGGCCGCGCGCTGCTGGGCCGAGAGGTCGACCAGGCGGACGGGCGCGCCGCCGCTGCGGAACACCGCGGCGATGCGGCGCCCGAGCGTGCCGCCTCCGATCACGACGACGGGACGGTCGGCGATGCCGGACGGAAGCGCGAAACTCATGGTGCCTTCTCCACTCAAATCGAGTACATTATGTATTAAACCCAGTATGACACCGATTGTCCCGGTGCGCGAGGGCGACGAGAGGCGAAGATGACCGAGCAGCTGCGACGGCGGGTGAACACCCGCGCACGACTCATCGAGGCCGCCGCCGAGCTCACCGCCGAGGCCGGCACGACCCGACTCGCGATCGACGAGGTCTGCCGCCGGGCGGGCTTCACCCGCGGCGCCTTCTACTCGAACTTCGCGTCGATCGACGAGCTGCTCTTCGCGCTGTACGAGACCAAGACCGAGGATCTGCTGGCCGCCATCGGAACACTGGACCCGGCGCCCGACGGCGACGACGTCGAGGACGCGGTCGACCGGTTCCTCTCCGCGGTGCCCGCAGACGCCCACTGGTACTCGCTGCGCGCGGCCTTCGCCCTGCGCGCGCCGCACGACGGCGCCGTGGCCGACGCGCTGCACGAGCACGCCGAGGACATGCGTCGTCGTCTGACCCCCTATGTCGTCCGCATGGCAGGGCCCGGTGGCGAGCTCGTCGACGCCGACGAGGCGACCCGCGTGGTCATCGCCGCCCATGTCGGCGCCGTGCTGCAGGGCCCCTCGTCGACGACCCGGATCGGCTCCGCCGCGACACGGTGCTCGCCGCGGTCCGGGGCCTCCCCCGCCGAGTCGGCGGAGGAACCGACGGCCGAGCCGCCTGACCCACGAGAAGAAGGAGCGAACATGGCACGCGCAGCGATCATCGGAGCCGGAGTCATCGGCCTGTCCTGGGCCGAGCTGTTCCACCGGGCAGGCTGGGAGGTCGCCGTCTTCGACGTCTCCCCCGACGCCGTGCCGAAGGACGCACCCTACCGCGTGGCGGGCGACATCGCGGACGCCGTGCGCGGCGCCGCCTTCGTACAGGAGAACGGCCCCGAGCGCCTGGAGGTCAAGCGCTCGCTGCTCGCCGAGATCGCCGCGGCCGCGACCGACGACGCCGTGATCTCGTCCTCCACCTCCTCGCTGCTGCCGTCCCTGCTCGCCGAGGGCAACGCGCGGGCCGAGCAGATCGTCGTCGGGCATCCCTACAATCCGCCCGCCATCATGCCGCTCGTCGAGATCGTGCCGGCACCCACCACCCGGCCCGAGATCGTGCAGCGGGCGGTCGAGGTCTACCGGACGCTCGGCAAGCGCCCCGTCGCCCTCGCCCGCGAGATCCCGGGATTCGTCGGCAACCGGATCCAGAAGGCGGTGCTCGACGAGGCCATGTGGCTCGTGCAGCAGGACATCGTCGAGCCGGCCGACCTCGACGCGATCGTGCAGCACTCCCTCGGCCTGCGATGGGCTTCGATCGGCGTCTTCGAGGCGAGCCACCTCGGCGGCGGCCCGGGCGGCCTCCGCCACATCATGGAGCACGTCGGCGCCGCACTGGACGGCATCGAGCTCGAGCGCCCGAGCGGCGACCCCGCGGACCTCGCCCGGCTGGTCGAGGCCGTCGAGGCGAGCTACGGCACGGCCGACTCCTATGCGGCCCGCGCAGCGCGGCGCGACCGCATCACTGCAGCCGTCGCGGAGACGGTGGAGCGCGAGCAGCGGGCTCCCGAGCTGCTCGCCCTGACCCTGTATCCGGGCGGCGTCCACCGCGTCGATCCGGCCTCGGGCGAGGTCACGCGCCTCGCCGACCTCGCCGATGAGTGCCCGGACGGCATCGTCGTGCTCCCCGGGCAGGACGAGGTCGCGGTGACGCTCATGGGACGCCCCGATCCGGGCTCCGCACCCGGTCGCGAGCCGAGCTTCGAGCAGCGCAACGGGTCGCTGCACGCGGTCCCGCTGTCGGGCGGCACCCCGCGGGAGCTCGTCGCCCGCGGAGCGTTCACCACCGGCAAGCAGCTGACGCGGGATCCGGGCACCGGCCGCCTCTACTGGTCGGATCGCGAGGGCCGGGGCATCTACCGCTGCGAGGCCGATGGATCGGGGCTCACCGCGCTCGTGCGCACGGACGGCGCAGGCCCGTCCGCCGCGGAGGAGCCCTGCGTCGGCATCGCCGTCGATCCGGTCGGCGGGTACCTCTACTGGACGCAGAAGGGCCCCGCGAAGGGCGGACTCGGTCGGATCTTCCGCGCGGGGCTCGAACTCCCCCACGGCGCGGATGCGCGCTCCCGCACGGACATCGAGACGCTCTGGCATCAGCTGCCCGAACCCATCGACCTCGAGCTGGACCTCGTTGCCGGCATGCTCTACTGGACCGACCGCGGCGCGGACCCCGACGGCAATACGCTGAACCGCGCGCGGATCCCGGCGCCCGGGCAGGCCGGCGAGCCGCCGCAGATCCTCGCGCGCGGATTCCACGAGGCGATCGGCCTCGCCGTCGACCGCGCCCGCGCGGTCGTGTACGTCGCCGATCTGTCGGGTCGGATCAGCGCCGTCGATCTCGCGAGCGGTGCGGTCGACGAGATCGCCGTGCTGCCGGGCCCCGTGACCGGCATCGCGCTCGCCGAGCGGTAGGAGTCCCGATGCTCGAACGGCGCTTCGCGAGTGCGCCCCGGATCGCGCTCGCGGTCGTCGCGACGGTGGCGGTGCTGGGTGCGGTCGGCTGCGCCGCCGCTTCCGAGGTCCGTCTCCCCGACCCGGCGGCGGGATTCGACTACCAGCTCGGCGGTCCCTACGCGCCGCCGCCCGGCGCCACCACGATCGCCCGGGATCGCACGGCGGAGCCGGCCGGTGCGGGGTACGACATCTGCTACGTGAACGGATTCCAGACCCAGCCCGATGCGTCGAAGCGCCTCGCCGCCGAGCACCCGGAGCTGCTGGTGCAGCACGGCGGCGGCCCGCTGGCCGATCCCGGCTGGCCCGACGAGTTCCTCTTCGACACGTCGAGTGCGGCGAAGCGGCGGGCGCTCTCGGACCTCGTGGGCGCCTGGATCGTCGGCTGCGCCGATGCTGGCTACGACGCCGTCGAGATCGACAACCTCGACTCGTACACGCGTTCGGAGGGCGCGTTGCAGCGCGACGACAACCTCGCCCTCGCGGCCGAGTACGCGCGCATCGCGCACGACTCGGGCCTCGCCATCGGTCAGAAGAACACCGCGGACCAATCGAAGCGCTTGCGCGGCCTCGGGTACGACTTCGCCGTGACCGAGTCCTGCGCGGAGTTCGACGAGTGCGGCGCCTACACCGCGGTCTACGACGTCGTGCTCGACATCGAGTACACCGACGAGATCGGCGAGGCCGGTTTCGACGATGCGTGCGCGAGCGCCGACCGGCCGCCGACCATGATCCTGCGCGACCACGACCTCACGACGCCCGGCTCGGCCGACTACGCGTACCGCAGCTGCGCCGGCTGATCCGCACGTCCCCGCATGCCGCGGCGATCAGTTCGCGGCGCGTTCCCGCCGCCTGGCGCGCGCGCCCCAGCGCCCGCCCTCGCGCGTCACCTCGATCGGGTGCTCGAACGCCCGCGAGATGACCTCCGTCGTGACGACCTCCGCGGCAGTCCCGGCCGAGACGATCGCGCCGTGCGCGATCACCACCGCGTGAGTGGTCGATGCCGGGAGCTCCTCGAGGTGGTGGGTGACGAGCACCGTCGTGAGCTCGGGATGGTGCTCGGAGAGATCGTCGAGGGTCTCCAGGAACTGCTCGCGCGCTGCGACATCGAGCCCCGTGGTGGGCTCGTCGAGCAGCAGCAGCCTCGGATCCGATACGAGGGCCCGGGCGATCAGCGCGCGCCCCCGCTCCCCCTGCGACATGGTGGGCCAGACGACTTCGCGGCGGTTCTCCAGACCGACGAGCTCCAGCATCGCGTCCGCCCGCTCGACCTGGCTTCGCTCCGGAGTCCAGCGCATCACGCGCTCGACGGTGCCCGTGAACCCCGTCAGCACGACCTCGCGCGCGGTGATCGCCGATCGGACCGCGTGCCGCGGATTCACGTGGCCGATCTCGCGGCGCAGCGCCTGCAGCTCGACACGGCCGATGCGCCGGCCGAGCACATCGACCGTGCCGCTGGTCGGGTGCTCGACCGCCCCGCAGAAGGCCAGGATCGTGCTCTTGCCCGCCCCGTTCGGGCCGAGCAGCGCCCATCGCTCACCCGGGTCCACCCGCAGATCGATCCCGTGCAGGATCTCGGTGCCCTCGCGGCGGAAGGTCACCCCGCGGAGGTCGAGCACCCCGCGGGGGTCCGGATCCCGCTCTCGATCGTCCGGCATTGCGGCGCTCCCTTCCTCGCACCCGTGCGCAAGGCTTCCCACGCTAGCACCGATCGGCACGGAGTCCTCAACTCCTCTGAGGAATCTTCGGTCGCGAACACCGAAGACGCCGAGGGATCGCAGTGAGCAGCCGTGCCGAAATCGCGATCCACTGCTCGCACCGATCTTCGACTTGCTAGCGTGGACAGATGGCCCATCTCGATCTCTCCGGCATCAGCTACGGACTCCCCGACGGCCGCCCCCTGCTCAACGACGTGTCGCTGCGCGTGGGCGCGGGCGAGCGCGTCGCGCTCATCGGCGCGAACGGCGCCGGCAAGTCGACGCTGCTGCGCATCGCGCTCGGCGAGCTCGCTCCCGACGAGGGTGCCGTCGCACGATCCGGCGGTCTCGGCGTCATGCGGCAGTTCATCACCGGCGCATCGGTGCGTGAGCTGCTGCTCGGCGTCGCCGCACCGCGGATCCGCGAGGCCGCCGAGCGCGTGGACCGCGCCGAGCGGAACATGCTCGAGAAGGGCACCGAGACCTCCCAGATGACCTACGCGAACGCGCTCTCCGCGTGGGGCGAGGCCGGCGGCTACGACGTCGAAGTGTTCTGGGACGTCTGCACCACGGCAGCGCTCGGCATCCCGTTCGATCGCGCGGCGACGCGGCCCATCGAGACGCTCTCGGGCGGCGAGCAGAAGCGGCTCGTGCTCGAAGCCCTGCTCCGCGGCCCCGACGAGCTGATCGTGCTCGACGAGCCCGACAACTTCCTCGACGTGCCGGGCAAGCGGTGGCTCGAGGATCAGCTGCGCGCCTCCGACAAGAGCGTGCTCTTCGTGAGCCACGACCGCGAGCTTCTCGCCCGCTCCGCGACCGCGATCGCGACGCTCGAGCTCGGGGCCCTCGGCAGCACGGCGTGGATCCACCCCGGCAGCTTCGCCACGTACCACGTGGCGCGGGAGGCGCGATTCGAGCGGCTCGACGAGCTGCGCCGCCGCTGGGACGAGGACCACGCCAAGCTGAAGGCGCTCGTGCTCATGTACCAGGAGAAGGCCGCCTACAACGACGGCATGAGTTCGCGGCTCCGCGCCGCGCGCACCCGGCTCGCCCGCTTCGAGGCGGTCGGCCCGCCGCACGAGCAACCGCGAGAGCAGCGCCTCGAGATGCGCCTCTCCGGCGGGCGCACCGGCAAGCGCGCGGTCGTCTGCGAGCAGCTGGAGCTCACGAATCTCATGTTCCCGTTCGACGCCGAAGCCTGGTACGGCGACCGCATCGCGGTGCTCGGCGCGAACGGCTCGGGCAAGTCGCACTTCCTGCGCCTGCTGGCCGCTGGCGGCACCGATCCCGATGTGGAGCACGAGCCGGTCGGCGATCTGCCGATCGAGCCCGTGGCCCACGAAGGGGTCGCGCGGCTCGGCGCACGCGTGCGCCCCGGGTGGTTCGCGCAGACGCAGCGCCGCCCCGACCTCGCCGGCCGCACGCTGCTCGAGATCCTGCACCGCGGAGACGAGCACCGCGCCGGCCGCGACCGCGAGGCCGCTGCGCGGGCGCTGGCGCGCTACGAGCTCGCGCAGGCCGCCGAGCAGACCTTCGATTCGCTCTCCGGGGGCCAGCAGGCGCGATTCCAGATCCTGCTGCTGGAGCTCGGCGGCGCGACTCTGCTGCTGCTCGACGAGCCCACCGACCATCTCGACCTCGAGTCTGCAGAGGCGCTGCAGCAGGCGCTCGGCGCATTCGACGGCACCGTCATCGCGGTGACGCACGACCGTTGGTTCTCTCGCGACTTCGACCGCTTCTGGATCTTCCAGGAGGACGGCGAGGTCGTCGAGTCCCCCGTCCCCGTGTGGGACGAGGGCCGCGTGGTGCGGGAGCGGTGAAGATGGGTACGGCACGCGTGCGCGCGCACCTCGACGAGCTGGGGTTCTCGGGAGCGATCGTCGAGACCTCTGGCTCGAGCGCGACGGTCGAGCTCGCTGCCGAGCAGCTCGGCACCGAGCCCGCGCGCATCGCGAAGACGCTGGGGTTCACCGACCCGAGCGATCCGAGCCGCGCCGTACTCGTCGTCGCCGCCGGCGACGCGAAGGTCAACGGAGGCCGGTTCAAGCGGCGCTTCGGCGGCAAGGCCCGCATGCTGCGCGGCGACGAGGTGCCGGAGCTGACCGGGCACCCGATCGGGGGTGTCTGCCCGTTCGCGACGCACGATCGCGCGCGGATCTTCCTCGACGCGTCGCTGCGCCGGTTCGACCGCGTCTACCCGGCCGCGGGCACGCCGAGCTCGATGGTCGAGATCCCGATCGACGAACTGCAGCGCCTGAGCGGCGCCGAGGACTGGGTGGACGTCACCACGGGTTGGCAGAGCACGGACGCTCCGGCCGCCTGACCCGAGCGGGGAACCGCCCGGCTTCCGGGAACGGTTCAGGAAACGACCGAGGGGCCGGCATCCGCGGATGCCGGCCCCTCGCGTCCTCCGATCAGACGACCGGGCTGAGGGTCTTCGCGGTGTGCGTGTGCAGCGCCTTCAGCCACGAGAGCAGGAAGTCCGCGGTCGACTCGTTGGTCACCTCGCCGTCCTCGGTGATGAGGCCCTCCGTCATGTGGAGGTACGCCTCCGGCTGAGCCAGCTCGGGCGAGGCGAGGAAGGACAGGATCGAGCGCAGGTGCTGCTGCGCGACCGCGGTGCCGATCGCGCCGATCGATGCGCCGATGACCGCGGACGGCTTGCCCGCGAAGCTGTTCTGCCCCCAGGGCCGGCTCGCGGTGTCGAGCGCGTTCTTCAGCACACCGGGCACCGAGCGGTTGTACTCGGGGGTGATCACGATGATCGCGTCCGAGGCCTCGATGGCCCGCTTGAACTCGGCGGCCTCGGCCGGGATCTCCGCGTCGTGGTCGGCCGAGTAGAACGGCAGACCGGCGATGGGGATCTCGGTGAGGTGCAGATCGGCCTGCGGCGCGAGCTTCACGAGCGCCTTCGAGAGGCGCCGGTTGATCGAGGTCGAGGAGATGCTGCCGACGAGGAACCCGACGTTGTACGTGGTCATAGGATGACGATCCTTCCGAGATTTCTATCCAGATGCATACATGGCAACGGGGTCCCCCGCGGCGGCATTCCCGATCCGCGGACTATTTTTCGGAGTTCGCCCGCCGGCGCAGCGCGATCCCGGTCGCGCCCAGGCCGAGCACGATCGCCGCCGCCCCCGCGGCCCAGAACGGCGTCAGCGCAGCGCCGCCCGTGGTCGCGAGCTTCGGCGTCGTGGGCGGAGTCGAGGCGGTGGGCGGCACCGTCGTGGGCGGCACCGTCGGAACCGGCGGCGTGGGCGTGGGCGGCACGACCGGGTTCGCGACGTTCGTGAGCACGAGCTCGACACCCGCGGCCGTGCCCGGAGTCACCTCGTAGACCCCGCTGCCGACGGCCTGCACCCCGGGCCCCGTGAGCACGGGAGTCCCCCAGTCGACGCCGTTCACCTTCGGCAGATCGATCTCTTCGATGACGAAGGTCGAACCGAGGGGCGCGCGGTCGCTCTTCACCGGCTGGCCGGGCCGCAGGGTCATGGTCTTCGGCGCTCCGTTCGCTCCCTTGACCGAGTACTTCACGGTGAAGCTCTGCTCCTGTGCGACGGCGGCCTGCGCCCCGTCGACTCGCTTGACGACGGTGAAACGGGTGAACTGCTTGCCGCTCGCGGTGCCACCGCCCTCGTTCTTGACCGTGAAGTCCGACGACGTGGTCGTGTCCTGCACCGTCGCGGTGTTGCCGAAGACGTCGCCCTCGAGCACCTGCCCGTCGGCCTGGGTGAAGTAGTTCAGGCGGTAGCTGAAGCCGTCCGCGGGCAGTCCCTGGGCCGAGAACTCGAACGACTTGTTGTCGGGCGCGAACTTCACCGAGTAGCGAGCGGGGTCCACGGGAGTCCACTCGCCCACGAACTGGCCGTTCTGCACGGGACGCTGGTTGAGCTGCAGCTCACCCGTGTAGCTGTGGTTCTCCTGCTTGGGGTCGAGGGCGTCCGTGACCGTGAACGCGCCCGCTGCGACCGAGCTGCGCGGGATCCCGATGACCCACTCGATGCGCCCGTCTTTCGCGGTGGCACCGCCGAACTTATAGGGCTGGTCCGGCTCGGTGAGGTCCTCCGGCGTGATCCCGCCTCCGCCGGGCAGGTCGACGATCTCGACCTTCCCGCCGACCTCGAACTCGACGGTGCTGCTGGTGGTCGACTGCGTCGCGATCCCCTGCATCCAGAAGGCTCCGCCGACGCTCTCGAGGCCGTTCACCGCCGAGGTCAGCGTGCACACGACCTGCGGACCGTATCCGTCGCTCGCCTGGCAGGTCGCCATCACGGCGCCGGTCGCAGGATCCGCGAGCTCGAAGGAGCCCGTTCCATAGCGGCTGAACTCCTGCGGCAGCGCCATGCCGAACGTCTCGCCGGCCTGCGCGCCGTTCGGCACGGCCCAGTCGGCCGAGATCCGCACCTGCTCCCACTGGTTCAGCGAGCCGGATCCGCCGCTGTCCTTCGCGATCGAGATGTTCGAGATCGCGCTCGGGTAGGTCACGGTCGGTGCCGCCGCCGCGACCGGCGCCGCGACGGCCGGTGCCGAGAGCCCCAGCAGCCCGGCGGCGAGCGCGAGCGCTCCCGCGAGACCGCTCAGTCGGAGGAACCCGCCTGAGCGTCCCCCGTTCCCCGGTGTTCGCCGTGTGTTCCGTCGTACCTGCTGCATCGTTCCCCCTGTTGAGTCCTGTTTGGGCATACGGAGGTAACACGGGAATCGGGGCGGATCGTGACGCGGCTCCCCCGGGTTCACAGCGGGCGTTCAGCTTCGCGGGCGGATCCCTGCGGTTGCGCACGGGCCGGAGCAGGCGCACCATCGGAGCATGCTGACCATTTCGATGAGCGTCTCGCTCGACGGTTTCATCTCGGACCGCTCGGGCAGCCTGGACTGGGGCGCACCGAGTCCGGAGCTCTTCGCCTTCCAGCTCGATCACGTGCGATCGCTCGGCGCGTACCTGCTCGGTCGGCGCCTGTACGAGACGATGCGCGTCTGGGAGACCGATCCCGCGCTGCGCTCGACTCCCGCGAATGCCGACTTCGCGGACGTTTGGGCGGCGCTGCCGAAGACCGTGTTCAGCCGCACCGTCGATCGGGTGGAGGGGTGCGCGCGGCTCGCGGACGCCCCGCTCCGCGAGGAGATCGAGCGCGCGCTGGGCGAGGCCGGCGGCCGGACGGTGTCGATCGGCGGCGCGGATCTCGCCGGTCAGGCGCTGCGCATGGGGATGATCGACGAGATCCGGCTGCTCCGCTGCCCCGTGATCCTGGGCGGGGGCACGCCGTTCTTCCCAGAGCTCGCGTCTCCGATCCGCGCGGAGCTCGCCGAGCTCCGCCGCTTCGCACCCGGCATCGCGTTCGAGCGGTATCGCCTGCCGCGCGGGGGTCGCTCCTCGGCCACCGGCTGAGGACGCTCGCGGCCCTGCGCTGCAGCTCGACGCGATCCTCGTGTCCGAACCCGTCCCGCATTCGCCGGTTCACGCTCGGGATCGCGGGCGCAGCCGGGACGGCGGCAGGCCGAACGCCCGGGTGACGGCCGCCGTGAACGATGCGGGCGACGCGTAGCCGAGCTCCGCCGAGACCTCGGTCACCGTGCGCCGCTCCAGCATCGGCAGTGCGGCCAGCAGTCGCGCCCGGGCCCTCCAGGCGGCCGGCGAGACCCCGGCCGCTTCCCGGAACCGACGATCGAACGTCCGACCGCTCATCGCCGCGCTCGCCGCCCATTCGTCGTTCGTCACGGCGAGGTCCGGACGGCTCAGGAACGCGCGGCAGAGCGCGCGGAACGGCTCCTCCGCGGGCACCGTCACGTGGAACGGCAGCGGCGCTCCGGCGCGGAGCTCGTGCAGGATCAGCCCGATCACCGCGCCGTCGCGCCCCGAGACGTCGTAGTCGACCGGGAGCCGGCTGGCCTCGCTCAGCAGCTCCCGCAGGAGCGCACCCACCTCGACCACCGTGCAGCGGATCGGCCACCACGGGACCGCCGCGGGTTCGATGTAGAGACTCCAGGTCGTCACGCCGTCCATCCGCACCTCGTGCGGCGTTCCGGGCGGGATCAGCACGGCGCGATCCTCCGGGACGACCCAGGATCCGTCGTCGGTGTCGACCCTCATCACCCCGTGCACGCCGTGCAGCAGTTGGGCCCGGCGATGCGCGTGCCGGGCCAGCAGGAAGTCGGGCGGGTACTCGGTCCCGATCGGCAGCACGTCGACCGGGAGCCGGTCGAGGGCTTCGAGCGATCCGTTGAGCACGGAGCCACCCTACGCTCGAATTGGCTGGAACACGAAGAAGAGTGTCCGACCTTCGATTGCTGACATCTGCCGGTCGGCGATGGACTGGAACGGTGTTCGCCTCCCTCGCCCTCATCGTCCTCATCGGCATCGCCGTCGGCGTTACGACGGCGCTCTTCGGTTTCGGCGGCGGCTTCGTCGCCGTGCCGGTGATCGCGCTCCTCGACGCCGATCTCGGTGCCCGTGCGCTCCCCGTCGCCACCGCGACCTCCGCGCTCGTCATGCTCGTGAACGGCATCGTCGCGACGGTCTCGACCGACCGGCGGACCCTGGCTCGCCTGCGCGGACGCGGGCTCCTGGTCGCGCTGCTCGCCGCGGGCGGTGCCGTCGGTGCGGCAGCGGGGCGGTTCTCGCCCGAGTGGCTGATCCGCTGGGGCTTCGTGGCCTACGTCGCGATCACGATCGCCGACCTCCTGCTGCGCCCGGGGTTCCTGCGCCCCACGCGCCCGGCCGAGAGCGCCGCGCCGCCGCCGGCGCGGAAGGCCGGCGTCCCTGACTCGCTCGGATTCGGCATCGGCGCCGTCGCGGCGTTCCTCGGCGTCGGCGGCAGCGTGATGACGGTCCCCCTGATGCGCCGCGCCGGGACCTCGATGGCCGTGGCGTCGAGCCTCGCGAACCCGCTGACCGTCGCGGTGGTGGCGCCGGCGTTCGCGGTGTCGCTGCTGCTGCCGCCCGGCGTCGAGGCGGCGCGCGCGACGGCGGCGACCCTTCCCGGGCTCGTCGGCTCGGTCGACGTCCCCTCGGCACTGGCCCTGCTCGTCGGCGCGATCCCCGTCATCGTGCTGCTGCGCCGCAGGCCCCGCGGATCCCCGACAGCGTGCACGCCTGGACCTACCTCGCCCTGCTCGCCGTCTCGGCGAGCGCTGTGGCGCTGGCCCGGTGACGAGGTCGTCGGGCCAGCGCCGGAGTCGCGCCGGACGCGGCGCGGCCTCCCGCCGCTACCGACGCGGGCCCATCGCGTTCCGGCGACGGACCGCGGCCGCCGTCGCTGCGGCCGCCCCGCAGATGATGGCGAGCGCACCGAACACCGCCGCGGGCGCCGATGCAGAGCCGATCCCCGTCCGCGTCAGAACCGCCGGGCCGCCCGCGACGAGCGGTGTCGGGGTCGGCTTCGGCACCTGCGGCACCGGAGGCACCGGGGGTGCCGCCGCGACGACGATCTTCACCTCCGCGCTGTGCGAACCGTCGAAGGACGCGTCTCCGCCGTAGGCGGCGCGCAGCACGTGCGTGCCGACGGCCAGGCCCCTGAGCTCCACGGTCGCGGGATCCGCATCGCCGACGGGAATCGCGGCACCGAAGGGAGCGCCGTCGAGGGTGAGCTGCACGGATCCGCCGGGCTCGATGGCCGCGGGCGTCAGAACGGTGGTCGTCACGGTCGCAGTGGTCGTGGTCCCGACCTGGATCGAGCCGAGATCGAGTCCGAGGGAGGTCGCCGTTCGTCCCTTCGCCACGTCGACCGAGACTGCCCCCTGGGGCGCCGCCGAATAGTCGGCGTCGCCCGCGTAGTCGACGGTGAACTCGGAGGTGCCCGGGGTCCAGGCCGGATGGAACTCGAAGGAGCCGTCCGCGGCGATCGGCACCGTCCCCAGCACCCCGCTCCCGGTGGAGACGGTGACCGAGCCGCTCGGCGCCGCGGGATCCGCGACCCGGGCGTCGTTCGCGGCTGCCGGGGTCCCGGCCTCCGGGTCGATCTGCGGGGCCGACCCGGCCAGCACGCGGCCGGTGATCGTCAGGGGTGCGCCGACCTGTGCGGGCGCGGCGCCCGCGAGGTCCGCGAAGTGCGTCGGGGCCGGATCCACGATCTGGGTCAGCGTTCCGGTCGCCGGCGCGAACGGCGCATCGCCCGGATCGTAGGCGAACTCGAGCGCGTGCGTTCCGACGGCCGTGACGAGCCCGGGGAAGCTCGCGGTGCCGTCGGCGGCCACCGGGGCCGAGGCGAGGGCGGTGCCGCCCTCGGACGCGGTGACCGTGCCGGTCGGCACCGCACCACCCTCGGTGTTCGCGACCGCGGCCGTGATCGTGGCGGGCGCGCCGTAGACGGAGCGGCTCTGCGTCGTGACCGCCGAGAGCGAGGTGCCCTGCTCGATCGTGTAGGAGAGCTGCACGAAGCCGTTGCCGCCCCAGTAGCGCTGATCCTGCAGGAGCTGCACGCCGGCGCCGGAGTCGATCCAGCTCTGTCCACCGGCGCCACCGCCGCCGCCACCGCCACCGGCCTTGCCACCGCCGCCGCCGAAGCCCGCGTTGATGCCGGCTCCGCCACCACCGCCGCCACCGGCCGAAGAACTGTTCGCGGCGTTGCCGCCGCGCGTGCCGTCGCCGCCGTTGCCCGCGAACCCGCCGCCGTTGCCGTGCCCGGCGCCCGTGCCGTTCTCTCCCGCCTGGCCGGAAGCGCCGCCCACGCCGCCGCGGTAGTCGACGAAGGCGCCCCCGAGGCCGCCACCGCCGCCACCGCCGCCGCCGACGACCAGCTCGTGGTCACCGGCGGCCGTGCGGATCCGGACGGCGCTCGCTCCGCCGCCGCCGCCTCCGGCGCGGCCCTCGAGCGATCCGGTGTTCCCATTGCCTCCGCGCAGCCAGCCGGCCCCGCCGCCTCCCGGGTTCGACTTCGATCCGGTGGGGCCGCCCATCGTGCTCGTATAGAAGACGAGCGTCTGCCCCGGCTCGACGGGGATCCGAGCGAGCAGCCGTCCGCCGGCACCGCCCGCCCCGTCGGAGGTGATCGACCAGTCGGTGCCCGGGAAATTGACGGATCCCCCGCCGCCTCCGGCCGAACCGGCGACGTCGACCGTGATCGCGTGCACGCCCGCGGGCACCGTCCACTCCTGCCCCGAGAGCGATCCGATGGCGAAGGGGGCGACGTCGGTCGCGGCCGCGGCGGGAGTCGCCGCGGCGAACCCTCCGACGAGTGCGGCGGCGACCAGCGTGGTGCCGGTGAGGCCCGCGGCGAGCGCACGTCGCCTGCGGGCGGGAGGACGGAGGCCGAGCATGATCGGTCCTTTCATCGGGAGACGTTTCCGATCGGAATCTAGGTCGCCGCGGGGAACCGTTTCCGCGCGGGACGCGAAACCTATCCGTCGCTGATGGGCGCGGTTGCGAGTAGCATCGGCTCACGCACCGTCGCACCCGCACGTTCGAGAGGACCACCCGATGCTTCCCGCGCCCGCCGCGATCCCGCATCCCGCGCTCGACCCGGCGGATCATCCGGGTGCCGTGCTCGAAGCCGCTCGGCGGGCGCGCAGTGCGCTGGTCGCCGTCACGGGTCTTGCCGGGGTCGGCAAGAGCACCTGGGTGCGGCAGCTGCTCGCCGCCGGCGAAGGACGGGCTCGGATCGTCGCGACCGCGGCCGACGCTTTCGAGCAGTCGTTCCCGTTCGCCCTGGCCGACAAGGTGGCCCGCGCCGCGGGGGTCCGCGAGGGCCTGCTCGATGCGCCGACCGCGCTCGACCTGCTCTCCGCCGGACGCCTGCTGCTGCCCGCCCTGACCCGCGGCGTCTCGTCCGTCCGGCCGCTCTGCGTCGTCGTCGACAACGCGCAGTGGATCGACGACGCGTCGGCCGGCGTGCTGCGGTTCGTGCTCGGCCGCGTCGCGCACGGCGGGCTCCTCGTCGTGCTCAGCGGGCACGCGCCGCGGGTCACGGCGCTCGCGGAGTCGATCGCAGAGGCGGACCCGACCGCCTGGGGCGAGGTCCGCGCACTGGCGCTCGATCCGCTGGACGCCGCCGGGGTACGCGAGTACGCGTCGCGCGTCCACGGGCGCGAGATCTCGCTCCGGCTCTCGGACCGGATCAGGGACCTCTCGGGCGGGCTGCCCGTGCACATCGACGCTCTCGTCGCCGGGATGGAGCGCACGGCTCCCGATCGCAGCCACTGGGACGAGGACGTGCAGTTCCCGATCGTCCCGGAGAACCCGTTCCACGGCGTAGGCACCGGCGATACGGAAGCGGTCGCCTCGGCCGTCGAGATCTCGTCGGTCCTGCGCGGCTCGCTCGACCGGCACGAACTCCTCGGAGTCGCGAGCCGCCTGGGCGAGCCCGCGGACATCGCCGGGGCGCTCGGCGAAGGGCTGCTCGTCGCCGCCGGCGACCGCGGGATCGCGCCGTTCCACGACCTCTACGCCGCCGATGTCGCGACCCGCATCGACCCGGCGAGACGCCGCGCGGTGCTGGTCGCCGCCGCGGACACCCTGTCGAGCGCGCACCGAGCGCTCGACTGCCGACTCGACGCGGCCGAGGAACTGGACCCGCTGCTCCTGGCCGAGGTGCGCACGACCGCCGCCGGCGCCGTCTCCGAGGGCCAGCCCGATCGCGCGATCGAGTACCTGCGACGGGCGTCCGCGCTGGCGGGCCCGCGGCTGCGCGATGAGCTCGTCGTCGAGATCTGCATCCTCGCAGCGGCCGAGCTCGTGAGCCCCTCGGTGCTCGACCTCCTGCCCGAGCTCGAGCGGATGCCGAGCTCGCCGCTGCGCGACCTCGCCCTGCTGCAGACCAAGCAGATCACCGGCGACATCCCCTGGGCCGCCGGCTTCGCCGCCGAGCTGCTCGCCGCACCGATCGACCATCCGGACGCACGCACCCTCGAACTGCACACCGCGATGCTGGCGGTCATGATCCAGCTCACCACCGGCGACTACGGCCCGCTGCCCGCGCTGCTGGATCGCACCCGCGGCCTCGCGGACGCGCTCGCCGAGCGGCCCGAGCCGGTCACCGACCGGCGACTGAGCCCCTCCCCGCGCCAGCGGAGGTCGGACTCCGCGCGACCGCGCTGCTGGTGCTCTCCGCCGACCGCCTGGGGCTCCGCGAACGCACCGAGGCGGAACTCGTCGCACTCGGCGCACGCATCGACGCAGCCGTCGACTCCCCCGCGCTCTCCGACGCGCTCGTCTGCCGTGCCGGGCACCTCGGCGGGATCGGCAGGATCGAGGAGGCCGCCGCCGACCTCGAACGCGTGGCCCGGCTGCGCGACGCCGGGGTCGCCGGGTGGAGCATCGGCCACGCGCGGGTGCAGCAGGCGTACTGCGCCTGGCTGCTCGGCCGCACCGCCGAGGCGGCCGAACGTCTCGAGGAGGCGATCGCGACCGTGCTCGACAGCATCGACGTCTCGGCCCGGCCGCTCTCCTATCTCCTGCGCGCCGTGCTGCACGCCACCGCCGGCGACACCGAGGGGTACGAGCGCGACCTCCGCACGGCCGCCGAGGTGACGGTCACGGCCTACGACACCATGGGGGTCGAGCTCGAACTCCTCGCCGCGGTGGTCCGCGCTCGCGCAGAGGACCGGCCGGAGGAGGTGCTCGAGATCCTGTCGGACGAGCGGATCGGATCCCGCTGGCTGGCCGGCACCTCGATCTTCACCTACCGGGTGGATGCGCTGGCCGCGCTGGGGCGGGCCGAGGAGGCGGACCGCGAGCTGGCACGGCTCACCGGACTGGCCGGCGACACGTGGGCGCCGGTCTTCGGCAGCCTCGACTGGCTGGAAGGGCGCGTCGCCGAGGCCTACGGCCTGCACGACCGGGCGATCCGAGCGTACCGGCGGGCGGCGAAGCAGGGGCTCCCCGGCCCGCGGGCCCAGGCCGCGTTCGATGCCGGACGGCTGCTGCTCGCCACGGGAGAAGGCGAGGCGGGGGCGCGCATGCTGAGCGTCGCGGCGAAGGGCTTCGGGCCGCTCGGCGCCCACGCCGCGCTCCGGAAGATCGCGCTGCTGCGCGACGCCCCCGCTTCCGAAGCGGACCGCGCGCTCGGCGCCCTCAGCGGTCGCGAACGGGAAGTCGCGGTTCTGGCCGGATCCGGGCTGACCAACAGCGAGATCGCGGAGCGGCTCTATCTCTCCCCCGCGACCGTGGCCTTCCACATGCGCAACGTGCTGTCGAAGCTCGGCTTGCGCTCGCGCCGCGAACTGCGCGGACTGAGCCGCTGATCCGCTGGGGTCGGGCGGGCCGCCGTTAGGCTCCGGCTCGCGATCCGCCGCGACGCGCGGCGAGGTACTCGGCGGGCATACCCGGCCCGACCCGCACGCCGACTTCGTCCGCGGGTACCCGCCCGCAGCTCGCGCATTCGGCGACGGCGCTGACTGCGCTCGCGCCGGGATCCTCCGCACCGGCGGAGGGGCAGTCGAGGTGCCGGTACAGGATCGGCGGATCGATCGGCGAGGCCCACTCATCCCCCCACTCGGTGAGCGCCATGAGCGAGACGGCGAGTGCCCGCCCCTTGGCCGTGAGCGCGTAGTCGCTCGCGCCGCTGCGCTCCATGATCCCGCTCTCGACGAAGGCGTCGAGGCGCGAAGCGAGCACGTTCGTCGCGATGCCGAGGTTGTGCTGGAAATCGCCGAAGCGACTCACCCGGGCGAAGAGGGCGTCGCGGATGATGAGCAGGCTCCAGCGCTCGCCGACCAGCTCGAGCGAACGGGCGATCGAGCAGACCTGGGTGTCGTAGCGCTTTCCCAACATGCTCAGACCGTATCACTTGCGTGATGCAAGTGATCGATCTAGGCTCACTTGCATCACGCAAGCAACGTGATCCTCACTGGACGAAGGAGCCCGAGATGAGCCCGAACTACACCGCCGAGATCACCGTCGCCGCGACCTCGCAGGAGGCATACGACGCGATCCTCCGCGTCCCCGACTGGTGGGGACGCATCACCGGCACCACCACCGCCGTCGGCGACGAATTCGTCTACGTGGTCCCCGGCCTCCACTACAGCGGATTCCGGGTCACCGAGCTCGAGCCCGGGTGCCGCGTCGCCTGGCTCGTGACAGGCAGCCACCTGGACTTTGTCTCGGACACGCAGGAGTGGACCGGAACCACCGTCGCGTTCGACATCTCCCCCGCCGCAGACGGAACGGGCACCACCGTCGTGTTCGCGCACGAGGGCCTCACCCCCGAGGTCGAGTGCTATGAGGTCTGCACGAACGCCTGGAGCATGTTCGTCACCGGCAGCCTGAAATCGCTCATCGAGACCGGCGCGGGGCAGCCCTACGACTTCGACGGCACGGAAGCGCTGACGTCCGACGATCACGAGGACCTGCACCGCGGGGTGCGCGAGGCGCTCGCGTCGGGCGCCGACGGCGGGGCGGCGGCAGCGGGGCGCGGGGCCTGAGCCGGGGACCACATGCTCAGAACCCACGCTTCTCAGCCTTCGCTAGGCTGGCGGCATGCCCGATCAGGAGCACACTCGAACGAGGGACCCAGATCGACTGCGAGTCGTCGCCGCGATCATTGTGAGCGCAGGTGAGGTGTTGGCTTGCCGAAGAAACCCAGAACGATCCGCAGGAGGCCTCTGGGAGTTCCCTGGCGGCAAGATTGAACTCGGCGAATCCCCCCAGTCGGCCCTCCGACGTGAAATCCACGAGGAGCTCAACACGGCGATTGAAGTTGGTGATCAAGTAACCATTGACGTCACGATCGTAGAAGGACGCGCCATCGAACTCACGTGCTTTCGAGCATATCTTCTGAGCACTCGACCCTCTCGGAGCACTGATCATGATCAACTCATATGGATTTCGCCCAGTGAGCTAGAGCGACTTACATGGGCGGCCCCAGATATCCCCGCGGTCCGAGTGCTTGTCGCAGAGGCACGAGAGTCCTAGCCTCTCTAGAGCTCTTCAAACCCGCTCCTCGTCGGCGCCACTACGCGGATGCTGAGGCTCGCCGCGAGACCCAGCAGTTCGTTTTCTGGGCGGCCCGGTAGCAGGATCACCGGATCAGCCCGCACCCCTGCGCGCTTGGCCACATAGGTGTAGTCAAGCACCTGCCCGATAGCGGTTCTCACAAAGGCACGAGCAGTGGACCTCTTCGCTTCCACGATCCAGTTCAGAGCAGGAACGTAGAAATCAGGCTCAATCATGGTATTTCCCGCTCTGAGCTGTAGCCGGCAGGGCGCGGTATCGCGACTGATCAGCCATTCGCCGAATGATGCCTGCAGCTCAAATTCGGTCCGAGACACGACCCTCCGATTTGGAAGCGGCTCCCCGTCTCCCTCGATCGTCAGGTCGAAGTATTCCGGAGGGGTCCAAAGAGAAATTCGAGCCATGTCGTCTGAGAATTGGTCGGCAGGGGGCAGTTCACCGCCGAAAGCCGGCAAGAGGTCAACCCGCGCAGTGATCGGAGTCAGGTTGAAGATGATCCCTCGCCGTGGCTCGCCTTCAACGTCCGGAATGGTCTCCATCCGCAACGGCGGATCCCACAGTTCGAACACCCCCACGTAGGTCGCAAAGATACCGTTGGTCCGCAACAGGCGGATAGTTTTGCCCCGCGCGGCAGCCTCGCGGATAGCAAGATTCCCACGCACTAGACGTTGGTCCCCGGTCTGCCCTTCTCCGGTATAGGCGTAGATCCCGTCCTCGCTCAGCCCTTCGAACTCGTCGTATCCATATCTCCTTCCAGCCGCAGGATCAGTAAAGATCAATACGTCTGGGATCCTCTTTGGAGTAGAGATTCCGCCTTGTTGCTGCCCCCCGTAGGCCTCGTGCAAGGCCCGGCGTCGCACTGTATCGCCTGGTTCAAGCCCCCAACCCAGTGGAGGCCGAGTTCCGGACTGAAGGATCAATCGCTCCACAAGTTGGACGAGATCATCGGAAAATTCCCGATGCTCGATTGGTGATTTCATGCTGTCCCTCAGGAATTCAAGGAGCCAGCCTTGCGACGTGCCGAAATGAAGCGCCAGCTGAAGAATCGTGCGGTTTGCCATTCGCATAGACTATCGACGCAGAGTTTCCAGTCTCAGCCTCCATGCTCGGTCAACTTCCGACGGTCACCGGGATCGTGTGCCAGCCCGTCGCACCGTCCGGCGCGGGCGGCGCGACCTCGCCCGTCTGCACGGTGCCGTCCCGGGCGATCGCGCGGCAGCGGATCTCGTGCCGACCGGCATCCGCCGTCCACGGCAGGCTCCACTGCACCCAGGTGTCGTCCGAGATCGCCGGGGCGAGGGTCGCCCGCTGCCACGGACCGTCGTCGATCCGTACCTCGACCGCTGCGACCCCGACGTGGGGCTGCCAGGCGATTCCCGCGATCGCGGTCTCCCCCGCGGCGAGCGTTCGCCCCGCCCGCGGCACGTCGATGCGCGACTCCAGCTTGATCGGGCCGCGCGCCGACCAGCCGCGATCCGTCCAGTAGGCGGTCGCCCGGTCGAATCGGGTCACCTCGAGATCGGTGACCCACTTCGTCGCCGAGACGTAGCCGTACAGCCCGGGCACCACCATGCGCACGGGAAAACCGTGCTCGCACGGCAGCGGCTCGCCGTTCATCCCGATCGCGAGCAGCGCGTCGCGATCGTCGGTGAGCGTCTCGAGCGGCGTCCCCGCGGTGAATCCGTCGACCGAGGTCGAGAGCACCATGTCGGCGCCGCTGCTCGGCTTCGCGCGGGCCAGCAGCTCGCGGATCGGGACCCCGAGCCAGACGGCGTTGCCGACGAGGTCGCCGCCGACCTCGTTCGAGACGCACGACAGCGTCGCCGTCGTCTCCGTCATGGGCAGCCGCAGCAGCTCGTCCCAGCTCAGCTCGATCTCCCGCTCGACCATGCCGTGGATCCGCAGCTTCCAACTCGCGGGGTCCACCGTCGGCACGATGAGGGCGGTGTCGATCCGGTAGAACTCCGAGTTCGGAGTGATGAGCTTCGTGATGCCCGGCACATCGAGCTCGGCGCCCGCGGGGATCGCGGGCCCGGGCGTCGCCGGACGCGGCAGCCGGATCGCCTTGCGCACGTTCGCCACCGCGGTGGATCCGGTTCGCGCGGCCGTGCTCGCGATCGCGAGCGCGATGCCGAGCGCGGCGGTGCCGACCGCCCAGGCGAGGAAGCGGCGACGTGAGGGGTCGAGGATCCGGACCGGCTCCCCGGCTGAGGTCGGCTCCCCTGCCGAGGTCGGCTGCGGCGTCGCGGGCCGGGATCCTGGCTCCGCGCGGAGAGGCTCTGCTCGGTGCGGCTCCGAACGGTGCGGCTCCGCCTGCGTGATCGGCGCGGGCCCCGGGAACCGGTCCCGCAGCAGCCGGAGCGCACCCGCGGCGGCGAACCCGGCGAGCAGCGACGGCGCCCAGGAGAGCTCGGACGCCTCGGCCCGGGTCAGCGACAGCCCGCCGACCGCGAGGCCCAACGCGACGAAGGCGACGATGCCCGTGCGCCGCCAGCGGGCTTCGCAGAGTCCCGCGACCGCCGCGACGACGAGCAGCGCGACGGCGATTCCGGTCAGCAGGGCGGCCTTGTCGGAGGTGCCGAACCAGGCGATCGCGGTGTCCTTCGCCCAGGCGGGGGCCGCATCGATGAGCGTGCCGCCGATCACTGCGAACGGCCCGGACGCCGGCGCGACGAGCGCCGCGGCCAGTTCGCCGGCGCCGACGCCGAGCAGCGCGGCGGAGACTCCCGCGATTGCGGCGAGCGCTCTGCGACCGTTCATGCGCTCAGGATAGGCACGCCGGGCTGCGGAACGGCCGGATCCTTACCGCACCGTAATACCTCGCGCCCCAGTTCCCGCCGAGATTGCAGTTGTCCAAGGAATGAAGCCCTATTCCATGCACGACTGCAATCTCGACGGGAAACGGGGTACGGCGGCGAAGGGAGCGCCCGGAATAAGGATCCCCCGGCGAAAAATAGGGCACCTGCCCGATGGGGCCGAGGGTCCTGAGCGAGGAACGTAGGACCTACCGAGACAGGGAGAGCATCATGGACCTCAACACCTACATGGGATACCGCGTCGCCGAGCAGGAGATCGCGCAGGCCGCAGCGCGGGCCGAACGGGCGCGCCTCGCGGCCGAACGCCCGGATCAGGTCGTTCCGCGCGTCGGGATCGTGGGCCGCACGCTGGCCGCGTTCGCCGCCCGCCGCGTCCCGACCACCGCCGCTGGACCGCGCACGGTGGGCCCCCGCACCGCGTGCGAGCACGCCGGGAGCGCGAGCGACCGCACCCCTCGCCCGGCGTGATCGGGACCGCCGCGAATGTCGGTGGCCGGTGGCCGGATGAGACCATGCCACTCGCCACCGCCTCCGCCGCGCTGGTGGGCCGCGACACCGAGCTCGCGCGCCTCCACGACGCGCTGGGTCGTGCCGAGTCGGGCGAGGCTGCGTCGCAGCTCATCGGCGGCGAAGCCGGCATCGGCAAGTCGCGCCTCACGGCCGAGTTCCAGCGCGCGATCACCGGCCGGGCCACCGTGGTCACGGGCTGGTGCCTCGACTACGGTTCGACCCCGGCCCCCTACGGTCCGCTCCCGGCGATCCTGCGCGGCGTGCTCGAGGCGCTCGGCGACGCCGCCGACGAGGCCGCCGGCCCGGGTCGCGACGCCCTCCAGCTCCTCCTTCCCGAGCGCACCGCCGGACCGATCGATCGCTCGGCGATCCGTCCCGAGGGGCTCGGCGAGACGATCGCGAACCTCCTCGAGGCCGCCGCGGCGACCCGCCCGGTCGTGGTCGTCGTCGAAGACCTGCACTGGGCCGATGCCGCGACGCTGTCGATGCTGTCGTTCCTGCTCCGCGCGCTCGCCGGGCGGGCGGTCCTGTTCCTCCTCACCTGTCGCGTCGACGAGGTCCGTCGCGGCGGACCGATCCGCGCGTTCCTCGCGGAAGCCGAACGCGCCCGGCTCCTCGAACGGCTGCCGCTCACCCGGCTCGACGCCGTCGCCGTGCGCGATCTCGTCGTCGGGCTGCGCGGCGCCGTCGACGACGCGGAACTCGCGCACCTCGTCGAACGCAGCGAGGGCGTCCCGTTCTTCGTCGAGGAGCTGCTCTGCACCCCGAAGGGCCACTGCCCGACACGCTGCGCGACGTGCTCCTCGCCCGCTTCGACAGCCTCGGCGATGACGCCCAGCGCATCGTCCGCCTGGCGTCCGGGTCCGAGGGCCCCATCGCGCACGAACTGCTCGCCGAGCTCTTCGCCGCCGGCGACGAACGACTCGACGACGCGCTGCGCGAGACCGTGACCGCAGGCATCCTCACCATCCGCGACGGCGAGGCATACGGCTTCCGTCACGCGCTGCTGCGCGAGGCCGTGCACGAGGACCTGCTCCCCGGCGAGCGCGCGCGGCTGCACCGCGGCTACGCCGAACTGCTCCAGCGATCCGGCGGATCCGAGGCGGCTCTGGCCTACCACTGGCATCAGGCGCGCGATGCGACGCGCGCGCTCGCGGCGGCGGTGTGCGCGATGCAGCAGGCGAAGAACGCCTACGCGTTCTCCACCGCGGCCCGCTTCGGCGAGCTCGCCCTCGAACTGTGGGATCAGGTGCCAGACGCGGCCGCGGTCGCGGGCGTCGAACGCATCGCGTTCCTCGCGAGGCTCGGATCCATCCTCCGCAACGGAGGCGACGGCGAGCGCGCGCTCGCGGTGGTCACGCTCGCGCTCGATGAGCTCGACCCCGCGACGGTCGGACCCGCGGTGCGCGCACGCCTCCTGCGCGACCGCGCGCTCTACCTGCAGAACCTCGGGCGGCACGGCACCGTACCGCTGCTGCTGGAGGCCATCGAGGTCATCGACGGCGACCCCGGCGAGGCGCAGCTGCGCGCCAGCCTGCTCAACTTCCTGGGCGGACGCCACCTCACCGGCGCTCGACTCGAACAGGCCGTCGCGACCTCCGACGAGGCCTTCCGCATCGCCGAGGCAGCCGGCTCCGAGAACGCGATGTCGGTCGCCGCGAACCTGCGCGGCTGCGCGCGGGTGCACCTGGGCCAGGTCTCGGCCGGGCTCGCGGACTTCGAGCTCTCCTGGAACCACGCGCTCGACCACGACAGCCAGCTACGGCACCGCGTCAACTACGCCGACACGCTCAACCTGATCGGCCGCTTCCGCGAGGCCGTCGAAGTCGCCGAGCTCGGCGTCGCGCACTCGCGCACCCTGGGCGTCGAGCGCGCGACCGGCTCGGTGCTGTCCCACAACATGGTCGAACCGCTGATCGAGCTCGGCGAGATCGACCGCGCCGAGGCGGCGACGGCGCGGGACCTGCAGGTGCGCACGCTGCAGATCTTCCGCCTCTACTCGACCATGTCGCGCGTCCGCACCCTGGTCTGGCGCGGGAGGATCGCCGAGGCCGAGGCGCTGCTCGCCGAGTGGCGCCCGCGAGCGGAGGCGACCTCCGAGGTGGAGCGTCAGGTCTGGTACTCGTTGCGCAGCGTCGAGATCCTGATCGCGCTCGGCGCCGGCGATCCCCTGCGCGCCGCGGAGGCCCTGCAGCGCACGCTCGACGACGAGGGCACCCGCACCGCGCAGCTGATCAGGATCCTCCTCGAAGGCGCGCGGGTCGTCGCCGACCTGCGCGCCGACGGCCACACCGATGTCGCCGCGTCCACTGCCGACGCGCTCCGCACCGCCTGGCGCTCGCGTCCCCGCGAACTGCAGATTCCCGGCTGGGGCACCGTGCTCGACGCCGTGCTCGACGCCGATTCCGCGGCGCTCGCCGAGGCGATCCCCGTGGCAGACGGCGACGGCGTCCCCGCGATCTTCGCCCCGCTCGTGCGCCTCGAACTCGCGCGGGTACGCGCGGCCGCCGGCGACCGCGCCGCGGCAGCCGACCTCGGCGCCGATGCCCTCGACCGGGCCGAACGGCTCGGGCACGATCGGCTGCGGCATCGCGCCGCAGAGTTCCTCGACGCCGCGGGCCTGCGCCGCGCGGCCGACGGCTCCGGTCTCGCGATGCCCAGCACCCCGCCCGCCGGTGCCGCGTCCGGCGTCGAAGAGCTGACCTCCCGCGAACGCCAGGTACTCGACCTGGTCGCCGAGGGACTCAGCAACCGGCAGATCGGCGAGCGGCTGTTCATCAGCGCGAAGACCGCGAGCGTGCACGTCTCCGCGATCCTCCGCAAGCTCGGCGTCGCGACCCGCACCGAAGCCGCGGTGCGGGCCCGCACCGCGGCCCCGTTGCCCGGCCCGGCTCCGGAGCGGGCCTGATCCGGAGCGGGTCTGATCCGGAGCGGGTCTGATCCGGAGCGCGGCACCGGCTCGCAGCCGCGCGGGAGTGGTGCGGGGCCGCCGCGCGTGCTTGCATAGGTCTAGCAGCTATACCTCTTCGGGCGCCCTCGGCGCCTCCCCGAGTGAAACCGGAGCCCACCGTGCACGTTCTTCCCGCAGACCACGCCGTCCTCTCGCTCGCCCCCGAGCACGAGCCGGTCCTCACCATCGACTCCGGCGACGAGGTGCGCCTCACCACGATGGACTGCTTCTCGAACACCATCACCGACGAGTCCCAGCTGTTCAGCTCGGTCGGCTGGGACGACGTGAACCCCGCGACCGGCCCCATCGCGGTGCGTGGCGCACGGCCGGGCGACACGCTCAAAGTCGAGATCCTCTCGATCGAGGTCGACTCCGTCGGCACCATGACCACGCACCCCGACTTCGGCGTGCTCCCCGGCACGGTCGAGGAGCGCACCCGCCGCATCCCCGTGAGCGATGGACTGATCCGCTTCAGCGACCGCCTCAGCATCCCGATCTCCCCCATGATCGGGGTGATCGGCACCGCCCCCGCCGACGAATCCGTGCCGACCGGCACCCCGAAGGGCCACGGCGGCAACATGGATACGCGCCGCATCACCGCCGGCACGACCCTCTACCTGCCCGTCGCCGTGGAGGGCGCGGGCCTCGCGGTCGGCGACGTGCACGCCGCGATGGCCGACGGCGAGGTCGCCGTGTGCGGCCTCGAGATCGCCGCGGTCGTCGAGCTGCGCATCACCGTGATCCCCGGCCGACCGCTCCCGCTCCCCTTCCTCGCGACGCCCGAGCACCTCATCGCGATCGCCTCGGCGCCCGAACTGCGCGACGCCGTGACCGAGTCCACGCGGATGATGCGCGACCTGCTCGTCGAGCGGAGCGAGCTGGACCGGACCGAGGCACTCATGCTGCTCTCGCTCGTCGGCGACGCGCGCATCAGCCAGGTCGTGGACCCATGGGCGACCGCTCGCATGGAACTCCCCTCGTGGTCGCCGAGGCCTACGGGATCAGCGCCCCCTGAGATCGACCGCAGTCGCCTCCGCGCGCCTCCGCGCCTGCTCGATGAGGTCGCGGTCGATCATGGCGTGCCGCCGGGCGAGCGCGCCGGCCGCGGCGATCTCGCCGGCCACGATCAGGCGCACGAGCTCCGTGTGGTCCCGCGTCGCCCGCTCCTCCATCGCGGCCTGATCCTCGATCGCGCCCCAGGGATGCTGCGGCGCCGAGAGGCTGACCCTGCGGTCGAGGAACAGCATGGCATCGGCGAGCGCAGGAATGTGCGCGGCGTCGGAGATGGCGAGGTGCAGGCGGGAATCCGCCGCCTGCTTCTCGCGCCCCGAGGCCGCCGCGACGAAGTCGGCGAGACGCGCCTCGAGGATCCGCACGTCGTCAGCGGTGCGGCGCTCGGCCGCGGCTTCGCAGATCGCACCCTGGATCCGGCTGCCCGCGTCGATCGCGTCCTCGATCTCGGCCAGACGGCGATGCAGCAGTTGCGCGGCCGCACTGCGCTCGTCGATGCGAGCCGCGGTCACGAAATAGCCGCCGCCCCGCCCGCGGCGAACCTCGAGCAGGCCCGCCTCGGTGACCATGCGCAGCGCCTGCCGCATGGTCTCGCGCGCCACGTCGAGGGAGTCGGCGAGCTCGCGCTCGCTCGGCAACCGGGAGCCGGGCAGGTACTCGCCGATCAGCACGGCCGTCAGCAGGCGATCCCGCAGATTCTCGGCGCGGGTGCGCTGCTCGAACGTCTCGTTCATCGGCCCGCCTCCTCCGGTTCCCGGGATCCCTGATCCCCCAGCCTAGGGCGCGTGGGCTTTCTTTTTCTAAAAGGTCTCCCTACTATGCCTTTTGTCCCCCATCACGAAATGGCTCAGCGAGGAGAAGATTCGTGTCGACCGTCGACGAAACCCGGGTGCCCTTCAGGTCCGGCCACACCTGGGTGCGCATCACCCGCCCCGACAGCCCGCGCGCGGGCGCGCTCCCCCTCGTCGTGCTGCACGGCGGACCCGGGTTCTCGCACGACTACCTGCGCTCGCTCGCCGAGCTCGCCGACGCCACCGGTCGCACCGTGGTGCACTACGACCAGTACGGCTGCGGCCGTTCGACGCACGAGCCCGACGCTCCCGCCGACTTCTGGACCCCGGAGCTCTTCGTCGAGGAGTTCCACGCCGTGCTCGCCGCACTCGGCATCGAGCGCGCCCACGTGCTCGGCCAATCGTGGGGCGGCATGCTCGGCGCCGAGATCGCCGTGCGGCGCCCCGCCAACATCGCGTCGCTGCAGATCTGCAACTCGCCCGCCGCGATGGACCTGTGGTCGCAGGCCGCCGCCGCGCTTCGCGAGGAGCTGCCGGCCGAGGTGCGCGAGACGCTCGAACGGCACGAGGCCGACGGCAGCTACGACGATCCCGAATACCTCGCCGCTTCGCACGAGTACGACCGCCGCCACGTCGTGCGCATGGACCCGACCCCGCAGGACTACCTGGACTCCGTCGCGAACGTCGACGCCGACCCCACGGTGTACCACACCATGAACGGCCCGAACGAGTTCCACGTGATCGGCACCATGCGCGACTGGACGATCATCGATCGCCTGCCGCGGATCGCGGTACCGACGCTCGTGCTCGCGGGCGAGTTCGACGAGGCCCAGCCCGTCACCTGGCAGCCCTTCGTCGAGCACATCCCCGGGGCCCGATCCGTCGTGATCGCGGACGCCAGCCACTGCTCCCACCTCGAGAAGCCCGAGGAGTTCCGGGCCATCGTCACCGAGTTCCTCGCCGAGGCCGACCGCCTCGCCGAGGCCGACCGCCTCGCCGATCCCGACACCGCGACCACGGAGGTCAGCGCATGAACCAGCACGCCCAGAGCGCGCAGAGCGCCCGCAATGAAGCCGACCTCGCGCGGTTCGGCTACACGCAGGAGCTGAAGCGGTCGATGTCGACCGCCGACCTCGTGATCTACGGCCTCATCTTCATGGTGCCGATCGCGCCGTGGGCGATCTTCGGATCCGTCTTCAACGCGTCGAAGGGCATGGTGCCGCTGGTCTACACGATCGGCCTCATCGCGATGATCTTCACCGCGCTGAGCTACGCGCAGATGGCGAAGGCGTTCCCCCTCGCCGGCGGCGTCTTCAGCTACGTCGGCCGCGGCATCCACCCGAACCTCGGCTTCTTCGCGGGCTGGCTCATGCTGCTCGACTACCTGCTCGTGCCGACGCTGCTCTACGTGATCGCGGCCGAGTCGATGGTCGGCATCTTCCCCGGCACCGAGCGCTGGATGTGGGGCATCATCTTCGTCGCGATCAACGTCGTCGTGAACCTCACGGGCGTCACCTCGCTCAAGTGGATGAACCGCATCTTCCTCGTCATGGAGCTCGCCTTCATCGTCGCCTTCGTCGTGATCGCGGTCATCGGCCTGAACGGCGGCCAGCTCCCCCAGGCCGAGTGGTCGACGAAGCCGATCTGGAACGCCGAATACGTCACCCCCGCGCTGCTCGCCGCGGCCCTCTCGATCGCCGTGCTGAGCTTCCTCGGATTCGACGGGATCTCGACCATGGCCGAGGAATCGACGGGCGATTCGAAGGCGCCGGGCAAGGCGATGGTGATCAGCCTCCTCGTGGTGGCCTGCCTGTTCATCGGCCAGACCTGGCTGGCGTCGATGCTCGCCGGCGATTTCGCACCCGTGCCCGATGACGCGGTCGGCAACTTCTTCTTCGATCAGATCCGCGCGGTCGCCGGCACCGGGATCGTGAACGCGTTCTTCGTCGTGAACGTGCTCGCCGTGGGCATCGCGAACTCGATGGCCGCGCAGGCCGCCACGAGCCGTCTGCTCTACTCGATGGCCCGCGACCGCCAGCTGCCCAAGTACCTGGGGCACATCAACTCGCGCAAGGTGCCGAGTTACGCGATCCTCACCGTCGGCGTGCTGTCGGCGATCCTCGTGCTGTTCTTCGCCGGCAAGATCGGAACGATGAGCTCGATGGTCAACTTCGGCGCGCTCACCTCCTTCGCGCTGCTGCACCTCACCGTCATGTGGTTCTACCTGCGACGCAAGCAGTCGAAGAAGTGGATCTCGCACGCGCTGCTGCCCGCCGTCGGCTTCGTGATCATCACCTACGTGCTGATCAACGCGGGCGCGGAAGCGCAGATCGCCGGCCTCATCTGGCTCGTCGTCGGCACCGCCATCTTCATCTTCAACAAGGCCACGGGCCGCAGCGTCGAGATCGACGTGACCGTGGACGAACTGCCGGAGTAGGCTCCCGGTCTTCCGGTCCCTCGGGACGCCGGAACGGTGCAGCCCCGGTCGGGATCACGGATCCCGACCGGGGCTGCGGCGTCTCGGCGAGGCTCCTGCCGGCGAGGCCGCTGCCGGCGAGGCCGCTGCCGGCGAGGCTCCTGCCCGGTGAGGCTACTGCCCGGCCATCCACTCCTGCCAGGCCGCGGCCGTGAACTTCGGGTTCTGCGCCCGGGCGAGCTGCTCCAGGGTGATGAAGTCGTTGGTCGACTTGACCGCGAGCGCCCAGGGATCGCCGCCCTGCTCCGCGACGAAGCGGTAGAACGAGCCCGCGGCCGCATGGCCGGTCGACGCCGTCGCGTCGCTCCTGATCTGGTCGTCCGAGAAGGCCTGTTCGCCCAGCGATGCGACGCTCTCCTTGAGCGCCGGAGTCGGCGCGAAGTCGCTGTACCCCGTCTGCCACTCGATGAACCTCGCGAAGCCCTCGAACGGGGCGGCGGCGTGGCTGCGATTCGAGTTCGGCGCGGCGCTGTACTGCAGGCAGTGCGTGAACTCATGGACGAACACGGCTCCGAACCAGCGCTCACCGTCCCCCATCGCCCCCGGTCCCAGGACCACCGACGAACCGCCGACGCGCCCGCCGCTCGCGATCGCGGGATCCATGATCGGCGACGCGACGCTCGGCTGCGACGCCGATCGCGCGAAGCCCGAGATCTCGGTGAGCCCGCTGCTGGGCCCGCGCCAGCGCTTCAGGCGCTCGTCGCGATCGGTCACGGCGCCGATGAACCCCTTCTGCGGCACCTTGCTGCCGAGCTTGGTCGCGTAGGTGAGCAGCGTGCTCGCCGCCTGCTCCGCGATGGGGGCCGCGCGGTCGACGAGCGCCCGCTCGTCGGGCAGTCCGTAGATGATGGCGTGCTTCTGCTTCACGACGTAGAGTTTGCCGTCGTCCCAGGGCATGGGTTCCGCGGCGGGAGTGAACGACGTGATCACGACGTCCTTGCCGCGCGCCTCCGTCGTCACGGAGTACTGCTGCCCGAACGGCAGCACGAGCCCAGCATCGACCGTGTCCGAGCCGCGCAGCGCATTCGCCGGGAATCCGAGGTCGACGCCGATCGAGATCTCGCTCGCGGTCGTGACCCCCTGCGGGTCCACGTAGCCCGTGGTGAATCCGATCGCCGACATGTTGTCCCACCAGAGCCCGAGCTGGTCCTTGGCCTTGCCTTCGGCGTGCGACAGGAAGAGTTCGCGGTCCTGCTTCTGCAGCGCCGTGTTCATGTCCTTCCAGGCGGCCGCGTACAGGCTCGCCTGCGTGTCCTGGTTGGTGTGGACCCACTGCGGGTTGGCGCCGTCGACGGCCGGGAGGTCGGCAGCGGCTCCCGTCTGGGGCGCCTCCGCGAGCGTCGGACCGGCGAACGCGCCGGCCGCGAACAGGCTCCCGGCGCAGAGCAGCGCGGCTCCGCCGATGATCAGTTGTGCGGTGAATGCTCTCGGGTTCTTCACGATGCCTTCGCCTCCTCGAGCCAGATGAGCCGGTAGAACGAGTCCTCGGTGCTGCCCTCGGCCGACATCGCCGTCGAGACCGCGGTGAAGACGTAGCGTTTGCCGTCGACCACGATCGGGTACTGCGAGATCGGCAGCCGGTAGTCCCCGCCCACCTCGAAGCCGATCAGTTCCTTCGGCAGCGCGCTCACCTCGTTGATGATCGGAAAGCCCGCCGAGATCGCCGGGATGTCGAGCCCCTTCGCCTGGACTTTCAGCTTGCCTCCGCCGTAGAGGCAGAAGCTCGCGAGCCGGCCTCGCGTCCGTGCGGAGTCCGAGAGGTCGGCCAGCACCCGGTGCATGTCGGTGCAGAGGCTCTCGGCCTTGTCGTCGGGGGTCGGTGGCACCGACGTCGCCGCGGTGTCGTTCCCCGGGTCCGAAGTGATGGTCGACGGCCGGGTGATGCCGGCGACCTGCCACGGCCCCACCGAGGACGGCTTCTGCTTCGGCACGGATTCGTCGGCCTGCTTGCCGGACTTCCCCGACCCGTTGTAATAGAACGGGCGGGTCAACCAGACCGCCTGCTGCATCTGCGTCTGGTACTTCTTGCCCTCGAAGGTGAACTCGATATCGAAATCGACCAGGAACCCGGCGGCCGCGGCCTGTTCGGGATCCGACTTGTAGGAGCTCTGACCGCCGCGCTGGTAGACCGGCTTCTTCTCGTCGATCGTGTAGTCGACCTTCATCTTGAGCGATTTGCCGGTGGCGTAGTCGCCGTAGAGCGGCGCGAACGTGCCGTCCGCGCCCTGGCGCATGCCGGGGGTCGCACTGTCTCGCCAGGCGTCATCGCCTTTCGCCGCGCTCGAGAGGAACCGCTTGAGCACGGCCGGAGCCGACTTCGCTTCGACGGCGGCCGTGCGCTGGCCGATCTGGGTCACGGCGAACCAGCCGCTCCCCGCGATGATCACGAGGCCGAGCGCGAGGATCGCCCACGTCGTCGCCGTCCAGGTGGGCGGGCGCTTCGGCCGGGGCTCGGCGGGTGCCGAGTGGGCGATCTGCTCGCCGGCCTGGTAGGGAGAGGCCGGACCCGCGGCGAAGGGTGTCGGCTGGGCGTGCTGGGAGTGCGCTGCCGTCTGAGCGGGCTGCTGCTGGGGGTACTGCGCCTGCTGCGCCTGCTGCGCCTGCTGCGCGTAGTCTGCCGTCTGCACCGAGGCTTGGGGCTGCACCGGCTCGTGAGCCTGCGGCTGCGGCTGCGACTGCGCCGCCTGGGGCTGCGGTACCGCTGGCGCAGCTTGGGGCGGCACCGGCGGCTGCGGCGGCTGCTCTTGTGGCTGCGCCGCCTGCGGCATCGGGGCGACGTGCGCGGTCCAGGCGCTCCCGTCCCAGTAACGCAGCGTCCCGTCCCCCGAAGGGTTCGGGTACCAATCAGGCGGCGGCGATCCAGTCATCGTCGAGGTCCCTCCGATCGATGCTTCGAGCCGCTGGGGATGCGCCTCGAATGCTGGGATCAATATACCCAGAATTTCCAGGTCAAATGCGCGCACATCATTCAATAACTTGAATGATCAATTTCTTCCACAAAAGCGCTTGAATCATCATTCAAAAATTCAAGGGATTTGTCTGCCCCAGCTTTCGGAGCCCTGCTCCTTCATCGCCCCGCTCTTCGGCACACCGCTGGTCAGTTCCGGCCCGCGTAGTCCACAAACCGCCCCTGGTCCCCCGATCCCGCCAGGAACCAGTGCGAAACCGGGGCGTCGGCGCCTTCGAGGGCGCGGATCCGGTTCGCCAGCCCCGCATCCGCGTGCCCGATCCCGTCGCCCGAGACGTCGAGGGTGAGCTCGGGGCCCTCCCCGTCCCGGGATCCAGGTCGATCCGGACATCACTGTTCGGAAACGCCTCACAGAGGGAGACGAAGAACCGCGCGGTCCAGTCCTCCCCGGCCGCTGCCCTCGCGCTGTCCGAATGCAGGCGACACTGGTCGCCGTTCAGCGCGATAACGAACTCCGCATTCCACTTCGGTTCCGCCTCGTGCCACACCGAGAGCACCTTCGGGATCGTGTCCGCCGCTCCGTCGGACCGGACCTTCGCGACGAGACGCACCTCCGATGAGTATCCGACCTTCGCCTCAGTGTGCTCGGAGTCGACGCGCACCACCCCTGGCACGCGGTCCAGCGCCTCGGCGAGGCGCTGCGCTTCGGCCGCTGCTGCGCCCCCACCTTGGCATCCGGACAGGGCGAGGGCGCCACCTGTCGCGAGGGCGAGGGCGGCGATCATGCGTGCGGTGATCACCGCTCATACTCCACAGCTCCGAGCGGGATCGGCTTCGGGTTCTGCGCCACCCACGAGACCGCCAACTCGGTCAGCCGCTCCACGCGTTCGCCGTCGTCGCTCCCGCCGCGCAGCGCGTGCGCGAGACGGCGCGCCTCCTCGACGTCGCTCGCCTCGAGCGGGATCCCCGTGACGAGGTGCTCGGGAATGGCGGCGAGCATGAGTTTGAATTGCCGATCCCAGTTCGGGCTGCCGTTGTCGAGGATCTCGCGGGCGATCCGCCCGGTGAGGCGAATCGCCTCGCCTTGCGCGGTCTGCGCGGGTCCGCTCGACGGCACCAGCAGTTCCCACAGCGCCCGGTGCTGATCCTGCCACGACCCGTCGGGCACGGCGATCGACGAGACGCCGTCGTGCATCGCGCGCCGCGGAACGGGTTCGACGTCGAAGAGCTCGTACAGCGCGGTGAGCCCGGCGTCGGTCTCGGCGAGGAAATCACGGTTGAAACCTGCGCGGTGGAACTCGAATCCGGCACCGATCCGCGTGACCTGTTCGCGAGCCTCGTCGGTGATCTCTGCTCCTGCCTCGGTCAGGATGCGGGCGATCTCGGCCATCTCCGAGATGCCGATGTTCTCCGTGCGTCGCAGTCCATACAACAGCGGATTCGCCTTGCTGCCGTTCAGGCGATGCGGGTCCGCCCCATGCGCCAGAAGCACCCGGACCGCTTCCGCGCGCTGGTTCCCGGCGGCCGCGTGCAACGGAGTATCGCCGGTGTGGTCGGAGCGCTCGATGTCGGCACCGAGCGACAACAGGAGCGGGATCTGCGCTTCGCGCCCCCGCGAGGCGCGCTCCCACAGCGGCGAGCGGTCGAAGGTGTCGGCGGCGTCGACGTCGAGCCCCTGCTCCGCGAGCCAGACGATCAGTGCGTCTGGGCAGTCGACGAAGCCGATCGCAGTGCGTTTGCCGAAGCCGCCGCGCGCATCGAGCAGGGTCTTATCGAAGATCGCTTTCAGCTCGTCGAGCGGCTTCGAACTCAGCTGCTCGTCGAAGTCCTTCGGCAGAGTCTTGCGCTTGGCCATGGATCGTCCTCCTGCTGGGGTCGCGGTGGGGCGTTGGGATCGACTCTACGCAGTACGTCCGACATTTCTGCGGGTTCGGAGTCTGCATCGTCTGTCGAGCTTGGCCCGCCTATTCCGGCGCACCCTGCTGAACACGCTTCGTGCGTGGCAGACTGCCCGGCATGACGAGCTTCAGCGCGGCGGAACTCTCCGACCTGTTCGACGATTCGGAGTACGGTCGCGAGAAGTACACGGAGCCCGCACCGAGTGACGAGCTCGTCGCCGAGGTGGAGGCCGAGCTCGGGTACCGGCTGCCCGCCGCATACGTGGAGCTGTGCCGCACGCGGAACGGTGGAACGCTCCGCCGCAACTGCTTTCCGACCGAGGGCGTGCACGTCTGGGCTGAGGATCACGTGGCCGTGACCGGGCTGCGCGCGATCGGCCGTACCGCCACGTGGTCGCTGCTCGGTGATCTCGGGTCACCGTTCATGCAGTCCGAGTGGGGGTATCCCGACATCGGCGTGTGCTTCGCGGATACGCCCACTGCTGGGCACAGCGAGTTCATGCTCGACTATCGGGCGTGCGGCCCGAAGGGCGAGCCCGCGGTGGTGCTCGTGGATCAGGAGGCCGACTACCGGATCTCGTTCGTCGCGCCGGACTTCGCGACGTTCATTCGCGGCCTCGTGCCCGAGGAAGTTCTCGAGAATGATCCCGAGGAGGCGTTCGCGGAGGAGTTCGAGACGGTCG
Organism: Leucobacter sp. HNU; assembly: GCF_047946755.1. Lineage (GTDB taxonomy): Bacteria > Actinomycetota > Actinomycetes > Actinomycetales > Microbacteriaceae > Leucobacter. The sequence goes on along the minus strand of NZ_CP178837.1, from coordinate 565,492 downwards.
AGGAGGGCTCCTTCTCCCCCATCGTGCTGCGCGGCCTTGCGGCGCTCGGCCCGGTGCTCGACGACGGCGAAGCGAGCATCCGGGAGATCGGGCGTCGGATCGTGCGCGAGAAGGAGTTCTTCGCACTGCACGCGGACGCGGACTCGCATCTTATGTACGCGACCATGTTTCTGCTGTATTCGGCGCTGACGACGGCGCGCTCGCGGGAGGACTTTATCGACAAAGACCCGTCGAACCCCGGCTACGACCACCCCTGCTACGCGATGATGATCCCATCCTCGTGCACGGGCCAGCCCTACGGCTTCACCACGGGCGGATGGGCGCGCGGCTTCGTCGAGGACTGGTGGGACACGCAGATCGCCTCCGGCGGGATCGTCGCGGTCGAGGGTGGGTTCCGGTTTTCTCCGGACACCGAGGCCGGGTTGGTGCGGGTGTTGAATGCGCTGGCTCGGGCGTGAACTCGGGGTGTCCCGAGCAACGAAAGAAGCCCTGGCGAGAACTCGTTCTCGCCAGGGCTTTTCGGTCGGGCTGACAGGATTTGAACCTGCGACCCCTTGACCCCCAGTCAAGTGCGCTACCAAGCTGCGCCACAGCCCGTTGTTACTCGAACTCGACCCGCCAGAGCGAGCCTCGCACCGAGGCAACCCCTCCATCTTAGCCACAACTTCGACGCACCGCGAACCAGGGGATCCCGCGCGTGCCGCGTCGGAGCCGGGCCGCCGACACGGGCGCATCGAGCGGACCCAAATTGACCATACCTCGGCAAGGAAAGGTCAATTTGGGTCCGGTCGATCAACGCGATGCGAGTTTCGATACTTCGACTCGTCGCTGCGCTCCTCGCTCAGCACGGCGCTCGCAATCTCGCTCAACCGACAGGTACGGGGTGCGAGATCCTGCGACTCGCCGGCGCGGTGGCGCCGGCGCGAGATGCGCGAAACGCTGGCGCGTTTCTCTCAAGCATCTCGCGCGCACAGGATGGCCAGGCGCGCGACCTACCGCCCCACGCTCGACATATCCGCGTACCGGTCCCCCACCGCGGGCGGCACCGCATCGAGGAACGCGAGCTGCTCGGCGGACAGCGACAGCGCATCAGCCGCCACGTTCTCCTCCAGCCGCGAGACCCGCTTGGTGCCGGGGATCGGCGCGATGTCGTCGCCCTGCGCGACGACCCAGGCCAGTGCGACCTGCGCCGGCGTCGCGTCGACCTCCAAAGCGACCGCCTCAACGGCCTCCACGATCCGCAGGTTCGCGTCGAGGTTCTCGCCCGCGAAGCGCGGGTTGCTGCGGCGGAAATCGTCCTCACCGAACGATGCCGCAGACCGGATCGCCCCGGTCAGGAACCCGCGCCCGAGCGGCGAGTACGGCACGAGCCCGATCCCCAGCTCACGCAGCACCGTGAGCTGCTGCCGCGCCGGCTCCTGCGTCCACAGTGAGAACTCCGTCTGCAGCGCCATCACCGGGTGCACGGCGTGCGCCCGGCGAATGGTCTCCTCGGAGGCCTCCGACAGCCCGTAGTGCAGGATCTTCCCCTCCGAAACGAGTTCCGCGAGGGCGCCGACAGTGTCCTCGATCGGCGTCTCCGGATCCATGCGGTGCTGGTAGTACAGATCGATGCGGTCGGTGCCGAGCCGCTGCAGCGACCCCTCGACGGATCGCCGCACGTTCTCGGGGGTGCCGTCGAGCGAGCGGCCGCCCTCGGCGCTCCGCTTCACGCCGAACTTCGTCGCGAGCACCACCCCGTCGCGGCGACCGGCGAGCGCCCGACCGACGAGCTCCTCGTTGTTGTTGTCGCCCCAGACGTACATTTCGGCCGTGTCGAACAGGGTGACGCCCAGGTCGATCGCGCGGTGGATCGTGCGGATCGATTCGGCGTCGTCGGTGCCCGCACCGCCGTAGAACGCCGACATCCCCATGCAGCCGAGGCCGATCCGGCCGACCGAGAGAGTTCCGAGTGTTGCGTGCTTCATGCGCTGAGCCTTTCGGAGTAGAGGGTGATCTTAAGGTCGATGGCGCCGAGCGCGTCGTCCAGCTCGGCGAGGCGCGCGAGCACGGTCTCCCGGTGCTCGCGCAGCAGCTCCAGCCGCTCGGCGCTCGTGTGCTCGCCCGCGCGGGCGAGTTCCACGTAGCGGCGCACCGTCGCGATCGGCATGGCCGTGGATCGCAGCTTGCGCAGGAACCCCAGCCAGGCGATGTCCGCGTCCGTGTACCGCCGATCCGACGACACCCGATCGACGGGCGCGAGCATCAGCCCCTCCCGCTCGTAGTAGCGGAGCGTGTGGGCGGTCAGCCCGAGCTCGTGCGCCGCCTCCGAGATGGATCGGGTCCCGATTGTCTGCTGCATGGGGCCAACGCTACGACTTCGAGTGCACTCGAAGTCAAGCGCGGATCGCGCGAACTCTCAGCGAACCCGGATCACCCCGCGGCGAGCACCGCGAGCACGTTCCCCGCGGGATCGCGGAACCACGCGATGTCGGGGCCTCGGCCCGGACCGCCGTGCGCGATCCCCTTCGCGTCGGTGCCGAAGTCGGGATCCGTGTAGATCTTCGTCACGACGCCCTTCGCGTTGAGCTCGTCGACCGCCGCCTCGACGTCGTCGACGGGGAAGTTCAGGATCGTGAAGCTCGCGGGCGTGTGATTCGGCTTGCCGTAGACGAGGATCGACCCGCCCTGCGGCAGCCGGATGTCGAGGAAGCCCATCGGATTCGTCGACACCTCGAGCCCGAGCGTCTCGCCGTAGAAGGATCGGGCCGCATCGATGTCGTCGACGCTGAACCCGCTGAACGCGTTCGCAGTGGTGAAAGCAGCCATGCGCCCAGCATGCGCCCGCCGCACGCGGGTGTCCAGGATCGGTTCCGGGTTTCGATACTTCGGCTCGTCGCTGCGCTCCTCGCTCAGCACGGCGCTCGCAGGCTCGCTCATCCACCGGACGGTCTCGAACCTCCTGCGCCGCACCCCTCCCCTATGCTGAGCGCACACCCGCCAAGACCCCCACCGAACGCCACCGCGCGCCGAGCCACCCCGCGAGGAGAACGAAGATGCCGCACATCCCAGGACGCCTGCGCTTCGAGCACGACGCGGTCGCGAGCTTCGCCGACCATCGCGCCGACGGGCGCGCGGCGCGATCCCGCACCCCGCGTTCGGCGCACGCCGAGTTCGACGCGGATCCGGGCCGCGATCCACTGGGGATCATCGAGCGGCAGAACGCGGATCGCCTGCCCGACCTGGTGCCGCTGCGCATGAGCCGCATGGCCGAGAGCCCGTTCGCGTTCTATCGCGGCACCGCGGCGATCCAGGCCGCCGATCTCGCGGGTTCCCCCGACAGCGGCCGCATGGTGGTGGCGTGCGGCGACGCGCACCTCACCAACTTCGGCATCTTCGCGGCCCCCGACCGCAGCCTCGTCTTCGACCTCAACGACTTCGACGAGGCCGCCGTCGCCCCGTGGGAGTGGGACGTGAAGCGGCTGGTCACGAGCGTCGTCATCGCAGCCGCCCACAACGGATTCGGCCTGGCCGATGCCGAGGAGGCGACGCTCGCCGCCGCGGCCTCGTACCGGACCACGATGCGCGCGCTCGCGAAGCGCACGGCGCTCGAGCGCTACTACCAGCGCAGCGTCGCGACCGAACTGCCCGGCATGAGCGCGAGCTCGGTGAAGGCGCTGAACCGCACGCTCAAGCGGGCGGCGAAGCGTACCTCGTCCAAGGTCGCCGCGAAGATCATGGAGACGGCGCCCGACGGTACCCAGCAGATCCGGGAGCAGCCGCCGACGATGGTGCACGTCGAATCGGAGATGGAGGGGCGCCTCGCCGAACTCGTCGCCGCGTATCGCCGTTCGGCCGCGCCCGACATCGCACTGCTGCTCGCGCAGTACACCCCGACCGACGTCGCCCGCCGCGTCGTCGGTGTGGGCAGCGTCGGCACCCGCTGCTCGATCGCGGTGTTCACCGGGCCGCACGGCGAGCCCCTGATCCTGCAGATGAAGGAGGCCGGGCGCTCGGTGCTCGATGAGTACGGCCTGCTGGATCGGCGCCCGGGCCGCGGGATCACGGCGCTCGATGCACCGGCCGACGGCGGCGAGCGCGTGGTCACGTTCCAGCGGGTGCTGCAGTCGAGCTCCGACGCGTTCCTCGGGCACCTGCAGTTCGAGGGCCGCGGCTTCTACGTGCGGCAGTTCCGCGATTTCAACGCGTCGATCGAGGTGTCGGAACTGGATCCGCCGGCGTTTCTCGACTACGTGCGCGCGTGCGGGCACCAGCTGGCGCGGGCGCACGCGCAGAGCCCGGGCGCCGGGTTCATCGCGGGATATCTCGGGTCGACCGACGTGTTCGATCGCGCGATGGCGTCCTGGGCGCAGGAGTACGCCGCGCAGTCGCTGGCGGATTACCGAGCGTTCGTTGCGGCGATTGACGCCCGACGTTTCGAAACGGCCCCGCCGCAATAGGCTGGTCGCATGAGCGACACCAGGGACCCCGGGGACGCCTGGGTCACGGCGGCGGACGGCAACAGCTACTGGGGCCGGTTCGGCGCGGCGGGTCTGCTGCTGCACGATCCGGGGCGCGGCGTGCTGCTGCAGCACCGCGCCGACTGGAGCCATCACGGCGGCACGTGGGGCATTCCCGGCGGGGCCCGGCACGAGCACGAGGACGCCGTGGCGGCCGCGGTGCGCGAGTCGAACGAGGAGGCCGGGGTGCCCCTCGACGGGGTGCTCCCCCGGTACCGGCACGTGCTGGATCGCGGCGGTTGGACCTACGCGACGATCGTCGCCGACGCGGCGCACCCGTTCGAGCCGGTGATCGCCGACGCCGAGAGCCACGCGCTGGAGTGGGTGCCGCTCGATCGGGTCGAGGAGTATCCGTTGCATCCGGGCTTCGGGGCGAGCTGGCCGCTGCTGCGTCCGCTGCTGACCGCGCCGCCCGCGATCGTGATCGATGCGGCGAACGTGATCGGGTCGGTGCCCGACGGCTGGTGGAAGGATCGCCGGGGCGCGGCCGAGCGGCTGCGGGATCGGATCGTCGCGCTCGGCGGGGCTCCCGTCGCGCCGGGGCTCGTGGGGCTGTCGGACGCGGCGTTGCCCGGCATCGACGCGGCCTACCCCGAGTGGGTGCTGGTGACCGAGGGCGTCGCCCGCGACGTCGAATCGGCGGGCGAGGTGCGCGTGGTGGGCGCTCCCGAGCTGGGCGACGACACGATCGTGACCGAGACCCGCGCGCTCGTGGAGCGCGGCCTGCGGGTGTCGGTCGTGACCGCCGACGAGGAGCTGCGGACCCGCGTCGAGGCGGTCGGCGCCGCGGCGACGCGCGGCCCGAAGAAGCTGCTCAAGCGGCTCCCGGGCTAGCGGATCGCGGGATCGCCGCCCGCGGAGATCCCGTTCCCGGCTTCGGCGTCCCCGATGCGAGACGCCGCGCCGCCGGCGGCTCGCCCCGCCGCGCGCACGACGCCCGCCGCGATGAGCCCCTGCCCGAGGCAGTAGGTCAGCATGACCATGCCGCTGGTCCAGCCCGGCATGGCATCGGGCAAGAAGAGCCGGAACGCGAGGATCGAGTCCGACACGAGGAACCAGGCGCCACCCCAGGCGACGATCGGGCCGGAGCGCGACGAGAGCGTCGCGGTGCCGCCGAGCACGAGGCCATAGAGCGCGACCGGGACCAGGAGCGCGCCCGTGTGCGGGCCGAGGACCGTGATGAGCACGATCCACCAGAGCGCGTAGGCCGCGGCCCAGAGCGGCACGCGCGGTCGCGCCGCGATCCCTGCCCCGCGCCAGAACACCCAGATGTAGGCGAGGTGCGCGATCCCGAAACATGCGAGCATCACCGGGAGTTCGGGCAGCGCGGGGAAGAACGTCGCCGCGCCGTCGCCCAGCCAGGAGGCGAGGATCCCGACGACGAGCACGGTGACGACGCTGCGCGGGAACGGGCGGATCCTCGCGGCGGCGCCGATCACGGCGAGCACGAGCGCGGGCATCAGGATCAGCTTGGTGGGGTCGGCCAGCGGGTGCTCGGCGAAGCGCAGGATCACGTGCACGACCGAGATCGCGGCGTAGGGCGCGAACCAGCCGAGCAGCGCGGCGCGCGAGGGCATGCTCGGAGAGACCGCGGGACGCGGGGAGGACGTCGATGTCATGCCCGAAGCCTATCGGCGGCGATGCACAGGAACTGCTCGGGCAGGCGCGCCACGCGCTCCTGTACGCTTGACCACATTCAATTGATGTACAAACGTACAGAAAGGGGTCGGTCATGACCGCGCAGCCCGGCATCGACGCGCCGGCGCCCGGACGCCGCGACCCCGAGGGCCGCAAGCGCGCGATCATCGCCGCGGCCGCCGAGCTCATCATCGAGGGCGGAACCGCCGCCCTCACCCACCGCCGCGTCGCCGCGCGCGCGGGCGTCTCGCTCGGATCCACCACCCAGTACTTCGCCTCGCTCGACGAGCTCCGCGAGTCGGCGCTCGAGCAGCTCGTCGCCGAGACCGACGCGGCCCTCGACCTGCTCGCCGAGATCACCTCCGCCGACGACTTCACCGTCGCCGACCTCGCCCCCTTCGTGCGATCCTGGCTCGTCGACCCGCGCCAGGTGCAGGCCGACCTGATCCTCGTGAGCGCCGGCGCATCGGATCCGACCCGGCGCGCACTCGCCCGCCGCTGGTTCGACCGCGCGGTCGCGATCCTCTCGGAACGCCTCCCGCCCGATCGGGCCCGCGCCGTCGCGATCTACGTCGACGGCGCCATGATCCACGCGGGACTCCACGACGAGCCGCTCGACCTCGACGTCATCGTCGGCGACCTCGAAGCGCTCGCCCACCCCGCACGCCCCCGCTCCACGGAGCCCGCCCCGCAGCACCAGAACGGACCCCGCCCGTGACCGACGCAGCAGCATCGACCACTCAGTTCCGCGCCACCGCCCCGCAGCCGTACTCGAAGGCCCGCCGCTGGGGCACGCTCGCCGTACTCACGGCCAGCCTGCTCGTGATCACGATGGACATGACGATCCTCAACATCGCGATCCCCGACCTCACCGAACGGCTGCGCCCGAGCGCCGACCAGGTGCTCTGGATCGTCGACGTCTACTCGCTCGTGCTCGCGGGCCTGCTCGTCACCTGCACCGCGCTCGCCGACCGCTGGGGCCGCAAGCGCATGCTCCTCATCGGCTACACGATCTTCGGCGGCACCTCGCTGCTCGTGCTCTGGGCGACGAACGCCGAGGCCGTCATCGCGCTCCGCGCATTCCTCGGACTCGGGGGCGCCATGATCATGCCGACCACGCTGTCGCTCATCCGCGTGGTGTTCAAGGATCCGCGCGAGCGCACCCTCGCGCTGGGCATCTGGGCGGCCGCATCCAGCCTCGGCGCCGCCGTGGGCCCGCTCATCGGCGGTGCGCTGCTCGAGCAGTTCTCGTGGCAGTCGGCGTTCCTCATCAACGTCCCGCTCATGGTCGTCGCGCTCGTCGCGGGCATCTTCGTGCTGCCCGAGTCGAAGGTCGCGAACCCGGGCCGCATCGACCCGCTGGGCGTGATCCTCTCGCTCGCGGGCATGACGCTGTTCATCTGGTCGGTCAAGGAGTTCGGCGTCGGCGCCTCCCTCGCGAACCCCGCCGCCTGGGCCGCCCTGCTCGCCGCGCTCGCCCTGCTCAGCTGGTTCGCGGTGCGCTGCCTGCGCAGCGACGCGCCCCTGCTCGACCTGCGCCTGTTCCGCAGCCGCCCGTTCTCGGCCGGCATCATCGGCGCGCTCGGATCGAGCTTCGCGATGGGATCCGCCCTGCTGCTGCTCGCGCAGTGGATGCAGCTCGTCGACGGCGCGACGCCCGTCGAGACGGGGCTGCGTCTCTTCCCCGCCGCGATCGGCGGCGCGATCTCAGCGCTGCTCGCTCCATCGCTCGCACGCTGGACCAGTCCGCGTGCGGTGCTCGCCGGCGGCATCGCCTCGGCCGGCCTCGGCATGATCCTCATCGGGGTGCAGCCGGGGACCCTCTCGACCCTCACCGTGCTCGTCGCGATCACGCTCGTCGGTGTCGGCACCGGCGCGCTCGCCATCGGATCCGCCCTCATCATGTCGGGCAGCCCCGAGGAGAAGGCCGGCAGCGCCGCGGCACTCGAGGAGACGGCGTACGAACTCGGCAGCGTGCTCGGCGTCGCGATCCTCGGCAGCATCGCGGCGCTCTGGTACCGCGCGAACTTCGCGGGCTTCGTCTGGCCGGGCGCCCCCGATCCCGCGGCGGTCGCCGACGCCGAGTCCTCGCTCGGCGGCGCCATCGCGGTGTCGCAGAAGCTCGGCCTGCCCGAGCTCGCGCACGAGGCCGGAATCGCGTTCACCCACTCGATGCAGTGGACCGGGATCATCGGCGGCGGCGTGCTCGTCGCCGTCGCGATCACGATCTTCGCCCTCACACCGAAGGGCACGAGCGTCTCCGACGCGCAGCACTGATCCGGGGTGGGCGTGACTCCGGTCCGGCTCCGTCGAGTGGCGGCAAACGACCGCTATTCCGTTCGATACCAGTGGTTCGGCGCCACTCGACGAGGCACGACCGGCGTATGCCCGGGTTCTCGGGGTCGTCTCGGGGTTTCCCCCGAGACGACCGGGTACCCGGGTACGACCCCGGCGATACCCGAGTCCGATGGCAGGGGCCCGGCCGGTCCGTAGCGTGGAATCATCACGCACCGGACGACCATCGAGGCCGGAGCCACACCGAAGGGAATGCGTCATGAACGCCACCGCCAACTCCAACGACCAGGCACAGTCCGGCACCGCCGTCGTGGCGGATCCCGCAGCCGTCACCGTGGTCGCGCCCGACGCCACCGGCGCCCAGCCCACCGGCACCCAGCCGACGGTCCAGCTGCCGAGCGGACAGTTCACCGCCCAGCAGCCGACGATCCCGCTGCCGCCGCTCGGACCCGACGCCGACCTGCCGCCGGCGGCCGCCGCGCACCCGATCCCGCAGGCGCAGTACCCGGGCGCGGCCCACCCGGCTCCGAGCCCCGACCAGACCCGCACCTTCACGATCACGAGCTTCGTGCTCGGCATCGTCTCGGTGGTCGCCGGCTGGACCTTCATCGCACCGATCGTCGGCCTCGTCTTCGGCATCATCGCCCTGCGCCGCCGCACCGCCGACCGCGCGCTCGCGATCTGGGGCGTCGTGCTCAACTCGGTCATGCTCGGCGCCACCGCCCTCGCGGCGCTCCTCGGCATCGCCGCGGTGACCTTCGGCGCCCTCGCCTCGATCCCGCACTGGGGCTGGTGAACCGCGGCCGAACGCCGCGTCCTCGCCTCAGTCGACGGCCCGCTCCCCTCGGGGGCGGGCCGTTCCGCGTCCCCGGGTTCCTCGGCGGCCTCCGGCCCTCCACCGACCCCGGGCGGTTTCGGCGGGTACACGAAGGTGACGAGCACGATCGAGATGATCATGAGGAGGAACCAGGCGACGATCTTCTGCGGCGATACGAGGTGCCAGCCGTCGGCCTGATTCGGATAGAACCAGGCGCCGGCCCAGGTCGCGATGTTCTCGGCGAACCAGATGAAGAGGGCGACCCCGACGAACACCGGAAGGATCGGCACGCGCAGCGTCGTGCGCCACACGCGGAAGTGCATCACGGTCGGCAGCCAGAGCACCACGACGGCGGCGAGCAGGATCCAGCGGAAGTCGAACACGAAGTGGTGCGCGAAGAAGTTCAGGTAGATGAGCGCGGCGACGATCGCCGTCAGCCAGACCCTCGGATACCGCGCGAAGCGCAGATCGTGCAGGCGATACACGCGCACCATGTAGGAGCCCACCGCAGCGTACATGAATCCCGAGAAGAGCGGCACCGCGCCGATGCGGAGCACGCCGTCGCCGTCGTAGCTCCAGGATCCGACGTCGGTCTTGAACAGTTCCATGGCCGTCCCGGTGATGTGGAACAGCACGATCACCCACAGCTCGCGGCCGCTCTCGAGCCGGAACGCGAGCATGCCGATCTGGATCAGGATCGCCGCGATGGTCAGGGCATCGTTGCGTGCCAGCACGGCATCTTCGGGATACCAGAGACGGGCCGCGACGATGACGGCGAGCAGCAGCGCGCCGAACACGCACGCCCACGCCTGCTTCAGCAGGAACACGGCGCACTCGACGAGCACCGCCCGAGCGCCACGGCGGGGTGCGTCGCGCAAGATGCGGTGGGCGAGACGATCGATCCCGCGCTCGAGGCGGGTGAACTCGCGGATGCCGTCCGTCATCCCTCGAGGCTAGCGGCCCGGCCGCGCCGCGCGAAAACCTCGGCCGGCGAAGGGGTCGTCGGGCGCGGGTTTCAGCGGGCGGTGATCGGGACCAGCGCCGAGGCGTGAGGTCGACGACAGAACGGCTTCTCGACGAGAGCACGGCGAGCCTCGCGCTCAGAACCCGTCCCCTCGCCGATTGGGCGTGCTCTCGTCGAGCGCGCAGCGCGGCGCAGCGCGGCAGCCCGAACCCGGCCTAGCGGCCGGGGCGCGGCCGCTTCTCGCGGATGCGCATGTTCATGACGATGGGGGTGCCCTCGAAACCGTAGCGCTCGCGCAGGCGGCGCTGGATGAAGCGGCGGTACCCGGGATCCAGGAATCCCGTGGTGAAGAGCACGAACGTCGGCGGACGGTTCTGCACCTGCGTGCCGAACAGGATGCGGGGCTGCTTGCCGCCGCGCAGCGGGTGCGGGTGCTCCTGCACGAGCTCGGCGACGAAGGCGTTGAACTTCGCCGTCGGGATGCGGGTGTCCCACGAGTCGAGCGCGGTCTCGAGCGCTGGAACCAGCTTCTCGAGGTGGCGGCCGGTGCGGGCCGAGATGTTCACGCGCGGCGCCCAGGCGACGTGCGCGAGGTCCTGGTCGATCTCGCGCTCCAGGAAGCGACGGCGTTCGTCGTCGAGCAGGTCCCACTTGTTGAACGCGAGCACGAGCGCGCGGCCCGATTCGAGCACGAGGTCGATGATGCGCAGATCCTGGTCGCTGATCTCCTGCGTCACGTCGAGCAGGACGACGGCGACCTCCGCCTTCTCGAGCGCGGCGGCGGTGCGCAGCGACGCGTAGAAGTCGGCGCCCTGCGAGAGGTGCACGCGCCGGCGGATACCGGCGGTGTCGACGAAGGTCCACACGCGGCCGGCGATCTCGACCTGCTCGTCGACCGGGTCGCGGGTGGTTCCCGCGAGGTCGTTCACGACCACGCGCTCCTCGCCCGCGGCCTTGTTGAGCAGGCTCGACTTGCCCACGTTGGGGCGGCCGAGGATCGCGACGCGACGCGGGCCGCCGAGCTTCGGGCGGGCGACCGCCGACTCCTCAGGCAGCGCCTTCATGACGTCGTCGAGCAGGTCGGCGACGCCGCGACCGTGCAGCGCCGAGACGGGGCGGGGCTCGCCCAGGCCGAGCGACCACAGCTGGGCGGCCTGCGGCTCCTGCACGGCGTCGTCGACCTTGTTGGCGATGAGGAAGACGGGCTTCTTGGTGCGGCGCAGCAGCTGCACGACCCGCTCGTCGGTGGCGGTGGGGCCGACGCGCGAGTCGACGACGAACATGACGACGTCGCAGAGCTCGATGGCGACCTCGGCCTGCGCGGCCACCGATGCGTCGATGCCCTTCGCGTCGGGCTCCCAGCCGCCGGTGTCGACGAGGGTGAATCGGGTGCCGGCCCACTCGGCCGGGTAGCTCACGCGGTCGCGGGTGACGCCGGGAACGTCCTCGACCACGGCCTCGCGGCGGCCGAGGATCCGGTTGACGAGCGCGGACTTGCCGACGTTCGGGCGTCCGACGATCGCGACGACCGGCAGCGCCTCCGCCTCGGGCTGCGTGAAGCCCAGGAACTCGCCGTCGGCACCGAGGATCTCGAGGTCCTCCGCCTCGAGCTCGAAGTCGTCGAGGCCGGAGCGCATGGAGCGCAGGCGCTCCTCGTCGGTGACGTCGGCACCGCCCTCGATCACTTCGCTCGGGTCGATGGCGGAGAGGTCGAAGACCTCGGTCTCGCCCTCGTCGTGCAGTTCGTTCGACTCGGTCATGCGGTTTCCTCCTCGGGGCGGGCGCTGGCCTGGTGGGCCTGCGCGCCTCGGATGATGTCGGTGACGGCGGCGACGGACTGCTCGAAGTCGAGCTCGCTCGTGTCCACCAGGGTGACCCCGGGTGCGGGGTTCAGGAAGTCGACCACCAGCGCGTCCTTCGCGTCGCGGGCGATCAGGTCTTGGAGCACCTGCTCGGGGCTCAGACCGGGAAGCTCTGCGGCGCGGCGCTGGGCGCGCACCTCGGGGCGGGCGGTCAGCAGGATCCGGACCGGGGCGTCGGGGGCGACGACCGTCGTGATGTCGCGCCCTTCGATGACCACGCCGGGCAGACCGGATTCGGCGACGATGGTGCGGAACATGGCGTTCAGCCGTTCGCGCACCGCCGGGTGCTTCGACACCCGGCTGACCTGCCCGCTGACGGAGTGCTCGCGGATCTCGGACGTGACGTCGACCTCTTCGGACGGCAGCCCGTCGAACGCGGGCACGCGAACGACGACGCGCTGCGCGCCGCGCAGCGTGATGTCGTAGTGCCAGAGGTCGAGCAGATTCTCGACCGCCGCCGCGTCGTCGAGGTCGATACCGGTGCGGAGCGCCGCCCAGGCGAGCGCCCGGTAGGCGGCGCCGGTGTCGAGGATGCCGAAGCCGAGGCGCTCGGCGGCGGTCCGCGCCACGCTCGACTTGCCGCTGCCCGCAGGGCCGTCGATCGCGGCCAGCAGGGACGAGGTGTGCGCGGGGACGGCCTCGGGTACGCCGAGCGCGGGGTCGACCCGTTCGGTCATAGCGTCCTCCATCCGCGGCTCTGCAGATCGGCGACGGCCCGTTCGGCCACCTCGGGCAGCACGGCGATCTCCGCGAATCCGATCTGCGCACCCGGTGAGTGCTCCAGGCGCAGATCTTCCATATTAATGCCCAGTTCGCCGAGCTCGGTGAGCAGGCTCGCGAGCTGCCCGGCGCGGTCGTCGATCAGCACCGTGATCGACGCGAAGCGGGCGGCGCTGCCGTGCTTGCCGGGGATCCGGGCCACCCCGTTCGCCCCGCTGGCGAGCAGGTCGGCGATGCTCCGCTTCGAGCCGGGCGCATCGGCGGCGCGCAGCGCGTCGGTGAACGCCGCGACGTCGCGCTGGAACGCGTCGAGCAGCTCGATCACCGGGCCGCGGTTGGCGCCGAGGATCTGCACCCACAGTTCGGGATCGCTCGCCGCGATGCGGGTCGTGTCGCGCAGTCCGCCGCCCGCGAGCTCGATCGCGTGCTCGTCGGCGGGCAAGAGGCGCGCGGCGAGCAGGCTCGACACGACCTGCGGCAGGTGCGAGACGAGGCCGACCGCCTCGTCGTGCGCCTCGGGGGTCATCTCGAGCAGCACCGCCCCGAGGTCGAGGGCGACCGCTTCGACGAGGGCGAGCGTCTCGGCGGAGGTGTCCGCGTCGCGGCACACCACCCAGGGCCGGGCGACGAAGAGATCGGCGCGGGCCATGATGGCCCCGCCCCGCTCGCGGCCCGCCATGGGGTGCGAGCCGACGTAGTTGTCGAGGTTGAGCCCGCGGCGCTGCAGCTCGCGGAGCGGGGCGAGCTTGACGCTCGCCACATCGGTAACGACGGCGCTCGGGAAGCGGCGGATCGCGCCTTCCACGGCGTCGGCGACCACGTCGGGCGGCGTCGCGACCACCACGAGCGCGGGGTCGGGTTCGCCCGCCACGCGGGCGCGACCGGCGCCGTAGTCGGCGGCGAGCGCCGCGGTGGTCGGCGAGACGTCCTCGAGGGTCACGTCGACGCCGCGGGCGCGCAGCCCGAGTCCGACGCTCGCTCCGAGCAGGCCCGCACCGATCACGTGCACCTGCCCCGTGACCCTGCTGGCCAGTCCGTTCGCCTGTTCCGTCATGTTCCGCCCTTGCACTCGTGGCTGTTCGCCCGGTCCATTCTCCCAGGTCGAGCGCCGGTTCCGCAGCGCACGCGGATCATCCTTCCGCGAGCAGCCCGGTGACGCGGTACGGGATCACGGTGCGGAGGAAGAGGCTGGTCGAGGTGCGTCGGATCCCGGGGCAGAGCCGGATCTCCTCGCTGACCCGGTAGAGGTCGTCGGGGTCACGGGCGACGACGCGCAGCAGGAGATCGGTGTCGCCAGCGGGAGCGAAGCACTCGAGCACCTCGGGGATGTCGGCGAGCGCGGCGATCGCCTCGGCGATGCTGTGCTGGTCGAGCTCGACCTGTACGCTCGCGGCGACGGGACGGCCGAGCGCCTGCGGGGTGATGCGAGTGCTCGCGAGGCGGAGGGCTCCGGCGGCGTCGAGCTTGTCGAGGCGGGCCTGCACCGTGCCGCGGGCGAGCCCGAGGCGCTGGGCGATCATCGCCACCGGCATGCGCGCGTCGGAGTCCAGCTCCCGCAGGATCCTGCGGTCGGTCTGATCGAGATCGCTCATTCTGCTCACCTTCTGCCCAGTTCACGACTTCTAGATTGAGCATATCGCTCAATCCGAGAATCATCGCTTGCGCGATTCGCTCGGGATCCCTTGAATGTGAGCGGGGCACGGTCAGTGCACCCGACATCACGAGATCCGCGAGCGCAGCACCCCGCGCGAGCCGGATCACGGACAGCCCCACAAGGGCACGCCCGAACAGGAGACCCGCCTTGAGCGCACCCCAGGCTCTCGCCGCCCCGCACCTCGCCGTTGCCGCCCCGGCTACGGTCAGACCCAGGATCCGGGTCGCACTGACCGCCCTGACGCTCAGCTTCCTGCTGATCGCCGCGAACCTCTCGACGCCGCTCTTCCCGCTCCTCGAGCGGCGGCTCGGCCTCGACTCGTTCGGCGTCTCCGTGGCCTTCTCGAGCTACGTGCTCAGCATGCTGGTCGGCCTGATCCTGTTCCGACGGCTGGCCGATCGGCTCAACCGCCGCACGGTGCTCGTGACCGCGCTCTCGGTCGCGGCCCTCGCGACGGCGGCGCTCGCGCTCGCGCCGAGCCTCGGCTGGTTCTGCGCGGCACGAGCCGTGCAGGGGCTCGCCATCGCCGCCGCGACCGGGACCGCTTCGAGTGCGTTCCGCGTGCTGCTCGCCGGACGCCCCCAGACCGCCGGACGCCTCACCCTCTTGGCGAGCTCGGGCGGCGTGGCGCTCGGCCCCGTGCTCGGCGGGCTGCTCTCGGAGACCGGCGATCCGCTGCGGACCCCCTACTTCTCGGTGGCGCTCGCCCTGGCGCTGCTCGCCCCGGTGATTCTCGCGGTCGTGCCCCACGGCGCGTGCCGCCCGGAGGACGCCGAGCCGCTCCCCGCGGACCCGCACGGATCGATGCCGGCCGCCACGACGCCGGGGGCGTCCTCCGCCTCGGCGCAGCGCGCGGGCTCCGCCTCCGCGGTGCGTCGCGCCGCGGCGATCGGCTTCCTGAGCTTCTCGCTCTTCGGCTTCTGCCTCTCGCTCGCACCATCGACGTTCGCCGCACTGCTGCCCGTCGAGTCACGCTCGGCGGTGGGGCTGCTCGCGGCGCTCACCCTGCTGGCGTCGGCCTCGGTCCAGCTGCTCGCCCTGCGCGGCACCTGGCGGGAACCCGTCGGGCTCGCGGTGCTCGCGGTCGGCATCCTGCTGCTCGGCTTCGCTCCCCTGACCGGCGCGCTCGGACTCGTCATCGCGGGCGGCATCGCCGCGGGCGCCGGGCAGGGGCTCGCGTTCCAGTCCGCGTTCGGCCGGGCGGTGGCGTCGGTCCCCGTGTCGCGGACCGGAGCGACCGTCAGCGCGATCTACACGGTGACCTACCTCGGCAGCGCCCTCCCGGTCCTCGCGCTCGGCTCCGCTGCAGGGCTCGTCGGACTGCCGCTCGCAGTGCTCGGCTTCGCCGCGCTCGTGGCGCTCGGCGCGGTGCTCGCGGCGGTCACGGCGCCCCGGCGCGGGTGACCGCGCCTCGCATCGCACCGCGCAGCGAACGGCGCTCCGCGCAACCGGGCCGGACGCCCCTATCCCGCGAGCAGCGCGAGCGCCTCCTGCTGCCCGGGCTCGAGCAACGGGCCGAAGCGGTTGGCCACGGCGCGGCGCGCGATCGTGCCGGCTTCGACGGCATCGCGGCGGGCGATCGCGTCGAAGAGCCCGCGGTCGATGGCGGCGGACTCGAGCTTGACCCGGTTGTCGTGGTGGATGCCCTCCGCATCGCGGTGCATGAGCCCGCGGAGCACGCCCGAGACGGCTTCCCCGCTGAGCGCGAAGATGCGATTGCCGCTCGCGTTCCAGACGAGCGTGTGGAAGGCGAGGTCGAGATCCGCGAACTCCTCGGCGTTCGCTTCTGCGGCGGCCTGCATCCCCTCGACGGCCGCGCGCATCTCCTCCCGCTGCGCGTCCGTGTGCTGCAGCGCGGCGAGCGCGCTCGCGGATCCCTCGAGCACGACGCGGTACTGCACGAGTTCCGCGAGGTCGAGTGCGGCCGTGCCGAGCATCGCGCGCAGCGAGCGCCGCAGCGTGTCGGGCGACGGCGCGAGCACCTGGGGGCCGCCGCGCGTGCCCGGTTTGGATTCGATGAGCCCCATACTCTGGAGCACTCGCAGCGCCTCGCGCACCGTCGGGCGGCTCACGTCGAACTGCACCATGAGCTCGCGCTCGCTGGCGAGCTGGGCGCCGACGGGGATTTCGCCCGACACGATCGCGTGCTCGATCTGCTCGACGATGCGCTGGTAAGTATGGACGGGGACCGCCGGGGCGAAGCTGTGCGGAGTGGACAACGACGGTGCTCCTTCGCGAAGTCTGGATCGGCGGGACCGTCGAGAAGACGGGCCTGCCGGAAATGTCCCTCATCCTAACGCTGCGCGCAGTGGTCTTACCATGTATCCTGGTTCGAACCTCACGACTCGAAGGCGAACGTCGATGAAGATGACCGCCGAGGGGTGCCACCCGCACCGTTCGAGCCACCCCGGCAGCACACCCCGAGCCGGAAGCACCGAGACGCCGACCGCCGGTCGGCCCACCCTGCGACAGGAAGCAATGATGCGACGCAAGACTCCCCTCACCCTCGCCGCGGCGCTCGTCGCGGCCGGCGCACTCGCCCTCACCGCCTGCTCGGCGGGATCTGGCGGAGGCGCAGGATCCGGTTCGAGCACCGGCTCCGGCCAGACCTCCGTCACGGTCGCGCTCACGGGCGCTCCCGTGAACCTCGACTTCACCAAGACCGCCGGGTCCGCGATCCCGCAGGCGCTCATGACCAACGTCTACGAGGGTCTCGTGCGCGTCGACCAGTCCGGCAAGGTGGTGCCCCTCCTCGCGAAGGAGTGGAAGATCAGCGAGGACCGCAAGACCTACACCTTCACGCTGCAGGACGGCGCCACCTTCTCGAACGGCGAGAAGTTCACCGCGAACGACGTGAAGTTCAGCCTCGACCGGGTGAAGAAGGACTGGACCACCACGCTGAAGGCGAAGATGGATGTCGTGCAGGACGTCGAGGTCAAGAACGACACCGAGGTCGCCGTGCACCTGAGCCACCCGTCGAACGCCTGGCTGTTCGACATGGCCACCCCGGTCGGCGCCATGTTCTCCTCCACCGGCGTCGCCGACCTGGCCAACACGCCCGTCGGCACCGGCCCCTTCACGGTCGCCTCCTGGAAGCAGAACGAGAACATCGTGCTGAAGACCCGCGACGACTACTGGGGTTCGGCCCCGAAGGTGAAGCAGGTCACGCTGAAGTACTTCGCCGATGCGACGGCGACGACCAATGCGCTGCGCACGGGCGATGTCGATGCGATCGTGAATCTGCAGGCGCCCGAACTCGTCGACACGTTCAAGGACGACGGCAAGTTCACCGTCACCTCGGGCACCTCGAGCGGCGAGGTCTCGCTCTCCTTCAACAACCGGGTCGCCCCGTTCAACGACAAGCGCGTGCGCCAGGCGGTGCTCTACGCGCTCGACCGCAAGGCCATCATCGACACCGCGTGGAACGGCTACGGCTCGCTCGTCGCGACCTACGCGACCCCGACCGATCCGTACTACGTCGATCTCAACGACGCGTACCCGCACGACCCCGAGAAGGCGAAGCAGCTGCTCAAGGAAGCGGGAGCCGAGAACCTCTCGATCACGTACACCGTGCCGACCCGCCCCTACGCGCAGGCCGTGTCCGAGATCGTCGTGTCGCAGCTCAAGGAGGTCGGCATCGACGTCAAGATCCAGTCGTCCGAGTTCCCGGCGGTCTGGCTCGACAACGTGTTCACCAAGCACGACTTCCAGATGACCACGGTGCTCGCCGTCGAGGCGCGCGACCTGCTCACGGTGTTCAACAACCCGAACTACTACATCGGCTACGACAACTCGAAGATCGCGCCCATCGCCGCGAAGGCCGATGCGGCCGACGAGCAGGGCTACATCTCGGGCATGCAGGAGGTGCAGAAGCAGATCGTCGACGACGCCGCGTCGGGCGTGCTGTTCCTGTTCCCCAACATCGTCATCACCAAGTCGGAGCTCACCGGCATGCCGAAGAACTCCATCGTCGAGTCGCTGGATCTCACCGGCCTCTCCTGGAAGTGACCCCGTGACCGGGGCGGCGGCCCGCGCCGCCGCCCCGGTCGCTCCCTTCTCGAATCCCGTGCGCGGCGCCGCGCCGCGCACCCCCATCGTCCAGAGGATCACGCATGGCCATCCGGATACTCATCAACCTCGCACGGTTCGCGGTGACGTTCCTCGTCGCGACCGTCGTCGTCTTCCTGTTCATGCGCCTCGTCCCCGGCGATCCCGCACAGGTCGCGCTCGGCGTGAACGCGAGCCCCGAGCTGCTCGCCAAGACGCGGCACGAGTTCGGCACCGACCGTCCCCTCATCGTGCAGTACTTCGACTGGGTCGGAGGTCTCCTGCGCGGCGACTTCGGCATCTCCTACGTCACCCGCGCCGACATCAGCCCGCTCGTGGTCGATCGCCTGCAGGTCAGCCTGATCCTCGTCCTCACCGCGATGGTCGTCGCGCTGCTGGCCGCGATCCCTCTCGGTACCGTCGCCGCGGTGAAGCACCGCAACGCCTCCGGCATCCTCATCGGCGCGGGATCTCAGCTGGGCGTCGCGATTCCCGGCTTCCTCGCCGGCATCCTGCTCGTGCTCGTGTTCGCGGTCGGCCTCGGCTGGCTGCCGGCGGGCGGCTGGACCCCGCCCGGCGAGAACTTCGGCGACTTCATCCGGCGCCTGATCCTCCCGGTGCTGGCGCTCGCCTCGGTGCAGGGCGCGATCCTCACCCGCTACGTCCGCTCCGCGGTGCTCGAGATCATGAGCGAGGACTACCTCCGCACGGCCCGCTCGAAGGGCCTGAGCCCGACGAAGGCGCTGCTCAAGCACGGCATGCGCAACGCCGCCATCCCCGTCATCACCGTGACCGGCGTGCAGATCGCGGCCCTCATCATCGGCGCGGTCGTGATCGAGCGCGTCTTCGTGATCCCGGGTCTCGGTTCGATGCTGCTCGACGCCGTCGGCAACCGCGACCTGCTCACGGTGCAGTCCGTCGTGATGGTGCTCGTCGCCATCACCCTCATCCTGAACCTCGTCATCGACGTCGTCTACACGATCGTCGATCCGCGGATGCGAAAGAGCGCGTGACCATGGATACCCAGCACATCCCGACTCCCCCGTCCCAGGCGCCGCGCACGAGCGCGATCGCGTCCCCCGCGGCGGCGCCCGCCCGCCCGGAGCGGCGCTCGCGCGGCCGGCTCTCCCCCACGCTCATCGCCGGGCTCATCCTCGTCGGCATCGTCGTGCTCGCCGCGGTCGTGTCGTTCGTCTGGACCCCCTACGACCCCGTCCAGGTGAACGCGGCGGATCGCCTCCAGGGCCCGAGCGGCGCGCACCTGCTCGGCACCGACAAGTACGGCCGCGACCTGTTCTCGGGCATGCTCGTCGGCGCCCGGATCACGCTGTTCGTCGGTGTCATCTCGGTCGGCATCGCGCTGCTCATCGGCACGCCGCTCGGCATCCTCGCCGGGATCCGCGGCGGCTGGATCGAGGAGGTCGTGATGCGCGCCTCCGACATCGCGCTCGCGTTCCCCGCGCTGCTGCTCGCGATCATGTTCGCGGCGGTCTTCGGTGCGTCGACGCTCACGGCGATGGTCGCGATCGGCATCTCGACGATCCCCGCGTTCGCCCGCGTCGCGAGATCGGGAACCCTGCAGGTCATGAACACCGAGTACGTGCTCGCCGCCCGCGCCGCGAGCCAGTCGCGCACCCGCATCGCGCTGCGCCACGTGCTGCCGAACATCATCGGCATCGTCGTCGTGCAGTGCTCCGTATCCTTCGCGCTCGCGGTGCTCGCCGAGGCCGGACTGAGCTTCCTCGGGCTCGGCACGCCCCCGCCCACCCCCTCGTGGGGCCGCATGCTGCAGGAGTCGCAGCAGTTCCTCGGCACCCACCCGCTCCTCGCCATCGTCCCCGGCATCGCCATCGCGATCGCCGTCATGGGCTTCAACCTGCTGGGCGACGGACTGCGAGACCGATTCGATCCGAAGCTGAACGGGAGCCGCGGCTGATGACCACCGAAACGAAGACCCTGCTCTCGGTCGACGGGCTCAACGTCCGCACGCCGCACCGCACGCTCGTGCACGACTTCTCCCTGCACATGGCTCACGGAGAGCGGATCGGGCTCATCGGCGAGTCCGGATCCGGCAAGTCCATGACCACGACCGCGCTGCTCGGCCTGCTGCCGAACGGCGTGACCGCAGACGGCTCGGTGCGCCTCGACGGCCACGACGGCAATCTGCTCGAGGCACCAGAGTCCGAGCTCATGAGGATCCGCGGCCGCGACATGGCCATGGTGTTCCAGGAGCCGCTGACCGCGCTCAATCCGCTCATGCGCGCCGGAGACCAGGTCGCCGAGATCATGCTGCAGCACAAGCTCGCCCCGTCGAAGGCGGTGGCGCGCACGCGCGCGATCGAGATGCTCGACGCCGTGCACCTGCCCGACCCGGCGCAGGCCGCCCGGGCGTACCCGCACCAGCTCTCGGGCGGACAACGCCAGCGCGTCATGCTCGCCATGGCCCTCGCCAACGACCCGGCGCTGCTCCTCTGCGACGAACCGACGACCGCGCTCGACGTGACCGTGCAGCGCCAGGTGCTCGACCTGATCCTCGAACTCGTGCGCGAGCGCGGCACCGGCCTGCTGTTCATCACCCACGACCTCGCCGTCGTCGCCAACATGTGCACGCGCGTGCTCGTGATGAACCAGGGCGTGGTGGTCGAGGAGGGGCCGACGGAGGACATCTTCACGAAGCCGCAGCACCCCTACACCCGCGGCCTGCTCGCCGCCTCGGATCTCGAGGCGACCGACGCCGACGGGCGCCTGTTCACCGTCGCGAGCGCGCAGGACTACGTGCCGCCGGCGGTCGACGCGGCCGCTCCGCAGGGTGAGCGAGCGCAGCGAGTCGAAACTGCGCAGCAGGTTGAGCGAGCGCAGCGAGTCGAAACCCGGGACGACGAACCCCCCGTCATGCAGGTCACGGATCTCGTGCGCACCTACACCCGCGGACGCACGAGCCTGTTCAAGCCGGCACCCGAGGTGCGCGCGCTGAAGGGCATCTCCTTCGAGGTGCCGCGCGGCGGCCGCCTCGGCGTGGTCGGCGAGTCGGGCTCCGGCAAGTCGACGCTGCTGCGGATCCTCGCGGGCCTCGACCAGCCGACCTCCGGCAGCGCGGTCGTCGCGGGCAACGAGGTCGCCGGTGCGAGGGAATCACAGCTGCGGCAGCTGCGGCAGCAGCTCCAGATCGTCTTCCAGGACCCGATGGGCTCGCTCGATCCGCGCATGACGGTCGAGCAGATCATCTCGGAGCCCCTGCTCGTGCGCGGCCGGAGCGAAACCGCGGCCGAGCGCTCGCGCATGGTCGCCGAGATGCTCGAGGCGGTCGGCCTCCCGGCGGAGGCCGCAGCGCGCTACCCGCACCAGTTCTCGGGCGGGCAGCGGCAGCGCATCTCGATCGCCCGCGCCCTCATCTGCCGGCCCGAGGTGGTCGTCGCCGACGAGCCCGTGAGCGCGCTCGACGTCTCGGTGCGCGCCCAGGTGCTGAACCTGCTCGCCGACCTCGTCGACGAATACGGGCTGACCCTCGTCTTCGTGTCGCACGATCTCAACGTGGTGCGGCACCTCTGCGACTCCGTGATCGTCATGCAGTCCGGCGAGATCGTCGAGGCGGGAGACACCGAGACCGTCTATCGCGACCCCCGGCACCCGTACACGAAGCGGCTCATCGATTCGTCGCTCACCCTGCGTCAGGAGCTCGCCCATGCCTCGTAACGACCTCTTCGCATTCGACGCCGGCGCCCTCGCGGCAGGGTACGCGGACGGCTCGTTCATGCCGAGCGAGGTCGCCGAGAGCGTGCTCGTCCGCATCGCCGAGCGGGAGCCCGAGCTGAACGCGCTCTACCTGCACGAGCCCGAGGAGGTGCGTGCCGACGCGGCCGCGTCGACCGCCCGCTGGGCCGCGGGGACCCCGCTCAGCCCGTACGACGGCGTGCCGGCGACGGTCAAGGAGAACATCGCGCGCGCGGGGCGCCCAAGCCGTCGGGCACCGCGCTGCCGAACCCGCCGATCGCGGCGGCGAACGCCCCGACCACCGATCGCCTGCTCGAGGCCGGCGTCGTGATCCTCGGCTCCACCACGATGCCCGACTGGGGCATGCTCTCCTCCGGCGTCTCGAGCCTGCACGGGATCACCCGCAACGGCGTCGATCCCGCGCTCACCTCGGGCGGATCCAGCGCCGGGGCCGGTACCGCGGCGGCCGCGGGCTACGGCCCGCTGCACGTCGGCACCGACATCGGCGGCTCGATCCGGTTGCCCGGCACCTGGCAGGGCCTCACCGCGCTCAAGCCGAGCGAGGGCCTGATCCCGCTCGACGTGCCCTACACGGGCCGCGCTGCGGGCCCGCTCGCCCGCACCGCGGCCGACGCGATCCGGTTGATGTCGATCATCGCGAAACCCGACGCCCGCGACTACCTGACCCGGCCCTACGGCCCGATGGACTGGTCCCTCGACCCGCTTGCCCCTGCCGGGCTCCGCGTCGCACTGCAGCTCGATGCGGGATCCGGTCTCGCGGTCGAGCCCGAGACCCGCGCGATCGTCGAAGCCGCAGCCGAACGCTTCGCCGCTGCGGGCGCGATCGTCGAGCCGCTCGACCCGTTCGTGCCCGCCGAGGTGCTCGACGGACTCGTCGACTTCTGGCGCAGTCGCTCCTACGCCGACCTCGAAGTGCTGAGCGAGGCGGATCGCGCGCTCGTGCTGCCGTTCATCGTCGAGTGGTGCTCGGCCGGCGCAGACTTCTCGGCCGCGCAGACCGTGCGCAACCGCGGCTGCGCGGACGAGATCGCCCGGCTCACCCGCGCCACCACGGCACCCTACGATCTGGTGCTCTCGCCCGTCTCGCCCGTCGCGGCGTTCGCGGCCGAGGATCCGATGCCGATCACCGATCCGCTGCGGACCATGGGGCACATCTCGTTCACCGTGCCCTACAACATGTCGGGCCAGCCCGCCGTCTCGATCGGCGCGGGGATCCAGGCCGACGGCCGCACCGTCGGCCTGCAGATCGCGGGACCCATCGGGTCCGACGACCGGCTGCTGCGCGTCGCGCACTGGTTCGAGACGGTGCGCGGCGCCGAGGCGACGGTCGACTGGTCCGCGGTGCGCTGATCGCGCCCGACCATCGACCGGCGCTCACTCCGCCTCGATCGAGGCCCCCGTCTCGGCGATCCATCCGCTCCCCCACTCCTCCATGAGGTCGACGAGCGGGCGGGTGGAGGCGCCGAGGGGCGTCAGCGAGTATTCGACCCTGGGCGGCACCTCGGCGTAGACCTCGCGATGCACGAGGCCGTCCGCCTCGAGCTCGCGGAGCTGCCGCGTGAGCACGCGATCCGTGATGTCCCCCACCGCGCGCCGCAGTTCTCCGAAGCGCAGTGCTCCCGAGAAGAGCTTCTGCACGATCGTCAGCTTCCAGCTGCCGCCGATCACGCTCACCGTCACCTCGACGGGGCACACGGTCAGCGCGTGCCGGGTTCCCGCTCGCATCTACTATCCAATCCGTCAGTATGTGACTTCAAAGTGCCTACTTCCGCCGAGGAGGGCGCTTCTGCTGAGATGGTCCCATGACCGTTTCCCGCCCGCAAGCCCTCTACGTCTACGCGCACCCCGAGCAGCGCTCCTTCAACCGAGAGCTGTTCGACGCCGCCCGCGCCGAGCTGGAGCTCACCCACGACGTCGTGACCAGCGACCTCTACGCGATGGGCTTCGACCCGCGGCTCGGCGAGCACGACCTCGGCGCCTTCGCGCGGACGAACGGCAGCTTCCTCACGCGGTGGAGCAGCGCGCTGGCGGCCGCTCAACTGCCCGAAGAGATCTGCGTGGAACAGCAGAAGCTCCTCGACGCGGATCTCGTGGTGCTGCAGTTCCCGCTCTGGTGGTACTCGGTCCCGGCGATCCTCAAGGGATGGTTCGACCGCGTGCTCTCGGCCGGTTTCGGCTTCGATGTGCGGGATCCCGAGACCGGGCGCACGCGCAAGTACGGCGACGGCCTGCTGACGGGCAAGCGCGCGCTGGTCGTCGTCTCCTTCGGCGAAGCGGGATCTGCGCTGAGCCCGCGCGGCATCGCCGGGGACCTCGAGTCCGTGCTCTACGGGCTCATCCACGGCACGCTGTTCTACACCGGGATCGAGGTGCTGCCGCTGCACGCGATCCCGGAGGCCGACGACTTCGACTCGGCCGACGTCGCCCGCGAGATCGCGCGCCTGCGCGCGAGGGTCTCGGAGCTGCGCACCGAGCGGCCGATCCCGTTCCGCAGGATGCGCGGCGGCGACTACACGCCGGAGCGCGTCCTGCGCGAGGACGTCGCGCCGGGCCGCACCGACCTCGGGATCCACCGCGAGGACTCGGGTCGCCCCGACGCGGGCGCGCTCAGGCCGGCGGGGTGAAGCGGCCGTCGATCGCCGTCCAGCCGCCGTCGACGTTGACCGTCGATCCCGTGACGAACGTCGAGGCGTCCGACGCGAGGAACACCACCGCGCCCGCGAGCTCGTCGGGACGCGCCCAGCGGCCGAGCGCGCTCTTCTCCGCGTAGGCGCGGTACCACTCCTCGTTCGCCCGGATCTGCCCGGTGAGCGGGGTCTCGACGACGCCCGGCGCGACCACGTTGATCCGCACGCCCGCGGCGCCGTACTCGGCGGCGGCGGTCTTCGCGAGCTGCACGAGTCCGGCCTTGGTCGCGGCGTAGACGCCCTGACCGGGCTCCACCACCTGGGCACGGATCGAGGCGAACCCGATGATCGATCCGCCGCCGTTGTCGGCGAAGCGGCGCCCGAACCGGCGGATCAGCTGGAACGAGGCCCGCAGGTTGAGGTTCACCACGCGGTCGAACTCGTCCATCGAGTAGTCGTCCATGCGCTTGCGCACGTTCGTCGCGGCCGTGAACACGAGCGCCGAAGCCGTGCCGAAGCGCTCGGCCGCGGCCTCGACCGCGTCGTCGTCGAGCACGTTCAGCTCGAACGGTTCGGCGACGCCGCCGAGTTCCGAGATGAGCGCCGCGGTCGCCTCGGCTCCCTCGAGCGAGTAGTCGGCGACGACGACGTGCGCGCCCTGCGCGGCGAGCGCCTGCGCGGCTTCGCGGCCGATGCCGCTCCCCGCGCCCACCACCACGACGGTGCGGCCGTCGAGGCGGAAGAGCCGGGCGTAGTCGACGGGGGATGCGGGGGCGTTCATGCGGTGACCTTTCGGGGTGCCGGGCGGATCATGGCCATGCGGGTGACAGTGAACTCCTCGATCGCGTAGCGCGGGCCCTCGCGGCCGATGCCGGAGTCCTTGACGCCGCCGTAGGGCATGATGTCGGATCGGAAGCCGGGGATCTCGTTGACGACCACGCCGCCGACTTCGAGCCGCTCGATCGCGGCGAACGCGCTCTCGAGCGACGCCGTGTAGATGGCGGCCTGGAGACCGTAGCGGGAGTCGTTGACGAGGTCGACCGCGGCGTCGACCGAGTCGACCGCGGTGAGGCAGACGACGGGTCCGAAGATCTCCTCGCGCCAGACCTCCGCATCGGCGGGCACGTCGCCGAGCACCAGCGGGGGCACGAGCCCGCCCTCCGCCGGGATCTCGGCATCGGTGAGCAGGCGTGCCCCGGCGGCGAGCGCTCGCTCGACCGTGGCGCGGATCCGGTCGGCCGAGGCCGCGTTGATGACGGGGGCGACGTTCGTCGCGATGTCCCGGGGGTCGCCCACCGTCAGCTCGCCCATGCGCGCGAGGAGCCGTTCGGTGAAGCGCTCGGCGATCGGCCGCTCGAGCACGACGCGCTGCACCGAGATGCAGGCCTGGCCGTTGGCGTAGAAGCCGCCGCGCAGCACCGCGTCGACGGCGGCTTCGATGTCGGCGTCCGCTGCGACGATGAATCCCGTGTTCGAGCCGAGTTCGAGCAGGGTCTTGCGGGGCGCCGCCTGGCCGGCGATGAGGTGGCCGATGGCCGCGGATCCGGTGAAGGAGACGACCTGGGCACGGGAGTCGCGCACGAGGGTCTCGCCGACCTCGGGACCGCCGTTGACGAGTTGCACGGCCGCACCGGTGACGCCGTGCTCGGCGAGCACCTCGCGCACGATGGCGACGAGCTCGATCGTCGCGAGCGGGGTGTTGGGCGCCGGCTTGATGATCACGGGGCATCCGGCGGCGATCGCGGGAGCGAGCTTGTGCGTCGCGAGCAGCACGGGGTAGTTGAAGCCGGCGATCCCGACCACGACGCCGGCGGGCTTGCGCGTGTAGTAGCCGATCATGCCGCGGCCGAGCTCCTGGAGGTCGAGCGGCACGGTCTCGCCGTGGACGTGCGAGACCTCCTCGGCGGTGGCCTGGAGCGTGACGATGGTGCGGTTCACCTCGGTGCGGCAGTCGACGCGGGGCTTGCCGGTCTCGAGCACGAGCAGGTCCTCGAAGCGCTGCGCGTCGGCGGCGAGCCGGTCGTGCACGGCGGAGAGGATCGACTTGCGCTGCGCGGTGGTGAGCGCGGCGACCTCGGACAGGGCCGCCTCTGCGGCCTCGAGCGCGGTGAGGGAGTCGGCGGCACGGCTGACGGGGGCGCGGCCGACGATGCTGCCGTCGAAGGGGAAGACGATGTCCGCAGCGTCCGCGACGGGCAGCCAGCCGTCGCCGATCGGGAGGGCGCCCACGGGCGCGATCAGGTCGAGCGGATCTGACATGGCTGGCCTCCTTGCTGCCGACGCACTCCGATTCGAGTGGTCTTACCATTTAATATAGATCACCACGCGGGCCATCTCCAAGCGCACGGAGGAAGCGAGTCGGCGCCCGGCCGGAATCAAGCCGTGGCGGCCAGGCGACGCTCAAGCACCTGCCCCGGCCACCCATCGATGTCGAACCCGACGGTCCGCTCGTACCCGCACGACTCGTAGAAACCGACCAGCGCACCCGTGCCGCCCGCGTAGCAGTCCACGCGCAGACGCTCGATGCCCGCCCGCCCGGCTTCGACGTCCGCGAACGCGAGCAGCGCGCGCCCCACTCCCCTGGCCCGGGGCTCCCGCGACCCGATGAGGATCCGGACGTACACCTCGGCCCCCTCCGCCGGAGGCACATGGGAACCGCGTCGCCGAGCACCAGCAGACCGACCACGCCCACCCCGGGCAGTTCGGCGACCCAGGCCCCAGCCAGCGCCAGCGCCTCGCGCACCTGCGCGACGCGGCGCGCCTGGCCGGACCAGGGCTCCGCACCCCACTGCTGCGTGTTCCCGTTCGACACGAACCAGGCGACGGCATCGTCGAACAAGCCGAGCACCGCCTCCAGATCTCCGGACCCGGCCCGGCGGAACCGCAGGCCCACGGGCGCCGACCCCTCCGCCCTCAGAATTCGCGCGCCAGCGTCATCGAGCGACGCACGGTCTCGAAGCCGACGCTCTCGTACAGGCCGACGGCGCCCGTGAGACTCTCGGAGTCGACGTCGAGCACCGCCCGCTCGAATCCCTCGGCGCGCATCGCGGCGAGGGAGCGCGCCAGCAGCGCCTTCGCGATGCCGCGCCCTCGGGCGTCCGAGACGACCCCGAGCAGATCGATGTAGCCGAAGGAATGCCCGCGGTGCTCCCAGTCCTCGCGGTACACCGCGCCGATCGCGAAGCCCAGCACCCGCTTCGTCTCGCCCTCGCCCTCCACCACGACGAACGAGAGATCGGGACGGGCAGATTCGAGCTCATCGTGCTCGCGCCACTCCCGCTCACTCACCGGCTGGGAGCCCCAGTGGTCGCGGAACGAGTCGTTGCGAGCCGCTCGCGTGAGCTCCTCGTTGCCCCCGTAGGGCTCGAAGCGCAGTCCTGGACCGAGCGACGGCTCGGGGATCGGCGCCGCGAGGTCCCGTTCGAGCTCCAGCCACCAGCGCACCACCCGGTACCCGCGCGATTCGGCGAGCGCGATCGTGCCCGCCTCGTGCTCCCCGGCATCGACCGAGAGCCGCCCAGGCAGGGTGGAGTCCTCGGCCGCCAGCATGCGGCGCCCCCGTTCGTCCTGCCAGTCGAGCAGCGCGCCGCCGATCCCTTCCCGACGGCGCTCCGGATGCACCGCTCCGTCGAGTTCGATCCAGACGACCGTCTCGTGCACGTCGCCCTGCCCCACGAATCCGTAGGCGACCGCACGACCCGAGTCGTCGAACCCGATCGCGGAGTCGCGTTCGAGCCGCAGCTTCGGATCGTCGAGCCAGAGCGCGAGCTCGTCCTCGGTCGTGACGGCCCAGGGCGTGTCGACGGCGTCGCAGGCGCGCGACAGCTCGAGCAGCAGCGGGACGTCGTCACGCACGATGCGCCGCCAGGCGACACCGGCGACCGACGCGGGCAGACGCAGCGCATCGGGTGCGGAGACCCGCTCTCGCAGTGGCTTCACCGGCTCGACTCCCTCATCCGTCCGCGACTGACTGTCAGTCACTGTCATACGCTCATCCTACGAACCCGAGCAGATGAACAGCTGGGAACGAGTGGTCTGACCAGTTAATATGGTTGACACCACGCGCCGAGGCGATTCCGCCCGCAGGCGCATCTCGGCCCCGCGGAAGGACTCAACGATGACGCGCTCCCACCAGATCGCCGTGCTGCCCGGCGACGGCATCGGCCCCGAGGTCGTCGGCTGCGCACTCGAGGTGCTCGACGCCGCCGAGGCCCGCTACGGCTTCCGCACCGAGCGCCGCGCATACTCGGCCGGAGCCGCCCACTACCTCGAGACCGGCGAACTGTTCGCCGAGATCGAGGACGAGCTGCGTCGCGCCGACGCGATCCTGTTCGGATCGATGGGCGACCCCCGCGTCACACCGGGAATCCTCGAGCGCGGATTCATCCTCGAGATGCGCCAGCGGTTCCAGCAGGCGGCGAACGTGCGCCCGGTGCGGCTCTACCCCGGCGTCCCCACGCCCATCTCCGGCCTCACCCCCGAGCGCTGCGAGCTCGTGATCGTGCGTGAGAACACCGAGGGCGCCTACGTCGGCCGCGGATCCACCGTGCACGCGGGCACCCCCAACGCGGTCGCCATGCAGGAGTCGCTCAACACCCGCGCCGGCATCGAGCGGGTCGTCGACTTCGCGTTCCGGCTCGCGGCCGGCAGGCGCAAGCGGCTCACCCTGTGCCACAAGACCAACATCCTCGTCGCCGCCGGACAGCTCTGGCAGGAGGTCGTCGCCGACGTCGCCACCCGCTACCCCGAGGTCGAGACGGACTACGTGCACGTCGACGCCATGTGCTTCCATCTGCCGCTCGCTCCCGAGCGCTTCGACGTCGTCGTGACCGACAACCTCTTCGGCGACATCATCACCGACCTCGGTGCCGTGATCCAGGGCGGGCTCGGCGTCGCCACGAGCGCGAACCTCAACCTCGACGGGTCCGCGCCGAGCATGTTCGAGGCCATCCACGGCTCCGCACCCGACATCGCCGGCACCGGCTGGGCGAACCCCTCGGGCGCGATCCTCTCGCTCGCGCTCATGCTCGGTCACCTCGGCGAGGCCGACGCGGCGCGGGCGGTGGAAGCCGCGACCGTCGAGGTCCTGGGGTCGCTCCCCGCCCTCTCGGGCCCTGAGATGGGTGCATCGACTGCCGAGCTCGGGTCGCGCATCGCGGCCATCGTGCGCCAGGGCGCCGCGGACCCGTCGCTCGTCCCGGACTCGCTGCTCGGCACCCTCGCCGCACTCGAACCGAGCCGCGCCGCGGCGTAGGGGCGCCCTGCGCCGCGCACGCCGAGGATCGGGCCATCTGCGCGCATTCGGCCCCCGTTCTCGGCAGTTGAACCGGCCCCCGCCGAGACCATCTGGCAGACGAACGCACCGGCCCCGGCGACGCCTCCGGCGGTCGCCCTATCGGCTCTTGCGCGCGCCGCCGCGGCCGTGCGGATTTCCGCGCGCCGCGATCCCGCGCATGCCGCGCGCGCCCTTGCCGTCGCCCGGCCGGCCGGCCGACGGAGCACGCCCCGCAGCGTCGGTGTCGCCTTCGGCCGCCGTGAGCAGCGCCCCCGTTCCGCGTCCGACAGCTCCCGCATCTCGCCGAGACGCAGCGTTCCGAGGTGCAACGGGCCGAACTGCCGACGCACGAGCTCCTCGACGGGGTGCCCGACCTCGGCCAGCATGCGCCGCACGATCCGGTTCTTGCCCGAGTGCAGCGTGATCTCGACGAGCGAATGCCGGCTGCCCTCCCCCGGAAGCAGCTTCGCCGCGTCGGCGCGGATCGGACCGTCCTCGAGCTCGATCCCGTTCTTCAAGCGCTGGATCGTCGCAGGGGTCACTCGCCCCGTGACCTTCGCGATGTAGGTCTTCTGCACGCCGAACTTCGGGTGCGCGAGCTTGTGCGCCAGATCTCCGTCGTTGGTCAGGACGAGCAGGCCGGAGGTGTCGGTGTCGAGGCGGCCCACGTTGTAGAGCCGGTCCTCGACGAGGTCGGTGAACTCCCGCAGGTCCCGGCGGCCCTTCTCGTCCGACATGGTCGAGACCACCCCGCGCGGCTTGTTGAGCACGAAGTAGCGCTTGCTCGCGTCGAGCTGCACCACGACGCCGTCGACGCGCACCTCGTCGCCCGGGTCGATCCGGCTGCCGAGCTCGCGCACGATCTCGCCGTTCACCGTCACCCGGCCGCCCGTGATCAGGGCCTCGCAGGCGCGGCGCGACGCGACGCCCGCGTGCGCGAGCGCCTTCTGTAGGCGCGGCCGCTCGTCGGCGGGCGCTTCGGGCGCCGCGGCGTCCGTGGCGGACCCGGCTCCCGGCCAGCCCCACTCGGCGAGATCGATCTCGACGGCCTTCCCGTCGACCGAGAACTCCCCACCGGCGCCGCCGCGTCCTCCGTTGCCTCCCTGGTGCGGGCGTCCGTCAGAACGACTCATGTTCGAAACCTTCCAGTCCGTCGTCGAGCAGGGGCGAGATGGGCGGCAGCTCCTCGACGCTCGAGATGCCGAGGTGCCCCATGAGGGTGTCGGTGGTGCCGTAGAGGATCGCGCCGGTCTCGCCGTCGTGCCCGACCTCGGTGATGAGCCCGCGGCCGACGAGCGTGCGCACGACCGAGTCGACGTTCACCGCGCGGATCGAGGCGATCGCACCGCGGGAGATCGGCTGCCGGTAGGCGACCACGGCGAGCGTCTCGAGCGCGGCCTGCGAGAGCCGCGCCGGGGTCTGCTGCTGCACGAAGTCGGCCACGACCGGGTCGAGGGTCTCGCGCACGTAGAAGCGGTAGCCGCCTGCGACCTCGCGCAGTTCGAACCCGCGCACCGGCCCCTCCAGAGCCCCCGCGTAGTCGTTCGCGAGCAGGTCGACCGCCCGGCGCACCTCGCGCACGGGGCGGTCGGTCGCGGTCGCGAGGCTCACGATGCTCAGCGGCTCGTCCGCGACGAGCAGCAGCGCCTCGAGCTGCTGCTCCAGCGTGTGCTCGGCGCGGGCCTGCTCCAGTTCGCTCGTCGTCTCGGGCGCCTGCTGCGCGTCGGCGGCCGGGGTCGTCTCGTTATCCGTCATAGTCCGTTCCCAGTGTCGCAAGAGAGTCGTCCGACCAGTGCTCGCCCGTCCAGCGCACCGTCAGCTCGCCGAGCGGTTCCGCCTGCTCAAATCCCACGGCGTCGCGCCGGTACAGCTCGAGGATCGCGAGGAACCGCGCGACGATCACGCCGCGCTCCGCGCCGATCTGGAGGCCGGCGATGAGTTGCCGAAAGGTGTGCGCGCCATCGGCGCGCAGCATCGCGACGACGATCGCCGCCTGCTCGCGGATCGAGACGAGCGGAGCGTGCAGGTGGTCGAGGCCGACGGTGGGGAGCTCCCGCGGCGCGAACGCCAGCACCGCCATCGCCGCGAAATCGTCGGCGGAGAGGGTCCAGACGAGCTCGGGGCCGCGTCGGCGGTATCTCGCGTCGAGCGGCACCTGCCGCGGGTGCCGGGCCTCCTCGGACTCGATGCGCTCGCGGAACCAGGCGCTGGCCTGCTTGAACGCGCGATACTGCAGCAGGCGGGCGAAGAGCAGGTCGCGCGCTTCCAGGAGCGCGATGTCCTCGGCATCGACCGCCTCGCCCTGCGGCAGCAGGCTGGCGATCTTCATGTCGAGCAGCGTGGCCGCGACCACAAGGAACTCGGAGGCCTGGTCCAGTTCGATGAGGCCCTGCCCCTCGAGCGACGAGAGGTAGGCGATGAACTCGTCGGTGACGAGGCTCAGCGAGACCTCGGTGATGTCGAGCTCGTGCTTGCCGATCAGGTTCAGCAGCAGGTCGAACGGGCCGTCGAACACCTCGAGCGAGACTCGGAACCCGGGCGCCTCCGGGCCGCCGGCCTCCGCGGTGCCGAGCTCGGTCATGCCGCGCCCATCGGGCCGCTCAGGCGACCACGCCGCGGGCGACGAGCTCGCGCGCCAGCTTCAGGTAGGCCTCGGAAGCCGCGTTGGACGGCGCGTAGTCGAGGATCGGCTTCGCCGCGATCTGCGCGTCGGGGAGCTTCACGGTGCGGCCGATGACCGTGTCGAACACCTGGTCGTCGAACGTGTCGACGACGCGCTCGAGCACTTCGCGCGCGTGCAGGGTGCGCGAGTCGTACATGGTCGCGAGGATCCCGTCGAGCTCGAGGGCCGGGTTGAGGCGGTCCTTCACCTTGTCGATGGTCTCGACGAGCAGCGCGACACCGCGCAGCGCGAAGTACTCGCAGGCGAGCGGGATCAGCACGCCGTGGCTCGCGGTGAGGGCGTTCACCGTGAGGAGACCCAGCGACGGCTGGCAGTCGATGAGGATCACATCGTAGTCGTCGACGACCTTGCGGAGCACCCCGCCAGGATCTGCTCGCGCGCGACCTCGGTCACCAGGTGCACCTCGGCGGCCGACAGATCGATGTTGGCGGGGATCACGTCGAGGCCGGGAGTCGCGGTGCGCTCGATCGCCTCGTGGGGATCCTTGACCTTGCCGAGCATGAGGTCGTAGATGGTCGGCACGTCGTGCGCGGGCACGCCGAGACCGGCAGAGAGCGCGCCCTGGGGGTCGAAGTCGATGGCGAGCACGCGTCGCCCGTAGCGGGCGAGCGCCGCCGCGAGGTTGATGGTGCTGGTCGTCTTGCCGACGCCGCCCTTCTGGTTGCACATCGCGATGATGCGCGCCGGGCCGTGCCGATCGAGCTTCTTCGGTGCCGGGATGATCCGCTCGGGTCGCCCGGTGGGACCGAGCTCGACCTGCTGCTTCGCCATTCCGGCCCTCCTCTCGAGTCGCTAACGATCCATCCTAGCGTGCGGTGGCCACCCCGGATCCTGCACGGTCGCGGCCTCCGTCGCGACCCCCGAGGCGCTCGGCCGCGAAGTCCAGCAGCGCGAGCGCCCGCGCGGTCAGGTCCATGTCCTCGGGCCAGATACCGACCACGTGGGTGACGGTCACGGGAGGGTCGAGCGGCCGGATGACGATCGGCCGGCCCTCGAGACTCGTCGTGGGCGCGTTCGGTCGCGACATCAGCAGGCCGTAGCCGAGTCCGCGGCCGACGAGCGCCTCGACCAGGCCGATCTCGCTGACCCGCGCCTCGATCGACGGCTCGAGGCCGCGGGCGGCGAACGCATCGGTGACGTTGACGGTGCCCGGCGTCGCATCGAACTGGATGTAGGGCTGCTCGGCGAGGTCCGGCAGGTCGATCGTCCCGGCCGCCGCGAGCGGGTGCTCCGGATGCAGGTGCACCTCGAGCTCGGTCGCGTAGATCTTGCGTCGGCGGTAGCCGACGGGCAGCGATACGTCGTACACCAGGGCCACGTCGAGTCGTCCCGCTTCGAGGGCCGAGAGCAGTTCCTCGTTGGTACCGACCACGATCTCCATGCGCACGCCGGGATACCGCTTGGGGAACTCCTCGAGGAGCTCGGGGACCACGTTCGTGGCGAAGGTCGAGTAGCAGCCGAGCTTCACCGGACCGCGCAGCTCCTGCCCGCGGCTCGCGCCCAGCACCAGCTCCTGCGTCTCGGCGAGGATCTGGCGCGCCCGCTTGGCGAACTGCTGACCCGTCGGGGTCAGGGTGAGCCCGCGCGCCTTCCGCCGCACGCACAGCTGCTCGCCGACGGTGCGCTCGAGCGCGGTGATCGCCTGGGACAACGCGGACTCCGAGATGTGCAGGTGGGCCGCCGCGGCGCTGAGGGTGGCGAAGTTCGGAAGCGCGGCGAACAGCTCCAGCTGCCGCAGGCTCACGTCGGCCACAGTGCCTCCTCGCTCGCTCCTTCTTCGATAGAACCGAATTATATCCTCGGAGAACCGTGATTTACACGCAGACGACCGACCGCCACGATTGAGGATCAGCCCGTCCCTCCCGCAGGGACAACAATGACGTTAGGGACCCCGATGACCTCTGCACCCCACGCGAGCGCTCCGACCTCGCAACGCCGGATCGCCTTCGCGACGATCATCGGCACCACGATCGAGTGGTACGACTTCTTCATCTACGCGACGAGCGCCGGGCTCGTGTTCGCCCAGCTCTTCTTCCAGCCGGCCGGACACGAGATCGGGCTGCTGCTGTCCTTCGCGACGGTCGGCATCTCGTTCCTCTTCCGCCCGCTCGGCGCGTTCCTCGCCGGGCACTTCGGGGATCGCCTGGGGCGGCGGGCGATGCTCGTCCTCACGCTCGTCCTCATGGGCGCCGCGACGACCCTCGTCGGCCTGCTGCCGACCTACGCCCAGATCGGCACGGCGGCCCCGGTCCTCCTCCTGCTCCTCCGCATCCTGCAGGGGCTCAGCGCCGGAGGGGAATGGGGCGGCGCGGTCCTCATGGCGGTCGAGCACGCTCCCGCGGACCGCCGCGGTCGCGCAGGATCCTGGCCCCAGCTCGGGGTCCCCCTCGGGTTCCTGCTCGCCTCCGGCGTGACCGCGCTCATGACCGGCGTCGTCTCCCCCGGTGCGGAGTACCTCGCATGGGGCTGGCGCGTCCCGTTCCTACTGAGCGTCGTACTCATCGTCGTCGGCTTCGTGATCCGCCGCACCGTGGAGGAGAGCCCGGTGTTCGCCGAGCTCGCCGAGCGCGGCAAGCGTCCGCGCGTGCCGATCCTCGAGGTGTTCACGCGGCACTGGCACCTGGTCCTCCTCGCCGCGCTCGTCTTCGCCGGCAACGGCACCCTCGGCTACATGACCACGGGCGGGTTCCTCAACAGCTACGCGATCAACGTCCAGAGCCTCGACACCACGGCGGTGCTCGTCGCAGCGGCGACCGCCGCAGCCGTCTGGTTCCTCTCGACGCTCGTCGCGGGCTTCCTCTCCGACCGGATCGGCCGGCGCAGCACCTTCCTCATCGGTTTCGCCCTGCAGGCCGTCGTCGTCTTCCCCGTCTTCTGGCTCGTCGACACCGGCGGCCTGCCCGGGCTCTATGCCGCCCTCGTCCTCATCTCCGTCGGCCTCGGCCTCACCTACGGCCCGCTGGCCGCCTGGTACTCGGAGATCTTCCCGGCGTCGATCCGTTTCTCGGGCGTCTCGATCACCTACGCGATCGGAGCGGTCCTCGGCGGCGCGTTCGCACCGATGATCGCGCAGATGCTCCTCGAGGCCACGGGCAGCACCACCGCGGTCTCCGGATACCTCCTCGCCGCCTCCCTCGTCGGGGGCGCGGCGACCCTGTGCCTCCGGGATCGGAGCGGGATCCCCCTCGGGCCCGATCACGAGGCGGAGCAGGCCGCCGGAGCCACGGTGTTCGCCGCGCGAGCGGAAGCATCCGAACCGGCACCGGTGCGCTAGGAGTCCACTGGTGCCGAGCAATTCAGTCAAGGAGCAGAAATTGGCAAGTCACTCTCCCAGGGTCGCGATCATCGGCGGCGGGATGGGCGGTCTCACCGCCGCGATCGCGCTCACGAGGATCGCCGGGGCCGACGTCACCGTGTTCGAGCAGGCGAGCCGGCTCGGCGAGGTCGGCGCAGGGGTCACGATCGCTCCCAACGCCGCACGCGTGCTCGACCGGCTCGGCGTGCTCGAGCGCATCCGGAGCGTCGGCGCCGTGCCCGACGGGCACGGCGTGTACCTCGACGGCATGGGGCGCATGGTCACCGATGCCGCCTGGGAGGACTCGGCGCGTCAGTACCGGAACATCGGCATGTATCGGCCCGACCTCATCGACGGCCTGGCATCCGCGGTCGCTCCGGAGACCATCCGCCTGGGGCACCGGCTGCAGACCGTCGAGCACACGGCGTCGGGGGTCCGCGTCGCGTTCGAGAACGGCTCGGAGGACGTCTTCGACGCCGTCGTCGGCGCCGACGGCATCCACTCGGTCGTGCGCGGCGCGGTGGGCCAGCACCCCGAGCCCGTGTACTCCGGATACATCGTCTATCGCGGTGTGATGGACGCCTCCCGCCTCCCAGACGACTGGCCCATGATCAGCCAGGTCTGGATGCACGACCGACGGCACTTCATGGCGTACCCGCTGCAGCAGCGCAGGCTGTTCAACTTCGTGGCCGGCGTTCCGAGCGACCGGCCCCTGCAGGGGCCGTGGTCGGGGCCGGCCGAGGTGAGCGAGCTCGCGGCGGAATTCTCGGGTGACGGCTGGGATCCCCGCCTCGCGCACTTCATCAGCCTCATCGACCGGACGTTCTGGTGGGGCCTCTTCGATCACGAGCCGCTCACGAACTGGTCCCGCGGCGCGATCACGCTGCTCGGCGATGCCGCGCACACGATGCTGCCGCACCAGGGCCAGGGCGTGAGCCAGGCGATCGAGGACAGCATGGCGCTCGCCACGTTCCTCGCCGCCGCGGACGGGGTCTCCGACATCCCGGAGGCGTTCCGGCGCTACACCGCGGTGCGCATGCAGCGCACCGCCATCCTGCAGCACGGCTCGCGCCGAGCCGGCGCCATGTTCGACGCGCAGTACGAGTTCGCGAACCTCGAGAAGCGCGACGCCGACATCCGCGTCGGACGGGACTTCCGCCGCAGCGCGGTCTTCGACTACGACGCGCAGAAAGTCGCCGAAGAGGCGCTCAACCGATTCCGGAGGATCCCCGCATGACGTCCATCAGCATCATCGGCAGCGGCAAGATGGGTGGGGCGATCGCCGAGGTCGCCGCACGCGCCGGCGCGGAGATCCAGATCGTCAAGCGCAGCGCGTCGAGCGCCTCAGCGGCCCGACCCGGCTTCGCCTACGGCGCGCTCGGCGACCGGCTCACCGGCGATCTCGTCGTGCTCGCGGTGCCCTACTCCGCATACCCGGGGATCCTGGAGCACTATCGGGACCAGCTCGGGGAGAAGGTCGTGATCGACATCAGCAACCCGATCGACTTCAGCACCTACGACCGGCTGAAGTCGCCCGCCGACTCCTCCACCGCGGCCGAGCTGGCCCAGCTGCTTCCCGAGGGTTCGGCGGTCGTGAAGGCGTTCAACGTCAATCTCGGCGACACCCTCGTCAGCGGCACGAACGGCACGACGCCCACGACCGTGCTCTACGCCGGGGACTACGCGGACGCCAAGCAGGAGGTCGCGGCGCTGATCGAGGCGGCGGGCATGCGCGCGGTCGACGCCGGTCCGCTGACCCGGGCCAGGGAACTGGAGGCGCTGGGGTTCCTGCAGATCATCATGGCCGCGCTCGGCAAGACCCGGTACGAGTCCGGTTTCACGCTGCTGCCCTGAGCCGGGCGGGCGGTGCGGGCGGTGCGGCCGCCCGGGCCGGTCAGAGCCGGTCCCTGCCGGAGCGGATCGCCCGGGGGCCGCTACCCAGCTGACGTTCGAGAGCCGTCCGCATGGCTCGCGCCGACCCGAAGCCTGAGCGGAGCGCGACCGCTTCCATGTCCAGACCGTCGTTGACGGGGTCCAGGAGCAGCGCGTGCGCGGCTTCGGCCCGGACCCGGCGGAGCTCGCCCGCGATGGAGATTCCCGCTTCCGCGAAGACATCCTGCAGGTGGCGCAGCGAAGCACCGGTCGCACGTGCGAGATCGGCGGGAGCGAAGGACGGTTCGGCGGCTCTGAGGGAGAGCTCGCCCAGCGCTCGCTCCCGCAGGGCCGCACGGGGCGAACCTCGCACCGGGTCACGGCCGAGTCGCCCGAGCAGCACCGCACCTGCCATCTCGACGAGGATCCGGTCGACCGCGGCGCTCTCGCCCTCGGCCACCTCCCGCTCGCTGCGCACCGCTCGGGCCACGAACGCCCGCATGGACTCCTCGATCAGCGTCAGCTGCGTCCCGAACCGCACCTCCTCTCGGAGCCGGTTCGGTGCCGGCAGCAGGACTCTCGGCACCCTCACGATGAGGAAGCGGCAATCGGCGCCGAGCCGCACACGCTGAGGTACTCCGCTCGGACCGATCATGAGCCGTCCGGACGCCTGCTTCCATGCGCCGTCGCTCAGGTACGCGAACGTGCCGCTGTCCACGAACACGAGGTCCCACGTCGGCAGCCCGGGCCAGGGCGGTCTGCGTTCGAACTCCGTCAGCGATCCGAACACCTCGTGGAGCACGACTGCCCCGAACGTTCGCATGCGGGAGTGCATCCGCAGCGCGCCGCCGACCGGACGCGCACCGCCGCGCGCGATATCGCCCGCATCGAGATCCGCGATGTGTCGCTCGGGCAGCCCTTCGATGTCCACCGTCCGCTCCGGTGCGCGCTCGTCCACGCCCCGAGCCTACGCCTCGGATGCTCGCGAGCCGCGTCGGCTCACGCCGACGCCCGTCTCCGGATCGCGAGCAGCGTTCCGCCGCCGAGCCCGAGGATCACCGCGGCGAGCGCCGCACCGACCCCCGTCGCACCGCCGGTGGTCGCGAGGTCCCCCTCCGGTCCTCCACTGGCCGGTCCAGCTGTGCCGCGCGGACTCGTCGGCGCGGGGGCCGCCGGGTCGATCGGACCGGTGGGCTCGACCGGACCCGTCGGACCGACCGCTGGAGCGCGCTGCACGAGTTCGACGGTTCCGAGCACCGCATCGGGAACGAGGCTCAGCGCACCACGGGCCGAGGAACGCTCGAGCGGTGCTTCCGGCTCCCGAGTCTCCGAGAGCGTCAGCGTGCTGCGGCCCGCGGTCGTCGAGGCGCGCACCACCGCGGTGTAGGAGCCCGGAGCGATCTCGGTGATCCCACCGATGAGCTGGCCGCGATCGCTGGATCGCAGGTCGAGTTCGAGTCCGGGGACCGCGTTGCCGTTCGCGTCGCTGATCTCGGCCCGGAACCGCGTGGTCGACGTGCCGTCGGCGACGATCGTGCCGGGGTCGAGACTCAGCCGTGCGGACTCGGGGGCTCCGGGGAGCAGGGTGAGCGTGAAGGTTCTGCGCACCTCCGGCGAGACGGAACGGTCGATCGCGGTGAGCTGCACCGTTCCGGCCCGCTTCGACGCGGTGATCCGCACGCGATAGCTGCCGTCCTCGCGGTCGCGGATCTCGCTGATCCCCACCCCGGGATCGCTCGCCTCCATCGTGATCCGCTGACCGGGAACCCGATGTCCGAGCGCGTCGAAGGCGTACAGTTCGAGCCCCGTGGCCGAAGTGCCGTCTGCGACGAGCCGATCCGGCATCATCTCGCCGCCGATCTCGACGACGTCGCCCGGCCCCTGCCGCAGGGTGGCGGTCGCCTCGATCGCAGGGTCCACCGAGCGGTCGCGAGCAGTGATGGTCGTGAGCGCGACTCGGTTGGATGCGCGGATCTCGGCCGAGTAGGTTCCGTCGCCGTGGTCGACGGTCTCGCCGATCCGCTGCCCCGGCTCGCTGCCCTCGAACACGACGTCCTCGCCCGCGATCGGGTTGCCGTCGGCATCGCCGACCGTCGCCGTCGCGGTGACCGTGCTCGTCCCGTCGGCGACGACGGTTCCGGCGGACAGCGCGAGCGCGATCCGGCTGGCCGGCCGTAGCGTGAATTCGAGTTCCATCGACGGCGTCGCCCCGAGGGGGCCGGTGCTCATCGAGACGTTCGTCGCGTCCGGCGCGGCATAGCTGGACCCGGCGGCCCCGCCGCCCCAGGGACTTCCGCCGCCGCCTCCGTAGAGGCCGCCGCCGCCGGCACCGCCCATGTTGTTCGTGTCGTCGTAGAATCCCGGAGCACCGCCGGCTCCGAGGAGCCCCGAAGTTCCGGGGGTTCCGCTGCACGGGTTTCCGGGGTTCCTCCCGCGGTCGGCGTTCCGCCCCCGCGTCGCCCGCGCATCCCCCGGCCGTCGCCCCCGCACCCCCGATCAGGCCGCCTGCCGACCCTCCGTTCGTGCCGCCCAGGCCGGATGTCCCGCCCCCGCCGCCCGCGACGAGCACCCGGTCCGCGAGCCCGGAACCTCCGCGGCGCAGGTCCGTGGCCCCGCCACCGCCGCCACCGCGTACGACCGTCGAGGCTTCGACCCGGGTGCCGTCGGCACCGCCGTTCACCCCGCCGACCGACCCCTCGGCGTTTCCTCCGACGACCGCGACGAGCGTCTCCCCCGGCACCACCGGCAGGTCCGCGACTACCCGAGCCCCCGCGCCGGGCGTGGGCGACACGTGCGGGTAGGCCTTCGCTCCCGACCCGCCCTGAGCAACCGCACGCACCGAGGTCGCTCCAGGGGGCACCACGACCGTGTGGCTCCCCGGGCTCGTGAGCACGACCCGGGTCGCCTCGGCCGCCTGGGCGGGAGCCGCGATCGCGGCCCAGGAGGCCGCGGCCATCACCGCGAGGGCGCACGCGAGCGCTCCCCCGCTTCTGAGGCCGCGCGGACTGGGTCGTCGGTCGGATGCTCTCATGTGTCTCCCCCTGTGCAGCGGTGCGCCGCTTCGCGTCGCGCCGACTCGATCGTTCGAATCCCAGCGTGGGGGATCCGCCCGTTCGCAGCGGCGGAAAGCGCTCGGATCGTGCGCGCATCCGCCGTTCCGTGCGCGAATCGGGCGACGGGTCCGCTGCGCGGAGGATGTCGCAGGATTGCGACAGGGCTGCGACATCGCCGCGACCGCCGCGCCCCCTTCGATTCCTAGCGTGGGAAGGGTTCGGCTCGCTCCGGACGACGTGCACCGAATCCGGTGTGCGAGTATGAATTCGAAAGGGGTCCGACATGACCGAAATCACCGCAGCACGCTCCGCGATCCTCCGATCCGCCGCGGGGATCGCCGCGCTGCTCACGGTATCCGCGGGGCTCACGGGATGCGGGATCGGTTTCACGCCGCAGTCCCCGGCCACCGAGAAGCCCGCACCCTCGTCCTCCCACACCGAGACGCCGTCGACCTCCACGAGCGAAGGGGCTTCCGCCGCAGCGAGCGAGGGCGCCGCGAGCGCGGCCGGCAGCGCATCGGGTTCCACCGGGGCAAGCGGCTCCGACGATTCCGAGCGGGTCACCCGCGCGATGCTCGAGCCCCTGGTCGAGAAGCACGCCAGCTGCGTCGGCGGCACGGTCGAGGTGGTCAACGTGGGCACCACGGTCGCGATCGACGGCAACTGCGCGACGGTGAAGGTGTCGGCGAACGGCGCCTCCGTGCTCGCGAACGACGTCGCGAAGCTGCAGATCACGGGCACGGGGGTGACCGTGTTCACGAAGCGTCTCGACGCACTCGACGTCACCGGCAACGGCAACACCGTCGCGTGGGAATCCGGTTCCCCGGCCATCTCCGACGCGGGCATCGGCAACGTGCTCGCCCCCGCGAGCTGAGCGCCGCCCCCGTGCCCGATCCGCAGCGCCCCCGAGTGCTCCTCGTCGACGACGAGGAGGCGATCACCTCGACGCTCGGCCCGTACCTCGAACGGGCCGGCTTCGAGGTGGTCGTCGCGGCGGACGGCGAGGAGGCGCTCGCGCGCCACGCCGAGAGCCGCCCCGACATCGTGGTCTCGGACGTGCTGATGCCCGGGCTCGACGGTCGCGGCCTCGTCCGCCGCTTGCGGCAGAGCGAGACCTGGACTCCGGTGGTCCTGCTGACGCAGGTCGACGAGGCCTCCGAGCGGGCCGCCGCCCTCGACGAGGGCGCCGACGACTACCTCGGCAAGCCGTTTCTCCCGTCGGAGCTCGTCTCGCGCATCCGTGCCGTGCTGCGGCGCACCATCGGCGGGCGGCCGCTCTCGGCCGCGAATCTGCTGCTCAGCGACTCGCTCGAGCTCGATCGCTCCGGCCGCCGCACCCGCGTCGACGGACGGACCGTCGATCTCACGCCGAAGGCGGTCGCACTGCTCGACTATCTGATGGCGCACCCCGACGAGGTGCACACGCGCGAGCACCTGCTGTCGGCGCTCTGGGGCTTCGAGTTCGCGGTCACGACGCGCGCCGTCGACCATCGCGTCGCTGAGCTCCGGCGAGTTCTCGGGGACGACGCCCAGCGTCCGCGCTGGATCGAGACGGTGCCCGGCGCGGGCTACCGCTTCTGCGGGCGGGTGGTGCAGCGGTGAGCCGCGTTCGCATCACCACGCTCGTCGCGGTCGGCACGCCGCTCCTGCTCGGCGGCCTCGCGGCCGGCGCGGTGGTCCTGGCCCGGGTGAACGGTTCGTTCGAGATCACGGTCCCGCTCGCGACCGTTCTCGTCGTGACGGGCGCGCTGGTCTCCGCCGGCGTCTGGGCGGGCCTCGGGGTGCGCTCGGCGCTCCGCGCTCGCGAGGAACAGGGCTTCGCGGCGGGCGCGCAGCAGGAGCGCGAGGCGCACCGGCGCTTCGTCGCCCGGCTCGACCACGAGCTCAAGAATCCGGTGACCGCCATCCGCGCTGCGCTCGAACTCGACCCGGATCCGTCGCCGTCCCTGGGCGTGGCCGCAGCTCAGGCCGGCCGCCTCGCGAACCTGATCGGCGAGCTGCGCTCGCTCTCAGCGCTCGAGACCTCCGCGATCGAACGGGTTCCGGTCGACCTCGCCGCGGTCGTCCGCGACGAGACCGCGGCGTTCTCCGAGGATCTCGAGGTCCGCGGATCCCACCGCGATATCCGCGTCCAGCTCCCGGCTGCGCCCTGGCCGCTGCCGTCCGTCGCCGGCGACGCGGACCTGCTCGCGGTCGTCGTGCGCAATCTGCTGGTCAATGCCGCGAAATACTCGGATCCCGACGCGCGCATCGAGATCCGGGGTCGGAGGATTCCGGGTTCGTGGTGGTCGAGGTCGCGGACACCGGCTGGGGCATTCCCGAGGCCGAGCAGGCGCACGTCTGGGACGAGCTGTGGCGTGGTGACCGCGCCCGCCGCGTCGAGGGCAGCGGCCTGGGGCTGTCGCTCGTCCGGATCGTCGCGGAACGGCACGGCGGCGATGTCGCCGTTCGCTCCCGTGCGGGCTCGGGCACGAGCGTGCGGGTCAGGATCCCGACCGCCTAGTCCTCGGAACGTCGGATCACTGCCGGATCCGCGCGCGCGGGTGGGCCGTCAGATAGTGCTCCCGCAGCGTGTCCGCGGTGACCTGGGTGTAGATCTGGGTGGTGGTGACCGAGGCGTGCCCGAGCAGTTCTTGCACGGTGCGCACGTCGGCGCCGCCCGCGAGGAGATGGGTCGCGAAGGAGTGCCGCAGCGAGTGCGGCGACACCTCGACGTCGAGTTCGGCCCGCTCGGCTGCGGCCCGGATCACGAGCCAGGCGCTCTGCCTCGAGAGCCGCGACCCGCGGGGGCCGACGAACAGCGCGGGGGTGCCCCGGCCCCGCTCGACCATCGCGGGGCGGGCTCGCACCAGGTATGCGGCGAGCGCAGCGCCGGCGTACCGTCCGTAGGGCACGATCCGCTGCTTGGACCCCTTGCCGGTGACGCGGATGAAGCCGCCGTCGCCGAGCGCCGCGACCGGGTCGGTCCAGGCGTCTCGCCCGTCGCCGGTTCCGGCGAGGAGGTCGTCGAGGTCGAGCGAGGCGACCTCGCTGACGCGCGCGCCGCTCGCATACAGCAGTTCGAGCAGCGCCCGGTCCCGCAGCGCCACGGGGTCGTCGCCGGAGGTCGCGGCGAGCAGGGACTCGACCTGCTCGATCGAGAGAGCCTTGGGCAGCCGCTTGGTCTGTTTCGGGGCGCGGAGCGCGCCCCGGCGTTCGTGTCGAGGTCGCCCTCCTCGAACAGGAAGCGGTGCAGCCCGCGCACGACCGACATGCGTCGGGTGATCGAGCTCGGGGCCAAGCGGGGCGCGTCCGCGGACGCCGCCTCGCCGACGCCCGCGGCGGCTGCGGTGCCGCCAGGGCCCGGCGCTCCGCCGAGTGCGGCGACGTACGCCGAGAGCGTCTCTGAGGTCACGTTCCCGAG
The DNA here is from genome assembly GCF_047946755.1 of Leucobacter sp. HNU. Lineage (GTDB taxonomy): Bacteria > Actinomycetota > Actinomycetes > Actinomycetales > Microbacteriaceae > Leucobacter. Next base: position 521,056 of record NZ_CP178837.1, on the reverse strand, counting down.
GTCGTCGATGCGCTCGGATTCGAGCCAGGCCGCATAGGCGTCCAGATCGCGACGATAGGCGGCCCGGGTATGCTCGGCGAGCCCGCGCTCGATCGCGATGTGGCGCAGGAACCGCTCGATGCCCGCCTGCGGGCGCAGCGGCTCGCTCATGCCTTCGAGCGGTCGCCGCGCACGAGGTCCCGGCGCGTCCACGGGCTGTCGGCCGGCCGCAGGGAACTCCACCCCCGTGATCGGGCCGCAGCCGCGGCGAGCACCGCGTTGGTGGTCAGCGCGTTCTGCACGCGTCCGTCGAGCACGGCGTCGATCACCGTGTCAAGCGGTTCCCAGCGCCGCAGCATGTCGGCTTCCTCGGCTGTGCGCACGTAGTCGTGCTCGACCGCGGCGAGGTCGCGCGCGAGGAAGATCCGGATCGCCTCGCTGTTCCCGCCCGGGGTGGTGCAGACGTCGAGCAGCACGTCCCAGCGGGCCGCCTCGAGATCGGCCTCCTCGACGAGCTCGCGCTGCGCGCCCGCGAGGCCGGATTCTCCGGCGACGTCCATGAGCCCGGCCGGGATCTCCCAGTCGCGGTGCGCGATCGGGTGCCGGTACTGCCGGATGAGCAGCACGCGCTCCTGCTCGTCGAGCGCGAGGACCGCGACGGCGCCGGGGTGGTCGACGTAGTCCCGTTCGAGCACGGCTCCGGCGTAGGCGAAGCGGTCGCGGCGCACGTCCCAGACGTGGCCGCGCGTCAGCAGCTCGCTGGACTCGACGCCGACGTCGACGGCGTAGGCGTCGGCGAGCGGTTCGGCGGCGGGCCCTGGCGACCCGCCACCGAACTCCTCGCTCGAGCGGTCGCTAGTCACGACCCTCGACGTCGAACAGGCGGGCGGCATCGCGGCGCGCGATCGCGGCCTCGGCCAGTCCGGCGAACAGCGGGTGCGAGGTTCCGGGGCGCGAACGCAGCTCGGGGTGGGCCTGGGTCGCGATGTAGAACGGGTGGACGTCGCGCGGCAGCTCGACGTACTCGACGAGCTCGCCGTCGGGGCTCGTACCCGAGAACGACAGGCCCGCTGCGCCGATCTGCTCGCGGTAGCGGTTGTTCACCTCGTAGCGGTGGCGGTGACGCTCGCTCGCGCTCGACGCGCCGTAGAGCTCGGCCGCGAGCGACCCCTCGGAGAACGCGGCCTCGTAGAGACCGAGGCGCATGGTTCCGCCCAGGTCGCCGCCGTCGATGATCTCGACCTGCTCCGCCATCGTCGCGATGACCGGGATCGGGGTCTCGGGGTCGAACTCGGTGGACGAAGCGCCCTCGAGACCCGCGACGTTGCGCGCGTACTCGATGACCATGCACTGCATGCCGAGGCAGAGGCCGAGCGTGGGGATGCCGTTCTCACGCGCGAAGCGCAGCGCACCGAGCTTGCCCTCGATACCGCGCACGCCGAAACCGCCGGGGACGCAGATCGCATCGACCTCGCCGAGCTGCTCGAGCGCGCCCTCGGGCGTCTCGCAGGAGTCGGAGGGCACCCAGCGGATGTTGACCTTGGTCGAGTGCGCGAAACCGCCCGCGCGCAACGCCTCGGTGACCGAGAGGTACGCGTCGGGCAGGTCGATGTACTTGCCGACGAGCGCGATCGTGACCTCGCCCTTCGGGTGGTGCACCGCGTCGAGCACCGGCTGCCAGCCCGTCCAGTCGACCTCGCCGGCGCGCTCGTCGAGACCGAGGTGCTCGATGATGGTGCGGTCCAGGCCCTGATCGTTGAGCAGTCGGGGCAGGTCGTAGATGCTCGGCACGTCGATGGCGTTGACCACCGCGTCCTCGTCGACGTCGCACATCAGGGCGATCTTGCGCAGGTTGTCGTCGGTGACCGGACGGTCGCTGCGGAGCACGAGCGCGTCGGGCTGGATGCCGATCGAGCGGAGCGCCGCGACGGAGTGCTGAGTGGGCTTGGTCTTCTGCTCGCCCGAGGCACCCATGAAAGGGACCAGCGAGACGTGCACGAAGAAGACGTTCTTGCGCCCGAGCTCGTGGCGCACCTGACGCGCCGACTCGAGGAACGGCTGCGACTCGATGTCGCCGACGGTGCCGCCGACCTCCGTGATGATCACGTCGGGACGCGGGTCCTCTTCGGCCTGCAGCCGCATGCGGCGCTTGATCTCGTTGGTGATGTGCGGGATCACCTGGACCGTGTCGCCCAGGTACTCGCCGCGTCGCTCCTTGGCGATGACGGTCGAATAGATCTGGCCGGTCGTGACGTTCGCGGCCTGGGACAGGTTGATGCCCAGGAACCGCTCGTAGTGCCCGATGTCGAGGTCCGTCTCGGCGCCGTCGTCGGTGACGAAGACCTCGCCGTGCTGGAACGGGTTCATCGTGCCGGGATCGACGTTGAGATACGGATCCAGCTTCTGCATGACCACGTGGAGTCCGCGAGCCGTGAGCAGATTGCCCAGGCTGGCGGCGGTGAGGCCCTTGCCCAGCGAGGAGACCACACCTCCAGTGACAAAGATGTGTTTGGTCGTATCCGTCGCGCTTCGCTCTGCTCCCACGGGCTTCGATCCTATCACTGTTGGGGCTCTCGCCGCCGGTCATTCCTTCGGGTGGGGCGCAGGGACCCCCGCGATCCCAGTCAGGGCGCGGGACGCGCCGACGGATCAGTGCAGCTCTTGGCGCGGCACCCAGACCTGCTTCACGATCATCAGCACCATCGCGGTCACCGGGATCGAGATGAGAGCTCCCATGAGGCCGAGCAGGGTACCGCCCGCGAGGGCCCCGATGACCACCAGCGACCCCGGCACGGACACGACGCGGTTCATGATGCGCGGGGTGAGGAGATACGCCTCGATCTGCATGTAGATGAGGTAGTAGATGCCTGCCGCGAGCGCGGCGCCCGGCGAGTTGAACAGCGCGACCGCCGCGACGAGCACGGTCGCCATGAGCGACCCGACGAGCGGGATGAGCGCGAGGAAGAAGACGCCGACGGCCACGAGGCCCGCGAACGGCACCCCGACGATGGTCATCATGATGAAGCCGAGCACGGCGTTGATGAGCGCGAGGATCACCATTCCGTTGACGTAGCCGCCCACGGACTTGGTGACCTGCTCGGTGATGTCCATGACCTTCGCCCGCCCCGAACGCGGCACGAGCGTGTAGAAGCCGCGCTTGATCGCCTGCAGCGATGCGAGGAAGTAGAGGCTGAGGATCAGGACGATGATCGCGGCGGTGAGCCCGTTTGCGATGCCCATGCCGGCCTGCCACACGCCGCCGACCACCTGCGCCCAGTTCTCGGGCTTGCCCACGAAGTCATGCCCCGTCTTGAGCAGCGCATCGAAGTCGACGAACTGCTTGAAGCGGTCCTTCAGGTCGTGGAACCAGGGCTCGCTCGAGATGCCGATGAAGTAGCTCGGCGCGCTGCGGACGAGCTGGGCGATCTGGTTGGAGAGCATCGGGACGACGATGGCGATGATGCCGGCGACGGCCAGCATGAACGTTCCGAAGACGATGCCGATGCCGAGCGGCCGCCGGATGCCCTTCCGCTCGAGCCAGCGCACCACGGGGTCGAGGCCGAGCGCGATGAAGAGCGCGCCCACCACGTACATGATGATGGTCGTCAGCTCGCTGATCATGGCGCCGAAGAGCAGCGCCGCGAGCACGCCGAGGGTGATGACGAAGCCGAGCTGGAACGGTGCGCGCACCACGAATTCGCGGGTCCGCTTCTCGCGCGCCTCCTGTTCGCGGGTCTCGATCGCCGCAGTGCGGGCGTCGCGATACATCTGGCGGGTCTCGGAGTCCATCTGCTCGATGTCGGCGTGCACCACCTGCGGATGCGAATCGAGCAGGTGCGCGCGCTCGGCCGCCTCGCTCGCGCTGGTGGAGGCGCTCGGGCGCTCCGCGGGTCGGCTGCGCCGCCAGGGCATCTTGCTCATGCAGGGAGCGTAGCAGCCGGCGCCGACGTCGGAACGGCTAGGCCTCGCGTCCGAGCTGGAGGAGCTCGGCGGCGTGCTCGAGCGCGCTCGACGAGTCCGAGAGCCCCGAGAGCAGGCGCGCCATCTCGCCGAGCCGCTCCTCGCCGTCGAGCCGACGGCAGCTGCTCTCGGTGAACCCGCCGGAGGAGTCCTTGACGACCTGGAGGTGGTTGTTCGCGAACGCCGCGACCTGCGCCAGGTGGGTCACGACGATCACCTGGGAGGTGCGCGCAAGTCGCGCGAGCCGCCGCCCGATCTCGATCGCCGCGGCACCGCCGACCCCGGCATCGACCTCGTCGAACACGAAGGTCGGCACCGGATCGGTCGCCGCGACCACGACCTCGAGCGCGAGCATGATGCGCGAGAGCTCGCCGCCGGAGGCACCCTTCGCGAGCGGGCGGGGCTCGGCCCCGGAGTGCGAGCGGAGCAGGAACGTCACCTCGTCCGCACCCGCTCCCCCGAGCTCGCCGGGTTCGACGAGCGCCGAGAACTCCGCGTCGGGCAGCGCGAGATGACGGAGCTCCGCGGAGACCCGTTCGCCGAGCTCGCCCGCGGCCGCACGGCGCAGCTCGGAGAGCCGATCCGCAGCCGCGCGCTCCTCGGAGGCGAGCCGCGCGAGCCGCGCGTCCAGCTCCTCGACGCGCTCGTCGTCGCCGTCGAGCTCGGCGAGACGCAGGGCACCGGTCCCGGCGATCTCGAGCACCTCGGCGAGCCCGCCCCCGAAGCGGCGGATCACGCCGTTGAGCGCCGACAGGCGCTCGTTGGCCTGCTCGAGCTCGCCCGGCCCGTCCTCGTCGAGGTCGCTCAGGTACCCCCCGAGCTCGCGAGTCGCATCGGCGAGCTGGAACCCGATGCCGCGCAGCGCTTCGAGGACTGCGGCCAGACGCTCATCGTGCGCGGCCACCCGTTCCAGCTCCTGCTGGGCCTCGGTGATGAGGCCCGTCGCGTCGCGGTCGTAGGGATCGTCGCCGTCGCCGGCCAGGGCCCGCGCGGCCGCGCTGCTCGCCGCGCGCAGCGCCTCCAGATTGCTGAGCCGCTCGATGCGGGTACGGAGCTCCTCGTCCTCCCCGAGCTGCGGATCGAGCGCGGCGATCTCGTCCAGGTCCTCGCGCAGGCGGACCGCCTCCGCAGCACGGGCATCGTGCGCCGCGCGCAGTTCGGCGAGCTCGGCCGAGAGCGCGGCCCGCTCCTCGTGCAGCTCGCGGTAGGCGGCGAGCGCTTCGGCTACCTCGGCGCCGCCGAAGCGGTCGAGGGTCTCGCGCTGCGCCGACCGGCTCCGCAGGCGCAGCTGCTCGGACTGGCCGTGCACGGCGAACAGCCGCTCGGCGAGGCGCCCGAGGGCGCCGACCGGAGCCGCGGCTCCCCCGACGCTGGCGCGGCTGCGTCCCTCGGAGCTGACCGTGCGGGTGAGGGCCAGTTCGCCCTCTTCGACCGATCCGCCCACCTCGTCGACCAGGTCGACGACCTGCGGGTCGTCGGTGCGGACGAGCCCGCTCACGCGAGCCTGAGCGGCGCCGGAGCGCACCGCGCCCGCGTCGCTGCGGCCGCCCATGAGGAGGCCGAGCGCGCTCACGACCATCGTCTTCCCGGCCCCGGTCTCTCCGGTGATCGCGGTGAACCCCGCTCCCAGCGCGAGGGTCGCGTCGCCGATCACTCCGAGGTCGCGGATCCTGAGCTCTTCGATCACGCTTCTCCTCCGCTGCGTCCGCGCCAGCCCGTCACCGGCAGATTGAACTTGTTGACGAGGCGGTCGGTGAAGACGGCCTCGTCGAGTCGGGCCAGACGCACGGGCCGCGCCGACCGCCGTACTTCGACGACCGAGCCGGAGGGCAACTCCGAGCGTCGACGGCCGTCGCACCAGAGCACCCCTCGCCCACGCTCTGCGGCAGGATCTCGACGGTGAGCACCGAGTCCGGTCCGACGACGAGCGGCCGGTTGAAGAGCGCGTGGGCCGCGATCGGCACGAGCAGCATGGCCTGCACGCCGGGCCACACGACGGGCCCGCCCGCGGAGAAGGCGTATGCGGTGGAGCCGGTCGGGGTCGCGAGCACCACCCCGTCGCAGCCGAAGGAGGAGAGCGGGAGGCCGTCCACGCCGACCGCGACCTCGAGCATGCGCTGGCGCTTCTCGACGCTGGCCTCGTTGACGGCCCAGGTCTCGGCGATGACCGCGCCGTCGAGCGTGGCGCGGACCTCGAGGGTCACGCGCTCCTCCACCGTGTAGTCGCCGGCGAGCACCTGCTCGACGGTGGATGCGAGATCGTGCCGCTCCATCTCGGCGAGGAAGCCGACGTGCCCCAGGTTGACGCCGACGATCGGGCAGTCGGACTCGCGCACCAGCTCGGCGGCGCGCAGGATCGTGCCGTCGCCCCCGAGCACGATCGCGATCTCGAGCCCCGAGACCTCGGCCTCGACGCCGAGCTCCGCCGTTCGGTCGAGCGGGAGATGGGGAGCGAATTCGGCGCGGTCCGCCGGGGCCATCACGGGAGTGACCCCGGCGGCCCGCAGCGCCGTCACCACTTCGATCGTCGCTTCGATGGCTTCGCGCTTCGCGGTGTGCGAGACCACGAGCATGCGGCGGTCGGCCGCGTCGGCTCGGCTCATGTCGCCTCCTGTCGGGGGTTCCGGTGCGCTCCGGTCAGTCGATGGATTCCGAGACGAGCTCGTCGATCCGTGCCTCCCATTCTGTCGGATCCGCGTCGCCGCCGCGCGAGAGATGCACGAGGAACTCCCGGTTGCCGTGCGAACCGGCGATCGGCGAATGCGCCAGTCCGCGCACCGCGAAGCCGTTCCGGGCCGCCGAACCGAGGACCGTGCGGATCGCTTCGGCGCGCAGCGCAGGATCCACCACGATGCCGTCGCGGATGCCGGTGCGTCCGACCTCGAACTGGGGCTTGATCAGCAGGACGAGCTCCGCGAGCGGCGCGGCGACCCGGGCGATGGCCGGCAGGATCAGGGTGAGGGAGATGAAGGAGAGATCGGCGACGACGAGCGTCGGGGCCTCGGCGACGCCCGTGTCTGCGGCGAGGCCCTCGGCGGTGAGCTCGCGGGCATTGCACCCCTCCACCGCGCGCACGCGCGGGTCCGCGCGCAGCTCGGGCACGAGCTGGTCGTGCCCGACATCGACCGCGAGCACTTCGCGGGCGCCTCGTTCGAGCAGCACCTGGGTGAACCCGCCCGTCGACGCACCGAGGTCGAGGGCGAGTCGGCCGGCGGCATCGACGCCGAAGCGGTCGAGGCCGGCGACGAGCTTGTGCGCGCCGCGACTGACGTACCGGTCCGCGCCCGAGACCGCGATCGTCGCGCCGCTGCCGACGCGCGCACCGGCCTTCGTCGCGACCCGACCGTCGAGCCGTACCTCGCCCGCGGCGATCAGCTCGGCCGCGCGGCTGCGGGAGCGCGCCAGGCCCAGCTCGGGGAGCACCCGGTCGAGGCGCTCCGGCGCACCCGCCCAGACCGCGCTGTTCGCGATCCCCTCAGGCACCGGCGCCCTCGTGGTCGCTGCGCTGCAGCTCGGCGAGCAGCTCTTCCGCGATCTGGTCGAATCCGGCCGCCCGCTCCGCGAGCGGCTGCGCCTCGACGAGCGCCGCGCGGTCCAGCAGGCCGTCATCGCCCGCGCTCGCGAACTCCTGCGCCGGCTCGGGGATCTCCTCGGGACTCATGGACCAAGCGTACCGCCGCCCCGAGTTGATACCCTTCGAGGCATGTCCGTCTCCACGCTCTCGGCCAGCAACCAGAACTATCTCAAGGCGATCTGGAGCCTGCAGGAGTGGTCGGACGCCCCGGTGACTCCGTCGACGCTCGCGGCGAAGGCGGGCGTCAAGCTCTCGAGCGCGTCCGACGCGGTCCGGCGCCTGGCCGACCTCGGCCTGATCGACCACGCGCGCTACGGTTCCGTCTCGCTCACCGAGGAAGGACGCGAGCTCGCACTCGCCATGGTGCGGCGGCACCGGCTGATCGAGACCTTCCTCGTGCAGGTGCTCGGCTACCGCTGGGACCAGGTCCACGACGAGGCCGAAGCTCTCGAGCACGCCGTCTCCGACTTCCTCGTCGACCGCATCGACGTGCACCTCGGGCATCCGTCCCGCGATCCGCACGGCGATCCGATCCCCGCGGCCGACGGCACCCTCGAGCTGCCCGACGCCGTGCTGCTCAGCACGCTCACCGCCGGAAGCCTGGCGCGCATCGAGCGGATCTCCGACGAGGATCCGGCGCTGCTGCAGTTCTTCGCGGACCACCGCATCGGCATCGGCACCGAGATCGAGCTGCGCGCCGGCGCGCCCTTCTCCGGCGCCGTCGAGGTGGCGGTCGCCGGCGACGCGGAGTCGTTCCCGCTCGGGCAGGTCGCCCTCGAATCGGTCTGGGCCACCGCCCTCACCGACTGATTCGCTCTGCGAAGGCCCCGCGAACACGGCGTTCGCGGGGCTTTTCGCTGCGCCCAGAATCATAACTACGTTGCGACGTAGTTTCATCTCGCGTATGGTCGTATCACCCGGCGATCCGCGCCGGCCGTCGACCGATCCGGAGGTTCTCGCTGTGACCACGACCGCCCGCCCCGAACGAGGCCTGCTCCGATTGCTCGGTCCCGCGTTCGTCGCCGCCATCGCCTACGTCGACCCCGGCAACGTAGCGGCCAACCTCACCGCGGGCGCCAAGTACGGCTACCTCCTCATCTGGGTCCTCGTCGTCGCGAACGCGATGGCGGTCGTCGTCCAGTACCTGTCGGCGAAGCTCGGCCTCGTCACGGGCAAGAGCCTCGCCGAGCTGCTCGGCGAGCGCATGCCGAAGGCGGGCCGGGTGCTCTACTGGCTGCAGGCCGAGGTCGTCGTCATCGCGACCGACCTCGCCGAGGTCGTCGGCGGAGCGCTCGCGCTCAAGATCCTGTTCGACACTCCACTGCTGGTCGGCGGCATCATCATCGGCATCGTCTCGCTCGCCATTCTCGCCATCCAGGGCCGCGGCCAGCGCCGCTTCGAGCTCGTGATCCTCGCGCTGCTCACCATCATCACCGTCGGCTTCGTCGCGGGGCTGTTCTTCAGCCCGCTCGACTGGGGCGGGGTCGCGGGCGGCATGGTCCCCCGCTTCCAGGGTCCCGAGACCGTCCTGCTGGCCGCGAGCATGCTGGGTGCCACCGTCATGCCCCACGCCATCTACGTGCACTCCACGCTCTCACGGGATCGCCACGGCACGTCCGAGAACCCGGGTGTCGTGCGCCGGCTGCTCCGCGCAACCCGCTGGGACGTCGCGCTCGCGCTCGTCGTCGCCGGCGGCGTCAACATCGCGATGCTGCTGCTCGCCGCCTCCGCGCTCCCCGGTGTCGACGGCACCGACACGATCGACGGGGCTGCGGCCGCGATCAGCGCTCACCTCGGCCCTGCCATCGGCGTGATCTTCGGCATCGGCCTGCTCGCTTCCGGCCTCGCATCGACCTCGGTCGGCGCATACGCGGGCGCCGACATCATGGCCGGGCTCATCAACATCCGCATCCCGCTGCTGCTGCGACGCGCGGTCACGCTCGTCCCGGCGCTGCTGGTGCTCGGGCTGGGCATCGACCCGACGCTCTCGCTCATCGTGAGCCAGGTGGTCCTCTCGCTCGGCATCCCCTTCGCCCTGATCCCGCTCGTCTGGCTCACCAGCCGCAAGTCCGACATGGGCGGATTCGCGAACCGGGTTCCCCTGCAGCTGGTCGCGATCCTCATCACGGTCGCGATCGTGGCCCTCAACGTGCTGCTCGTCGTGCTCACGGCGACCGGCCAGGCCTAGGCCGCCGGGGCCCGGACACACAGCGAGGCCCGGTGGGGCCGATCCGAGGATCGGCCCCACCGGGCCTCGTGGTACCGGGCGGGGTGCGCGCTGCGCGTGCGCCGATCCGGTCGCCGCTTCGGCGGGGTCAGCGCCAGTGGTCGGCGTACAGGATCTCGGGCACCTTGAGTCCGTAGATCGCGAGCCCGGAGGCCCAGATCGCGGCGCAGCCCGCGCGCAGGAGGTTCAGAGGATCGGTGCCCTCGGCGACGACCTCGGCCACGTGCGCGTCCATGCGGACCTTCGCATCGCCGACGACGACGGTGCCGTCCTTCAGCGTGCGCGTCTCGGGGTACGGCTCGAACATCTCGTCGAGGCTCGCGACGATGAAGTCGGGGCGCATGTTCTGGGTGGCGGCGACGAGCTGCTTGGGCCGGTCGACTCCGGTGAGCACGTGCAGCGACGGGATCCCGGCGGCCTGGGCGCCGGCCATGTCGGTGTCGAGCCGGTCGCCGATCATCAGCGCGTTGCGCGTCCCGAAGCGTTCGAACGCGGTCTCGAAGATCGGGGTCTCGGGCTTGCCCGCGAACACCGGGAGGCGCTGGACCGCGGTGTGCACGGCCGAGACGAGGGTTCCGTTGCCGGGCGCGAGGCCCCGGGCGACCGGGATCGTCCAGTCGGTGTTCGTCGCGATCCACGGGATGGGTTCGCGACCGGGCTCCTCGGCGAGTGCGAATGCGGCTTCGGCGAGGTGTTCCCAGCCGACGTGCGGGGCGAAGCCCTGGATCACGGCGTCGGGCCGGTCGTCGGCGCTGCGCGTCATCTCGAAACCGGCGCGCTGGAGCTCGCGCTCGATCCCCTCCCCGCCGACCACGAGCACCCGAGCGCCGGGGGCGACGGTGCGCTGCAGCAGCGCGACTGCCGCCTGTGGGGAGGTCACGATCTCGTGGGCCTCGGCGTTCAGGCCGAGTCGCTGCAGGTGCTCCGCCACGGCCTCGTCGGTGCGTGCGGCGTTGTTGGTGATGTAGCCGAGCGGAAGCTGCGCGGCACCCCGGTTCAGCGCCGCGACCGCGCCGGGGATCGCGCCCTCGCCGCGGTAGACCACGCCGTCGAGGTCCGCGAGCAGCAGCTCGCGCCCCTCGATCGGCGCTGGCCCCGTGGTCGCGACGCGGCGCCCGAAGAGGCTCACCGTCCGGACTCCGCCGCGGGTGCCTCGCCCGCGTCGTCGGCCGGCGCGTCTTCGGCCGGCGCGTCGTCGGCCGGCGCCTCGTCGGCGTCGACTGTGGGCGCATCCTCGGCGGGCGCGGCCTCGTCTTCGGCACCTTCGGGCGCCTCTGCCTCGGAAGAGGCCTCGGCGGAGGCATCCGCGTCGGCGTCGGCGCCCTCGTGCTCGAACACTTCGAAGACCTCGAGCTCGTCGCGAGCTCCGAAGTGGTCGTCGAGGGCACCGGCGGCACGCTCGGCGTTGGCCCACCACTTTGCGGCCTCGGCCTCGCGGCCGAGGTCCTCGAGCACGGTCGCATAGGCGCCGAACAGCTCGGGGCTCCAGGAGTAGGCGCGCTTCGGGTCGAGTTCGGGGATCTCGAGCTCGAACAGGGCCTGCTGCGTCTGGCCGAGATCGAGCCGCGCGCCCGACATCGCGATGGCGACGTGCACGCGCTGTTCCATGTCGAGCTCGGCGTCCTTGGCTTCGAGCCCTGTCTCGAGCGCCTTCTGCGGGCGTCCGAGGCCGCGCTCGCAGTCGATCATGAGTGCCAGGTGCGCGTCGGAGCCGGTGAGGCGACGGTAGGTGCGGAGTTCCCGGAGGGCGAGAGCGAAATCGCCGTTGCGGTATGCGGTGATCGCGAGGGTTTCGCGGGTCACGGGGATCCTGCCGGCGCGGCGGCTGGCTGAGAGCGCGTGCTCGTGCGCCAGCGCCGGGTCGGTGTCGATCAGGAGCGCCACCATGGCGAGGTGACGCGCGACGCGCTCCTGCAACTCGACCTGGAGGGTCTTGAGCTCGTTCCGCGCGGCGGGGTGGAGGTCGTTCGGACGAATGTCGTCCGGGATGATGGGATCCTCGTGTTCGGCGCGGACGGGACGCAGCGAGTGCTGCAGCCGCTCGGCCTCGGTGAACTCGCGGTCGGCACCGCCGCGATCGCTGCGGCCGCCACCGCGGGTTCCGCCGCGTCCGCGGGCGTTGTCGAAGCGGTCGTTCGATCCGCGGTCGTCGCGGCGGGGGCGGTCACCCCGGAACGGACGGTCGCCGTGCGGACGGTCATCGCGACGCGGGCGGTCGCCGAAGTCGCGACGCGGACGATCCTCACGGAACGAACGCTCCCCCTGGCCGCGGTCGTCGCGGCGCGGACGGTCACCCCGGAACTGGCGATCGCCCTGCGGACGATCGTCGCGACGCGGCCGATCGCCGAAGTCGCGACGGGCACGATCCTCACGGAACGAACGCTCCCCCTGGCCGCGGTCGTCGCGACGCGGACGGTCACCCCGGAACTGGCGATCGCCCTGCGGACGATCATCGCGACGCGGCCGATCGCCGAAGTCGCGACGCGGACGATCCTCACGGAACGAACGCTCCCCTGGCCGCGGTCGTCACGGCGCGGGCGACGGTCGTCGTCGCGCCGGGGCCGACGGTCGTCGTCGCGGAAGGGCTTGCGGCCGGCACCGTCGTACCGGGGACGGTCGGCGCGGTCGTCGCGACCATGACGGTCCTGGCGCGGTGCGGGCCGGTCACCGAAGCGGGCACCAACATCTCGGCCGCCACTCCGGGGGCCGTCACCTCGCTTGGGGCCGCGGGAGCCGTCGCGGCTGGATGAGGAGGAGCCGCGCGAGCCGAAGTCGCGAGACCCGAAGTCGCGCCGGCCGTTGCGGTCGCCGCGGTTGCCCCGGTCTCCGTCGTTTCGACGGTCGCCGCGGTCGTTATTGCGGTCGTTGCTCATGTGGCCTCCTCGTGCCTGCGCGTGCCTTCCACGCGCCAATAATAGAAAAGGCCGCCCAGAAGGTGGCACCATCACTGGTGTCTCCTTCTGAACGGCCTCCTCATGAAAAGGGGTCCGGCGGTGTCCTACTCTCCCACACCCTCCCGAGTGCAGTACCATCGGCGCAGTCAGCCTTAGCTTCCGGGTTCGGAATGTAACCGGGCGTTTCCCTGACGCTATAACCGCCGTAACTCTATTGACATACCAAAACCATCACCACCCACACCCCCACAAGAAGGGCTGGCGGCAGGGTCCTTGGCCGTACGTCAAGAACCACAAAGTGGACGCGAACAATCACAACAGGAAATTCTGAAAGTGTAAATCAAGTCATCGGCTTATTAGTACCAGTCAGCTCCACACCTTACGGCGCTTCCACATCTGGCCTATCAACCCAGTCGTCTACTGGGAGCCTCACACACACAAGGTGTACGGAAATCTCATCTCGAGGCCGGCTTCCCGCTTAGATGCTTTCAGCGGTTATCCATCCCGAACGTAGCCAACCAGCCATGCCCTTGGCAGAACAACTGGCACACCAGAGGTTCGTCCAACCCGGTCCTCTCGTACTAGGGTCAGATCCTCTCAAATTTCCAACGCGCGCAGCGGATAGGGACCGAACTGTCTCACGACGTTCTAAACCCAGCTCGCGTACCGCTTTAATGGGCGAACAGCCCAACCCTTGGGACCAACTCCAGCCCCAGGATGCGACGAGCCGACATCGAGGTGCCAAACCATGCCGTCGATATGGACTCTTGGGCAAGATCAGCCTGTTATCCCCGAGGTACCTTTTATCCGTTGAGCGACAGCGCTTCCACAAGCCACTGCCGGATCACTAGTCCCGACTTTCGTCCCTGCTCGACCTGTCAGTCTCACAGTCAAGCTCCCTTGTGCACTTACACTCGCCACCTGATTGCCAACCAGGTTGAGGGAACCTTTGGGCGCCTCCGTTACTTTTTGGGAGGCAACCGCCCCAGTTAAACTACCCACCAGGCACTGTCCCAAGACCCGATCAGGGTCCGTAGTTAGATATCCAGAATGACCAGAGTGGTATTTCAACAATGACTCCACGAACACTGGCGTGCCCGCTTCACAGTCTCCCACCTATCCTACACAAGTCACACCGAATACCAATACCAAGCTGTAGTAAAGGTCACGGGGTCTTTCCGTCCTGCTGCGCGTAACGAGCATCTTTACTCGTAATGCAATTTCGCCGAGTTCATGGTGGAGACAGCTGGGAAGTCGTTACGCCATTCGTGCAGGTCGGAACTTACCCGACAAGGAATTTCGCTACCTTAGGATGGTTATAGTTACCACCGCCGTTTACTGGGGCTTAAATTCAAAGCTTCGACCGAAGTCTAACCTCTCCTCTTAACCTTCCAGCACCGGGCAGGCGTCAGTCCGTATACGTCCACTTGCGTGTTAGCACGGACCTGTGTTTTTAGTAAACAGTCGCTTCCCACTGGTCTCTGCGGCCACCACACCCTTTCCCAAGCAAGTTGGTATAAGCGGATGGCCCCCCTTCTCCCGAAGTTACGGGGGCATTTTGCCGAGTTCCTTCACCACGATTCTCTCGATCTCCTTAGTATTCTCTACCTGACCACCTGAGTCGGTTTGGGGTACGGGCGGCTAAAACCTCGCGTCGATGCTTTTCTCGGCAGCATAGGATCACTGACTTCCCCATACGGGTCCCCATCACATCTCACCCAAAGCCTCTAAATATTACTCAGAGACGGGCTACATGCTTAGCCCGGGACAACCATCGCCCGGGACCAGCTACCTTCCTGCGTCACACCTGTTAATACGCTCACCTCACCAGATCGGGTTCGCAACCTCCACACCCACAGAACCCGAAGGCTCAAAGGATGCTTCACCTGCTTAGCACTCCTGGATCAGCGTTTGACGGTTCTTCGCCGGTACGGGAATATCAACCCGTTGTCCATCGACTACGCCTGTCGGCCTCGCCTTAGGTCCCGACTTACCCAGGGCAGATTAGCTTGACCCTGGAACCCTTGGTCTTCCGGAGGACGGGTTTCTCACCCGTCTTTCGCTACTCATGCCTGCATTCTCACTCGTGTGGCATCCACGACTGGATCACTCCGCCGCTTCACTCGCCACACGACGCTCTCCTACCCATCCATACGGCTGAACCACGAAGGCTTGCCTCAGTACGAATGCCACAACTTCGGTGGCGTGCTTGAGCCCCGTTACATTGTCGGCGCGGAATCACTTGACCAGTGAGCTATTACGCACTCTTTCAAGGGTGGCTGCTTCTAAGCCAACCTCCTGGTTGTCACAGCAACTCCACATCCTTTTCCACTTAGCACGCGCTTTGGGACCTTAGTTGGTGATCTGGGTTGTTTCCCTCTCGACTATGAAGCTTATCCCCCACAGTCTCACTGCTGCGCTCTCACTTACCGGCATTCGGAGTTTAGCTGACGTCAGTAACCTTGTAGGGCCCATCGGCCATCCAGTAGCTCTACCTCCGGCAAGAAACACGCAACGCTGCACCTAAATGCATTTCGGAGAGAACCAGCTATCACGAAGTTTGATTGGCCTTTCACCCCTATCCACAGCTCATCCCCTCAGTTTTCAACCTAAGTGGGTTCGGTCCTCCACGACGTCTTACCGTCGCTTCAACCTGGCCATGGATAGATCACTTCGCTTCGGGTCTAGGACATGCGACTGAACCGCCCTATTCAGACTCGCTTTCGCTACGGCTACCCCACACGGGTTAACCTCGCCACATATCGCTAACTCGCAGGCTCATTCTTCAAAAGGCACGCTGTCACACCTACAAGGGTGCTCCAACGGATTGTAAGCAAACGGTTTCAGGTACTATTTCACTCCCCTCCCGGGGTACTTTTCACCTTTCCCTCACGGTACTAGTCCGCTATCGGTCATCTGGGAGTATTTAGGCTTATCAGGTGGTCCTGACAGATTCACACGGGATTTCTCGGGCCCCGTGCTACTTGGGATACACACCACGCGGTAAAACCATTTCAGATACGGGGCTCTCACCCTCTCCGGCCGCCCCTTCCAAGGCGTTCTCCTATAGCTTCACTCTCACGCTCGAGACTCAGCAGCGTCTCACGGCATGTCCCACAACCCCCAACGTGCAACCCCTGCCAGGTATCACACACGCTAGGTTTAGCCTCTTCCGGTTTCGCTCGCCACTACTCCCGGAATCACATGTTGTTTTCTCTTCCTGTGGGTACTGAGATGTTTCACTTCCCCACGTTCCCTCTACCCGCCCTATATATTCAGGCGGGAGTCACCAGGCACGCACGCGCCCTGGCGGGGTTTCCCCATTCGGAAATCCTCGGATCACAGCTCGTTTATCAACTCCCCGAGGCTTATCGCAGATTACGACGTCCTTCTTCGGCTCCAGATGCCAAGGCATCCACCGTTTGCTCTTCGAAACTTGAAATCACATAAGTATCAGAAACGCTCACACCAACCCAACGGGCCAGCATGAGCAAATTTTTGACCAGTGAGCAGACACCACCCGAAGGCGATGTCCAGCTCAAGAACCAGTACAAGTACTGGTTCGAAGATGCTCGCGTCCACTGTGTAGTTCTCAACGTACGGTCGATCCCACCCCCGCAAGCAACACGTCTTACGGACGAGGGTCAGAGACCCAGTCACCCACACCCCAAAAGGGCGTAGCCGGCTGGTCCTCCAGGACCCAATAGTATGCACCTGGAAGCCTCGACCTCCCCCACCCATGCGTTCCAACAGCCCCTCCACGAGGAAGACGCTGCGTACTAGCACAGGCGACGAAAATCAAGACTTGTCTTGTCGAATGTTCCACCCATGAGCGGCCAGCATCACACGTTCGGTGATGATCTGGCCATTCTGCGGAACCCCGTAGGGTTCCGAGTGCTCCTTAGAAAGGAGGTGATCCAGCCGCACCTTCCGGTACGGCTACCTTGTTACGACTTAGTCCTAATCACCAGTCCCACCTTCGACGGCTCCCTCCACAAGGGTTAGGCCACCGGCTTCGGGTGTTACCGACTTTCATGACTTGACGGGCGGTGTGTACAAGGCCCGGGAACGTATTCACCGCAGCGTTGCTGATCTGCGATTACTAGCGACTCCGACTTCATGGGGTCGAGTTGCAGACCCCAATCCGAACTGAGACCGACTTTTTGGGATTCGCTCCACCTCGCGGTATCGCAGCCCTTTGTATCGGCCATTGTAGCATGCGTGAAGCCCAAGACATAAGGGGCATGATGATTTGACGTCATCCCCACCTTCCTCCGTGTTGACCACGGCAGTATCCCATGAGTTCCCACCATAACGTGCTGGCAACATAGGACGAGGGTTGCGCTCGTTGCCGGACTTAACCGAACATCTCACGACACGAGCTGACGACAACCATGCACCACCTGTATACGAGTGTCCAAAGAGTTGACCATTTCTGGCCCGTTCTCGTATATGTCAAGCCTTGGTAAGGTTCTTCGCGTTGCATCGAATTAATCCGCATGCTCCGCCGCTTGTGCGGGCCCCCGTCAATTCCTTTGAGTTTTAGCCTTGCGGCCGTACTCCCCAGGCGGGGAACTTAATGCGTTAGCTACGACACAGAAACCGTGGAACAGTCCCTACATCTAGTTCCCAACGTTTACGGCATGGACTACCAGGGTATCTAATCCTGTTCGCTCCCCATGCTTTCGCTCCTCAGCGTCAGTTACGGCCCAGAGATCTGCCTTCGCCATCGGTGTTCCTCCTGATATCTGCGCATTCCACCGCTACACCAGGAATTCCAATCTCCCCTACCGCACTCTAGCCTGCCCGTACCCACTGCAGGCCCGAGGTTGAGCCTCGGGTTTTCACAGCAGACGCGACAAGCCGCCTACGAGCTCTTTACGCCCAATAATTCCGGACAACGCTTGCACCCTACGTATTACCGCGGCTGCTGGCACGTAGTTAGCCGGTGCTTTTTCTGCAGGTACCGTCACTTTCGCTTCTTCCCTACTAAAAGAGGTTTACAACCCGAAGGCCGTCATCCCTCACGCGGCGTTGCTGCATCAGGCTTGCGCCCATTGTGCAATATTCCCCACTGCTGCCTCCCGTAGGAGTCTGGGCCGTGTCTCAGTCCCAGTGTGGCCGGTCACCCTCTCAGGCCGGCTACCCGTCGTCGCCTTGGTGAGCCATTACCTCACCAACAAGCTGATAGGCCGCGAGTCCATCCCGAACCGATAAATCTTTCCACCCACACACCATGCGGTGATGGGACATATCCAGTATTAGACGCCGTTTCCAGCGCTTATCCCAGAGTTCGGGGCAGGTTACTCACGTGTTACTCACCCGTTCGCCACTCTTCCACCCAGCAAGCTGGGCTTCATCGTTCGACTTGCATGTGTTAAGCACGCCGCCAGCGTTCGTCCTGAGCCAGGATCAAACTCTCCGTAAAGAAACAAATGCAGAACCACCAGCGGAATAAGCCGACAGCCTGCGAGTTTGACCTGACAAAAACAAACATCATTACTGACGTTCAATTTGTCCAAAAGGAATCGCCATTCACCCACACCCAAAGGCGCGAGTGGACGGGATAATAAATTGGCATTTGACAATCAAGTGCACACTATTGAGTTCTCAAGGACCAGACGCCCCCCGTACTCGCCAAAGCTTTCCGAAAGACAACCTCTCCAACTTACCACACCAAAACCAGACCAGCAACCAACCCAAACGAGCCAGCACCAGCACCCACACGAC
The DNA here is from genome assembly GCF_047946755.1 of Leucobacter sp. HNU. Lineage (GTDB taxonomy): Bacteria > Actinomycetota > Actinomycetes > Actinomycetales > Microbacteriaceae > Leucobacter. The sequence continues at coordinate 502,692 of NZ_CP178837.1, read as the reverse complement.
AACAGCCCTGCAGAACCCCAGCCCCCGAAAGAACCAGAACCACCCGGTAGTGGTAAGAAGCGGATCCTCACTCTAGCACCGCGCCTGCCGACACAACAAGTCGGGGTTTCGATGATCCAGAGGGATCCATCCGCGCTAACCGCCCGAGCCGCTTCCGCGTCCCGCACTGTCGCGCTGACAAGGGAATACATTACGCGCACCCCACCCCACCCGCAACACCACACGTCATCCCGCGCGTGTCCCGTTGAGTTTCCGCGGATCCGGGTGTCGCAGGCCCGAGAAGTCGTATCTCAGGACCAGCTGCGGTAGACGTCCGGGCGTCGATCCGCCAGGTAGTCGGCGGCGCTCGGTCGAGGGGCGGCCGGCTCCGGGATATCGGCGAGCAGGAGTTCCGTTCCCCGACCGGCCATCGCCAGGACCGCGCCCTCCGGGCCGGCCACGGTGCTGAGCCCGGCGAATCCGGCCGTCGGATCCTCGACCGGCGCATCGACCGAACGCGCGTGGTCGGCGTACGCCACCACGATGCGGTTCTCCGCGGCCCGAGCGCGGACCAGCACCTCGGCCACGTAGTCGGACTCGCCGTCGATGGCGGTCGGGACCAGCAGCAGATCCGCACCGCGCGTCGCCAGCGCACGCGCCGGTTCCGGGAACTCGATGTCGTAGCAGATCTGGAAGGCGACCCGACGGCCGTTCCACTCGGCGATGCGCGGCTCCGCGTCGGACGCGACGAAGGCGAGGCGCTCCTCGGCGCCCCACAGGTGCACCTTCTCGTAGCGGAGCACCTCCGCTCCCCCGCGGTCCCAGAGCCCGGCGGCGATCGAGAAGCCGCCGTCCATCCGCGCCGCCGGGAAGCCGGCTGCCACCGCGATCCCGCGCGCAGCCGCGATCCGCGACAGTTCCGCGGGGAACTCGGCGACGCGCTCCGGCGTCAGCCAGCTCGCGAGCGAGCGGGGAACGTACCCGGTCACGAAGAGCTCCGGCACGAGCAGCAGTTCGGCACCGAGTTCGAGCGCATCGGCGGCGGCCGCATCGATCGCCGAGAGATTGCGCTCGGGATCGAGCGGAGACGCCTCCGCCTGCATCAGTGCGATCCGCATGGGGTCCTCCGGACGATCAGCCCTGCGCGAGCCGAACGCCGGCCAGCGTCTTCTTGCCGCGACGCAGCACGGCGAAGCGGCCGTGCAGCAGATCGGATTCCGCGAGCACCGCGTCATCGGCGGCGAGCTGGACGTTGTTGACGTAGACGCCGCCCTGCGCGATCGCGCGACGGGCCTCGCCCAGGCTGCCCACCAGTTCCGCGTCGACCATGAGCTGCACAATCGCCGCACCGGCCTCGGCCTCGGCCGTCTTGAGCTCTCCGAGCGCGCCGGTCAGGGTCTGCAGGTCGAGCGAAGCGAGATCGCCCCGGCCGAACAGCGCCTCGGAGGCGTCGATCGCCCCCTGCGCGGCGGCCGATCCGTGCACCAGGGTCGTCACCTCGAGCGCGAGGCGCTTCTGCGCGGCGCGACGGAAGGGCTCCTCGGCGACCTGGCGCGCGTAGTCCTCGATCTCGGCGCGCGACAGGAAGGTGAACACCTTGAGCCGGTCGATCACATCGGCATCGGCCTGGTTAAGCCAGAACTGGTAGAAGGTGTAGGGCGAGCACATCTCGGCATCGAGCCAGATCGCGTTGCCCTCGCTCTTGCCGAACTTGGTGCCGTCGGAGTTCGTGATCAGCGGGGTGCCGATGGCGTGCGCCGACTGCCCCTCGACCTTGCGGATGAGGTCGGTGCCGCTCGTCAGATTGCCCCACTGGTCGCTGCCGCCCGACTGCAGCTTGCAGTCGTACTGACGGAACAGCTCGAGGAAGTCGAAGCCCTGGAGGATCTGGTAGCTGAACTCGGTGTAGCTGATCCCCTCTTCGGAGTTCAGCCGTGCCGAGACGGCGTCCTTCTTGAGCATGGTGCCGACGCGGAAGTGCTTGCCGACCTCGCGCAGGAAGTCGATCGCCGACAGCGGGGCGGTCCAGTCGAGATTGTTGACGAGACGCACCGCGTTGTCGCCCTCGCTCGACAGGAAGCGCGACACCTGCCCCTGCAGGCGCGTGACCCACTCCGCCACCGTGTCGCGGCTGTTCAGCGTGCGCTCGGCGGTGGGGCGGGGGTCGCCGATGAGACCGGTCGACCCGCCGACCAGCCCGAGGGGCTTGTGCCCCTTCAGCTGGATGCGGCGCAGCAGGAGCAGCTGCACCAGGTTGCCGAGATGCAGGCTGGGGGCCGTCGGATCGAAGCCGCAGTAATAGGTGAACGGGGCGCCCTCGAAGAGTTCGGACAGGGCCCCGGCATCGGTCGAGACGTGGATCAGTCCGCGCCACTCCAGCTCGTCCCACAGGGTCTCGAAGCTGTCGTCGTTGCGCTGGGCCGCCAGGATCTCGGCGCGCTCGTCTACTGCAGTCACGCTCGCCATCGTACCGGGTTCAGCGGGTGGTCCGGCTCCCGGCACGGAGCTCGTCGAGGAACCAGGCATCGGCCCGCGCCCGTACCTCGTCCCACCGCGCTCCGCGCTCCGGACCGTCGAGCACCGCGTCGCGCCGTCCGGCGCGGTCGAGCTCCTGCTCCGTGAAGCGGACCAGGGCCGCAGGGCGTGCTGCGTCCCCGAGCTCGCGCGTGACCGCCTTGGCCGCGATCAGCTCCGCGACCGCGTCCGCGATGTCGGGGCCCACCGACGATTCGGCGATCAGGGTCGGCAGATCCATCGGAGGCAGCGCGGATTCCGGGTGGTCGGCGAGCCAGCGCAGCGCGGCCGCCGGCCGGAGCGCATAGAAGAAGCGCTTGAGCGAAGTCCCGGAGCCCAGCTGCTGCCTGCCGACATGGAGGTAGTGACGTTCGATCAGTTCGCGCGCGACGATCTCGTCGGCGAGCCCGAGCAGCCGGTCGCGGAACGCCGGGTCCCCGGCGTAGACGATGGGCGATCGCAACCACTCCAGCGCCGCCGCATTGCCCTTCGCGATGAGCTTGACCGCCTTCGCGAGGTCCCAACCGTTGACGTCGAACACCCGGTCGAGCGGCGTCTCGATCACGTCGCGGGCCGGCCACAGCGACAGGTAGTCGTCGGACGCCCGCACATAGAGGAACCGGCAGTCGTAGTCGCTGTCCGGGGAGGGGAAGCCCCACGCACGGCTGCCGCTCTCGATCGCCCACGGGATCCGGACCCCGTGCTCGCGTTCCACGAGGGCGAGACGCGCGTCGATCCCCGCGACGGCTCGCGGGTCGAGAGAGTCCGGAATCGTGCGCATGTCCCAGACCCTAGCCGAGTCAGACCCCGGTGCCACAGGGTCGGCACCGCGGGTCGATCCGCCGTCGCAGCCGCTCGACGAGGCTGGATCTCATGACGAACACGATCCTGCAGGCCGCCGGCCTCACCCAGCAGTACGGACCGACCCGGGCGCTCGACGGCGTCTCCATCGCCTTCGCCGAGGGCACGGCCACCGCGATCATGGGAGCATCGGGATCGGGCAAGACCACCCTGCTGCACGCGCTCGCCGGGATCCGCACTCCCGACACCGGCACCGTCCACTACGCGGGCTCAGAGATCAGCGCCCTCTCCGATACCGACCGCAGCCGCCTGCGCCGGGAGCACTTCGGCTTCGTGTTCCAGCAGGGCCTGCTGGTCCCCGAGCTCACCGCGGTCGAGAACGTGGCACTCGCGCTCATGCTCAACGGAACGCCGCGCAAGCAGGCGATCGGCCCGGCCGCGCAGTGGCTCGCCGCGCTCGGTCTCGCCGGGCTCGAGGACCGCCGGATCGGCGAGCTCTCCGGCGGACAGGCGCAGCGCGTCGCGATCGCCCGCGCGCAGGTGACCGGCGCTCGCGTCGTGTTCGCCGACGAGCCGACGGGCGCCCTCGATTCGAGCACCTCCGACGAGGTCATGAACGCGCTGCTCGGATCGACCGTCGGCCGAGGTCGGACGCTCGTCGTGGTGACCCACGATCCCTCGGTCGCGGCGCGCTGCCAGCGGATCGTCACGGTGCGCGATGGACGGATCGTGGCCGACCGCCTCACGGAGGCGGCGCTGTGATCCTCCGGGTACTGCCGCTCCTCTCCCGCCCGAGCCGGCAGGGCTCGAGCGCGCTCGTGCTCCCCGCGGTCGCGTTCCTCAGCGTCACCTCGCTGCTCGCGATCGTGCTCGGCGGCGCGCAGACGTTCTGGGGCTACACCGACGAGATGGCCGCGCTCTACTGGGTCTTCGCGGTCATCGCGCTCGTGCTCCTCATCGTGCCGCTGCTCTCGCTGGGGGCGGCCGCGGCTCGGCTCTCCGCCCGTCGCCGCGACGAACGGCTCGCGATCCTGCGTCTGCTCGGAGCGACCGGTCGCAGCACCGCCGGTCTCGCGGTGGTCGAGGCGGCGGGGATCGCGCTCGTCGGAGCCGTGCTGGGCGCGGGGCTCGCCTACGCGGTGTCGCCGCTCATCGGGCTGATCCACTTCCGCGGACAGGCGCTCGGTGCCGAGGGCGTCGCTCTGCCGCTGTGGGCCTCGGGCCTGCTCGTGCTGGGGGTCGTGCTCGTCGCGACCGTGAGCGCGATCGCCAGCCTGCGCCGGGTGATCATCTCGCCGCTCGGCGTCGCGCTGAAGCAGAGCGCCCCGAAGGTACCGTGGGTGCAGGCGCTCGTCGCCGTCGGCGCGATCCTCATCGCGACACTCGTCGTCAACAACCTCGGCGGTCTCGGGCAGCTCGGAGGCGCCCTCGCGCTCATTGCGGGCGTGGGGGTCGCCTTCGGCATCGCGCTCCTCGCGATCGACCTCATCGGCGCCTGGGTGCTCTCGCTCTTCGGCCGCGGCAAGGTCAAGCGCGCCCAGCGCCCCGCCGATCTCATCGCCGCGCGGCAGGTGCTCGAATCGCCCCGCGCCGCCTGGCGCCAGGTCTCCGGCGTGGCCATGTCGAGCTTCATGGCCGTGTTCGCCGGATCCGGTCTCGCCATCATGAGCCAGGCCGAGAGCGAGGGCGGCCCGACGACCGGACCCGAGCAGTTCCTCCTCGGCGACATCCGCACCGGCATCGTCATCATCGTCATCGGCACGTTCCTCATGGTCGCGTGCTCGGTCGGGGTGAACCAGGCCGCGCAGATCCTCGACCGGCGCGACGTCGCCCGTTCCCTCGACATCATGGGGACGCCCCTCGCCGTGCAGGACGCCGCGCGCCGCAAGGCGACGATGCTGCCGCTCCTGCTCGCCTCCGTCGGGTCGGCGGCGCTCTCCGGGATCCTGCTGTTCCCGCTGCTCGGGATCGCCCTGGTGCTCGCACCGCTGACGCTCGTCGTGACGCTGTCGACGATCGGCGTCGGGATCCTGGTCGTCTGGGGCGCGCTGCTCGCTACCCGCCCGCTGCTGCGCAGCTCGGTCGCCGGCTGACACGAAACGACGCGGCGCGGGGATCCGAAGTCTCGGATCCCCGCGCCGCGTCGTGGTCGGTCCCGCGTCAGGCGCTGCGGAACTCGCCGATCCGCTCGGCGAGACGCGCCAGCTGCTCATCGACGCGCACGCGCGCGGTGCCGCCGGCGCCGGTGCGCGAGTTGACGGAGCCCTCGATGGTGAGCACGTCGCGCACTCCCGGAGTGAGGTGCGTGGAAACCTGGCTCAGCTGTTCGTCGCTCGGCTCGTGCAGTTCGAGTCCGCGCTCCTCGCAGAAGCGCACCAGCTCGCCCGAGATCTCGTGGGCATCGCGGAAGATCACGCCCTGCTTGACGAGCCACTCGGCGACGTCGGTCGCGAGCGAGAAGCCCTGCGGCGCCAGCTCGGCCATGCGCTCGGTGTCGAAGCTCATGGTCGCGACCATGCCGGTGAAGGCGGGCAGCAGCAGTTCGAGCTGCGCGACCGAGTCGAACACCGGCTCCTTGTCCTCCTGCAGGTCGCGGTTGTAGGCGAGCGGGAGGCCCTTGAGGGTCGCGAGCAGGCCGGTCAGGTTGCCGATGAGGCGGCCGGACTTGCCGCGCGCGAGCTCGGCGATGTCGGGATTCTTCTTCTGCGGCATGATCGACGACCCCGTCGAATAGCCGTCGTGCAGGCGGACGAAACCGAACTCCTTCGTGTTCCAGAGGATGATCTCCTCCGAGAAGCGGGAGAGGTCGATGCCGATCTGCGCGCAGATGAAGGCGAACTCGGCGACCACGTCGCGCGCGGCGGTCCCGTCGATCGAGTTCTCGAGCGGGTCGCCGAGGCCGAGCTCCGCCGCCACGAGCCGGGGGTCGAGCCCGAGCGAGGATCCCGCGAGCGCTCCCCCGCCGTAGGGCGAGGCGCTCGCTCGGCCGGCCCAGTCGCGCAGCCGTTCGAGATCCCGCACGATCGGCCAGGCGTGGGCGGCCAGCTGGTGCGCGAGGAGCACGGGCTGGGCGTGCTGCAGGTGGGTGCGGCCGGGCAGGATCGCGTCCGGGTGCGCGAGCGCCTGGTCGAGGATCGCGCCAACGAGGTCGAGCAGCAGGCTGCGGATCGCGTCGGCGTGGTCGAGCAGGTAGAGGCGCACGAGCGTCGCGATCTGGTCGTTGCGGCTGCGGCCCGCGCGGAGCTTGCCGCCGAGCTGCACGCCCGCGATGTCGATCAGGCCGCGCTCGAGCGCGGAGTGCACGTCCTCGTCCTCGTCGCCGGGCAGGAACGCCCCGTCGGCGACTCGGCTCGACAGCTCGTCGAGCGCGTCGCGCATGCGCTTCAGCTCGTCGTCGTCGAGGTAGCCCGCCGCGGCGAGCGCCGTAGCGTGCGCGCGGGATCCGCGGATGTCGTACTGCGCGAGCGCCCAGTCGAAGTGGGTCGACTTCGACAGCGCGGTGAGCGCGGGTGCGGGGCCGCTGGCGAAGCGTCCGCCCCAGAGGGCTCCGGCTTCTGCGGCGCGGTTCGTGTTCTCGGTCATGCGTCTTCCTTCACCAGCCAGGTCATCAGCGCCTTCTGCGCGTGCAAACGGTTCTCTGCTTCGTCCCACACCACGCTCTGGGGGCCGTCGATCACCTCGGGGGCGACCTCGTACTCGCGATATGCGGGCAGGCAGTGCAGGAAGACGGCGTCGGGCTTCGCCTGCGCCATCAGCTCCGGAGTCACGCGGTAGGCGCCGAACGTCTCGATGCGCTCGGCCTTCTCGCTCTCCTGCCCCATCGACACCCACGTGTCGGTGATCACCGCGTCGGCCCCCGCGACCGCGGTGGCCGGGTCGGTGAGCACGGTCACGCTGCCGCCCGTGCGCGCGGCGATCGACTCGGCCTCGGCGATGATGTCGGCGCGGGGATGGTATCCCGCAGGCCCGGCGACGCGGATGTGCATTCCCGCCGTCGCGAAGCCCAGCAGGTAGGAGTGCCCCATGTTGTTCGCGGCGTCTCCGACGTAGGTAGCGGTGAGACCCGCGAGCTCGCCCTTCCGCTCGCGGATCGTCTGGAGGTCGGCGAGGATCTGGCAGGGGTGGAAGTCGTCGGAGAGCGCGTTGATGACGGACACCCGCGAGTGCTCGGCCATCTCTTCGAGCCCCGCGTGCTCGAAGGTGCGCCACACGATCAGGTCGACCATCCGCGAGATGACCTTGGCGGTGTCGGAGATCGTCTCCTTCACGCCGAGCTGCGCCTCTCCCGGGTTCACGATGAGGGCGGAGCCGCCCAGGTCGGCGATGCCGGTCGCGAAGCTGAAGCGGGTGCGGGTCGAAGTCTTGTCGAAGATCACCGCCGCCGTGCGCGGACCCTCGAGCGGTCGCTCCGCGAACCGGTCCTGCTTCAGTCGGGCGGCGAGGTCGAGGACCTCCCGCTGCTCGGCCGGGCTCAGGTCGTCATCGCGCAGGAAATGTCGGGTCACGCGACCAGCCTAGCCGTGCCGGAGCGGGACGACCGACCGCCTCGGTACGCTGAGGAGGCCGCGGGCGCGGTGAGCACGGGGAGGCGAGATGCACGGCGACGGGATCGTCCACTATCGAGGCGGACGGGTCTTCACCTCCGACGAGCGACGGCCCTGGGCGGAGTCCGTGGTCACCGACGGGGAGCTGATCCGCTTCGTGGGCCCCGCGGCGGAAGCGGACCGGATCCCCGGCATCGCTCGCACCGTCGATCTCGACGGCGCGCTCGTGCTGCCCGGCCTCGTCGAGGCGCACAGCCACCTCGTGAACCTCGGCCGTTCCCTCGAACAGGTCGATCTCTTCGACGCCCGCGATCTCGAGGACGTGCAACGTCGCCTCGCGGAGGCCGCGGCGAGCCGGCCGGCTGCCGCGCGGATCCTGGGTCGCAGCTGGCTCCTCGGACCGCTGGCCGGCCGGGAGCCGGACCGGGCCATGCTCGACGCCGCGGTCCCCGATCGCCCGGTCTACCTCACCTCGAACGACCTCCACTCCGGCTGGGTCAACTCGGCGGCGCTCGCCGAGCTCGGGATCGATCGCGACACCCCGGACCCCGCGGGCGGGACGATCGTGCGCGACGCGCACGGGGAGGCGACCGGCCTGCTGCTCGAGACCGCCGCGCTCGTGCTCATGCGCGGCGGCATCGAACGGTTGGAGGACGACTCGGTGCGGGACGCGGCCGTCGGACGCGCGCTCGAGCGATACCTGGCGGCGGGAGTCACCGCCGTCGCAGACCTCGGACTGCGCGACGCGGAGTTCGCCGCGCTCGACCGCGCCCGGGAGCGGGACGCGCTGCCGATCCCGGTCACCGGGTATCTCCGAGTCGAACGGTCCGGCACCCGCGCGGCGGAGCTCGCGCAGGTCGAGCGGGCGATCGCGATCCGCTCGCGGGTCGCAGCGCACGGCTCGCCGATGCTCCGTGTGGCCGGCGTCAAGATCTGGATCGACGGCGTCATCGACAGCGGTACCGCGGCCATGCGGGAGCCCTTCGGGGACGGCAGCCGCCCGGAGGCGCTGTGGAGCCGGGACGCGCTCGAGGCGGTGGTCGTCGCCGCCGATGCGGCGGGGCTGCAGGTCGCGATGCACGCGATCGGCGACGCCGCGGTCGAGCTAGGAATCGATGCGGTGGAGGCGGCGCTGCGGGCGAACGGCGATCACGGCGTCCGGCACCGCCTCGAACACCTCGAAGTCGTCGCTCCGGAGAGCCTCGCGCGCCTCGCCCGGCTCGGGATCACGGCCTCGGTGCAGCCCGTGCATGCCGATCCCGCGGTGCAGCAGGCCTGGCGCGAGCGGCTCGGCGATGCGCGCTCGGGCCAGGGCTACCCCTGGGCCGAGCTGGATCGCGCGGGCGTGCACCTAGCGCTCGGCACCGACGCACCGACCGCGCCCTACGCTCCGCTGCCGAATCTGTTCATCGCGGCGACCCGGTCGTCGGCCTCCGACGCCGCTCTCCCCGCGAACCACCCCGAGCAGGCGCTGACGCTCGCGCGCGCCATCATCGCGGCGACGCGCGGCGCGGCCGAGGCGTGCGGCTGGACCGATCGGGGCGTGCTCGCACCGGGCCTGCGCGCCGACTTCGTCCTCCTCGATCGCGATCCCTTCGAGGACGGGCCGGAGGCGCTGCGCGATGCAGCGCCCGCCGGCCTCGTGATCGGCGGGATTCAGCGGATCCCGTAGACGACGTAGTCGTCGAGTACCTGCCACACGGTGCCCGCCTGATCGAAGCCGGCGCTGCGGAGCGCCTCGATGTGGAACCCGAGCGTCACGGGAGGCGGCGCCTCGTGGAGGCCGTCGCCCCACACCCGCTCGCGCTCGCGCACCACGTCGGCGTACGCGGGATCGGCGGCCAGCGCCGACCACCAGTCGTCCCAGGTCTCGGCCCCCGCCGAGAACTCGACGCGCTGCTGCTCTGCGTCGTCGCGCAGTGCCAGCTCCCGCAGCACGGGCTCGGCATTGCGGTCGTAGTGCAGGTGGTCCCCGTTCAGCAGCACCCCGCCCGAGCGGAGCATGCCGGAGAGCTCGAAGTACACGCGGACGAGGTCTTCGGGCCGCAGCCAGTGGAGCGCGGTCGTGCTGACGACGGCGTCGAAGGGCTCGTCGAGCACGGGAGCCGCCGTCCAGCCCGGATCCGCCAGGTCGATCGCGACCACCTCCACCCGCGAGTCGTCCCGGTGCAGGTCGCTCGCGAGCGCGAGCAGCGCCGGATCCTTGTCGGCCATCACCACCCGGGCTCCGGGCACCGCGTCCAGCACCGCACGCCCGAGCGAACCGGGTCCGGAGGCCAGGTCGAGAACGCGCGGCGGTCGGTCGAGTCCCGAACAGAGGCCGGCCACGGTGCGCGCCATCTCGGCGAACCGCTGATCGCGATTCCTGATGTAGGCGCCCTGCTGAGCCTCCCAGCGTCGGACGTGGTCGCCGGTGCGGTTCTCGGAGGATCGTCTGGTCATGCGGCATCTTCTTTCTGCGGGATGGGCTGAGGGGTGGTCTGGCGCGCGACGCGCGAGTGCGCGGGGTCGCCCGCACCCGTACGGCAGGCGGCCGCGGCGAGCGAGAAGCTCAGGCGCGGACGACCGTCGTCGTCCGCGCTCACGCGGGTGCGGACGCCGTAGACGGGGTCGAGCAGTTCGGGTCGGAGCACCTCGTGCGGTCGGCCGAACGCCGCGACTCCTCCCTCGGAGAGCAGCAGGATCCGGTCGCAGGCGCGGGCGGCGAGCTCGAGGTCGTGGAGCACGACGATCACGCTGCGCGCGACGTGCGGCAGCAGTTCGAGCAGTTCGAGGCGATGCCGCACGTCGAGGTGATTGGTCGGCTCGTCGAGCAGCGCGTAATCGGCGCCGTGCACCATGGCTCGAGCCAGCTGCACGCGCTGCCGTTCGCCGCCGGACAGTTCGGCGAGCGGGACGTCGATCGCTCCGGCCAGCCCGACGGTGGCCAGGGCCCGCTCGATCCGCGGTCGGAACGAACGGCCCTGCGCCCGCCAGGCGCCGTGCGTCGCGAGGCCGCCGAGCGAGACCTCGTCGGCCACGCTGAGCGCGGGATCCGGGTCGACCATCTGGCCGACGAACGCTGCACGCCGCGCGATCCATCTCCGTGAGGCCGAACGGACATCGACGCCGTCGATGCGGACGGTTCCCCGCGCCGGCGGCCGAACGCCGATGAGCGCGCGCAGCAGCGTCGACTTGCCGCTGCCGTTCGGTCCGACGACCCCGACCACCTCGCGCTCCCCGACTCCGAGATCGATCCCGTCGAGCACGGTGCGGCCGCCGACGTCGACGCGCAGATCGATCGCCTCGATCACGGCAGAGCGTCCAGACGCTGCCGCAGTTCGGCAGGCCCGCGTGCGCTCAGGACGCTGGGCGGATCCGTGTAGGGGAATTCGAGGGTGATGATCCGGTGCTCCCGCACCGCGCTCAGCCCGCTGACGCCGGGCGCCGACAGGAACGCCCGCTCGGTCTCCGCCGGATCACCGCCCGAGGTGAGCAGCACGATCGTCCGCGGGTCCTGTGCGACCAGGTCCTCGACGCTGACGTCGAAGACCCGCTCCTCGGACGCCGCGTAGACGTTGCGCAGTCCGGCCGCGGCGAACACGGGAGTCACCATGCTCGGCCCGCCGTAGGGCGAGAGCGTCGCGCCGCCCGAGGACACGTAGAGCGCCGCGGCCGTGCCGGCCGACTCCCCGTTCCCGCCAGCGACCTCGCGCTTCGCCGCTTCGATTGCGGTCGACGCCGCCTCCTGCGCTCCGAGGATCCTCCCCGTCGTCTCGAGCTCCGCCCACACGCGGTCGAAGTCGGCCGCCTTCCGGTATTCCGCCGGCGGATCGTCGCAGTACGCGCTGGGCGAGTAGACGGGCACCCCGGCCGCTTCGAGCGCCTTCCGGTCCACCGCGTTCTCGGGGGCGACGACGAGATCGGGCCGCATGCCGAGCAGGCTCTCCTGGGAGACCACGGCTCCGCCGGTCGCGTTCTGCTCCGTCGTCAACGGCGTGAGGCGCTCGAGGGCGCGCACGGTGGCATCCGAGAAGAGGCCCTGCGCAGGCTTCGCCGTGATCGCCACGATGCGGTCGACCGCGCCGAGGGCCTCGACGTTCGGCAGTGCATCGTTGTTGACGAGCACGATGCGCTCGGGGCGCTTCGCGATCGTGACGCGGGTTCCGCAGTTCTCCACCGTCACCGGGAAGCCGCCGGTCTCGGCTCCGCCGCCCCCGTGCGATGCGGTCGTGCGGCCGTCGGACGGGTTCGTGCAACCGGCGAGCCCGGCTGCGATCAGGGTGAGCGCGAGGGCGGCCGTGGCCGTGCGCCGTGGGGGGACTCGAGGATTCATGGGTTCCGTTTCTGGTGTGGGAGGGGCGGGCCGAACGGCGTCGCCCCGGCGAGAGGTCGAGGACCGGGAGGTCCCGACGGTTCAGGCGGGAGCTCGGCCGCTCCGCGCCAGGAGGAGCAGCAGGAAGGGTGCGCCGAGCACCCCGGTCACGACGCCGACCGGGACCTCGTGCGGCGCGAGCAGCGTGCGCGCAGCGGTGTCCGCCGCGATGAGCAGCGCCGCCCCGATGAGGGCGGCCGCGGGAAGGATCCGGCGATGCCGCGCTCCCACCAGGGCGCGAGCGAGATGCGGCACCACGAGCCCGACGAATCCGACGCCGCCGACCCCCGCGACGATCACCCCGACCATCGCCGAGGCGCCCGCGAGGATCCCGAAACGGGCCCGCTCGGGGTCGAGGCCCGCGGTCAGCGCCGAATCGTCCCCCGAGGCGAGTGCATCGATCCGCCCGGAGAATCCGGTGAGCAGCAGCAGACCGACGACGACTCCGAGCGCGACGACCGCGAGCATCGCCGGCTGCACGGCGGCGAGCGAGCCGAGCAGCCAGAACATCACCGAGCGCGCGGCCTCCGGCGAATCGGCGAGGAAGAGCAGCAGGCTGGTGATCGCGCTCAGCGCGTAGCCCGCGGCGAGGCCGGCGAGCACGATCCGGCCCGGTCCCCGAGCCCGGCCCGCGCCTGCGAGCAGCAGGACGAGTCCGATCGTCAGCACCGCGCCGGCGAGAGCCGCGCCGGACCGCACGAGCGCGGCCCCGGAACCGAAGACGAGTACGACGAGCGCGACCCCGGTCGATGCCCCCGAGTTGAGCCCGAGCAGGTAGGGATCGGCGAGCGGGTTGCGGACCACGGCCTGCAGCACCGCCCCGGCAACGGCGAGCCCGGCACCCGCGAAGGCCGCCATCAGGATCCGGGGCACCCGGGTGGACCAGACGATCTGCGCGGCGACGTCGTGTGCCGCAGGGCCGGAGGAATCCCTCCGCCGAGGATCCGCAGGACCTCCGACGGCGGGATCGCGACGGGGCCGATCCCGACGGCGGTCACGAGCACGGCGAGCAGCGCACCGCTCAGCGCGAACAGGATCGGCGCGGCAGGACGGACGCGACGCGTGGAACGTGCCGTCGGTGCGGCGCGCGGGGAGGAGATCGCGGGTGCTGGCTTCACGGAAGCCAGGTTATTTGATAATCATTCTCAATATCAACTCGGCGCGGCTTGTCCGACAGCACACGCCCGGCCCGCACGACGAACGGCCCGCGACGGACCCCGAAGCGTGTTTGGGACCCGTCGCGGGCCGTCGGCGGTGCGTCGGTCCGGCTCGGGCCGAGGCCCGGTTAGGGCCTGAGCTCGGCGAGCACGATCGGATCGGCCTGCCCCGGCCAGCTCACCCGCAGGGCGTAGGCGTCTCCCGGTTCGCGGCCCGGCGCGGCGACCCGATGCAGCACGAGCACGGCGGTGCCGTTCTCGGCTCGACTCGTCTCCCCCACGCCGACGACGCTTGCGTCCGAGAGATCGGGAACCGCATCGTGCGGCGATCCGCTGCCCTGGATCCGCGTGTGCACCGCGCGCTCGACGACGTTGCCCGCGGCATCCTGAGCGAACTCGGCGGCCTCGTGCCCGCCGCGCGCCATCACGTCGGCGATCACCGCGCGGAACACCGGATCCCCCATGGCGTCGCTCGCCCAGCGCTTGCCGAGCACCCCGTGCTCCATCACCCCGACGAGGAACGCACGACCGCCCTCGACCGCCTCTTCGAGCGGTGCCCCGCGATAACTGAGCGGCACGTGGTAGACGGTGTCGTCGCCCGCGGTGAAGAGGTGCCCCTCGAGCCCGACCTCGCCCGCCGGATCGTCGAGCCGGTACGCGCCCACCCGCTCGAGCCTCGTCGCATCGCCGTGGAACCAGGGCTGCGTGGGCAGCCATCCCGCCAGGAGTTCGTACTTCGAGGGGACCAGGGTCGTCTCGTGCATGAGTGCCATGGGGCGATCCTACGCCCGCCGGACGACGAAGCCCCGCCCACCGGAGACCGGCGGACGGGGCTTCGAACGAACGTCGGCGCGTTACTTCGCGAGCTGCTGCTTCAGGCGCGACGCCGCGCGAGCGCGCAGGCTCGCCTCGAGCTCGACCTTGCGGATCCGGACGACCTCGGGGGTGACCTCGACGCACTCGTCCTCGCGGGCGAACTCGAGGCACTCCTCGAGGGTGAGCACGCGGGGCGGGGTCATCGACTCGAAGGAATCGGCCGTCGACGAACGCATGTTCGTGAGCTTCTTCTCCTTGGTGATGTTCACGTCCATGTCCTCCGAACGCGAGTTCTCACCGATGACCATGCCCTCGTACACCTCGGCGGTGGGCTGCACGAAGAAGGTCATGCGCTCCTGGAGGTTGATGAGCGAGAACGGCGTCACGACGCCCGCGCGGTCGGCCACGATCGACCCGTTGTTGCGGGTGACGATGGGACCGGCCCACTCGTCGTAGCCGTGCGAGATCGCGTTCGCGATGCCGGTGCCGCGCGTCGTGGTCATGAACTCCGAGCGGAAGCCGATGAGGCCGCGCGACGGGACGATGAACTCCATGCGCACCCAGCCGGTGCCGTTGTTCACCATGTTCTCCATGCGGCCCTTGCGCGCCGCGAGCAGCTGCGTGATCGCGCCGAGGTGCTCCTCGGGGGTGTCGATCGTGAGGTGCTCGTAGGGCTCGTGGGTCTTGCCGTCGACCTGCTTCGTGACGACCTGCGGCTTGCCGACGGTCAGCTCGAAGCCCTCACGGCGCATATTCTCGACGAGGATGGCGAGCGCGAGCTCGCCGCGGCCCTGCACCTCCCAGGCGTCCGGGCGCTCGGTGTTCAGCACGCGGAGCGAGACGTTGCCGAT
This sequence comes from Leucobacter sp. HNU, assembly GCF_047946755.1. GTDB lineage: Bacteria > Actinomycetota > Actinomycetes > Actinomycetales > Microbacteriaceae > Leucobacter. The sequence continues at coordinate 487,676 of NZ_CP178837.1, read as the reverse complement.
GAGCTCGCGGTCAAGACGGTCCTTGATCATGCGGGCGGTCAGCTTGTGCCCCTTGACCTTGCCGACGAGCGGCGAGGTGTTCGCGCCGATGGTCATCGAGATGGCGGGCTCGTCGACCGTGATGGTCGGCAGCGGGCGCACGTCCTCGGCATCGGCGATGGTCTCGCCGATGGTGATGTCCTCGATGCCGGCGATCGCGACGATGTCGCCGGGGCCGGCCTTCTCCGCCGGGTAGCGGGTGAGCGCCTTGGTGAGCATGAGCTCGGTGATGCGCACGTTCTGCACGGTGCCGTCCTGCTTGACCCAGGCGACGGTCTCGCCCTTGTGGATCCAGCCGTTGTGGACGCGCAGCAGCGCGATACGGCCGAGGAACGGCGACGAGTCGAGGTTGGTGACGTGCGCCTGCAGCGGGTGCTCGTCGTCGAAGCTGGGAGCGGGGACGCGGTCGATGATGACCTCGAACAGGGGCTCCAGATCCGGGTTGTTCGGCAGCTCGCCGTCACCGGGACGCTCGTGGGAAGCAGCGCCCGCACGGCCCGAGAGGTAGACGGTCGGCACGTCGAGCACCGCGTCGACGTCGATGTCGGGGTGATCCTCGGAAAGGTCGGAGGCCAGGCCGAGCAGCAGGTCCTGGGCCTCTCCCTCGACCTCCTCGATACGGGCGTCGGGACGGTCGGTCTTGTTGACCGCGAGGATCACGGGAAGGTGCGCCTCGAGGGCCTTGCGCAGCACGAAGCGGGTCTGGGGCAGCGGGCCCTCGGACGCGTCGACGAGCAGGACGACGCCGTCGACCATGGACAGCGCGCGCTCGACCTCGCCGCCGAAGTCGGCGTGACCCGGAGTGTCGACCACGTTGATGACGATGGGGCCGTTCTTCGCGTGCTCGCCCTCGTAGGAGATTGCGGTGTTCTTCGCGAGGATGGTGATGCCCTTCTCGCGCTCGAGATCGTTCGAGTCCATGACCCGATCGTCGACCTCGGCGTGCGCGTCGAAGGAGTTGGTCTGGCGCAGCATGGCGTCGACGAGCGTGGTCTTGCCGTGGTCGACGTGCGCGACGATTGCGACGTTCCGGAGGTCTTCGCGGGTGGCAAGAGCCATAAGCAGTGGTGTCCTAACGAGACGGAGAGACGGCGTCGGCGGAGCGGGATGCCGCGACATCGGAGGCACGCAAAACGCGCCGGACGTCACAAGGCCGACGTGCAATTGTAACGGATCGAGGTGAATCGCACACCACCGGGCCCCGGTGGAGGGGGAGCCGACGGTTGAGCGAGCCTGCGAGTCGAAACCGAGCCGGCTCCGGTTTCGACTCGCAAGCTCGCTCAACCGGCGAGAGGCCGGACCGCTCAACCGGCGAGTCACCCGGCGGCGCGGCTCACTCGTCCGCGATCACGCCGATCGGCGCCGTCTCGTCGACGAGCTCGTGCCGCTGACGTCCCCTGCCGCGCACGAGCGCGAAGTAGCCGACGAGCAGCAGTGCGACCCAGGCGACGCCGACCACGAGCGCGGGCCGGGTGTCCTCCATGACGCCGATCATCACGATCACGAAGCCGATGAAGACGATCGTCGCGATCGAGGCCGCCGGCCACAGGGGCACGGGGAATTCGCTCGGCAGGCGGCCGTCGCGGACGATCTCGCGCTTCATGCGCACGTGGGCCACGAGGATCATGAGCCACACGAGCACCGTCGCGAAGGTCGCGAGCGCCGCGATGAGGAAGAAGATCTGGTCGGGGAACAGCGCGTTCAGCACGACGCCGACGAGGAGCGCGACGACCATGGTGAGCACGGTCAGCCACGGCACCCCGGTGCGGGTGACCCGCGTGAACGCTCGCGGCGCCTGGCCCTGCTCGGCCAGGCCGTGCAGCATGCGTCCGGCTCCGAAGATGTCGGCGTTGATTGCCGAGAGCGCGGCGGTGATGACGACGACGTTGAGCACGTGCGCGGCGCCCGAGAGCCCCAGCGACTCGAAGATCGAGACGAACGGGCTCGCCTTGCCGTCGATCGTGTTCCACGGTTGCAGGCACATGATGATGCCGAGCGTCAGCACGTAGAAGAGGAGGATGCGCACCGGGACCGAGTTGATGGCCTTCGGGATCACGCGCTTCGGATCCTTCGCCTCGCCCGCGGTGATGCCGATCACCTCGGTGCCGCCGAAGGCGAACATGACGACCGTGAACGATGCGAGCAGCCCCCAGACCCCGTTCGGCAGGAAACCGCCGTGGTCGACGAGGTTGTGCAGGCCGGCCGCGTTCTCGGACTGCGTCGAGATTCCGAAGACGATGATCGCGATGCCTCCCGCGATCATGAGGACGATCGCGACGATCTTGATGAGCGAGAACCAGAATTCGAGCTCTCCGAACACCTTGACGCTGATGAGGTTGAGCGCTGCGATGAAGAAGACGACCGCGAGCACCCAGATCCACCGCTCGACATCCGGGAACCAGAACCCCATGTAGACGCCGAACGCGGTGACGTCGGCGAGCGCGACGACGAACATCTCGAAGGTGTAGGTCCACCCGGTGAGGAAGCCGGCGAACGGCCCGATGTAGCGTGAGGCGTACTGCGCGAAGGAGCCCGAGACCGGGTGGCGGACGGCCATCTCGCCGAGCGCGCGCATCACCATGAACACGGCGGCGCCGCCGATCATGTAGGCGAGCAGCACCGCGGGACCGGCGGCCTGGATCGCGCCGGCCGAGCCCATGAAGAGACCGGTGCCGATGGCCGAGCCGAGCGCCATGAAGCGGATGTGCCGGGCAGTGAGGCCGCGTTTCAGCGCGGTGGGTGCGGGCGCACCCGTATCGAGCGTGGTGTCCATCGTGAGGTCCTTCGGGTGTGCGATCGGCGTGCGTCTGTCTGTGCGGAGGGGCTACCGCTGGAGGCGGTGGGCCAGGCCCGCCGCGGCGTCGAGCACGCAGAGCGCCGCGAGGCGCACCGTGCGACCGTCGGCGGAGTCCGCCGTGGCGTCGATCTCGGCGAGGTCGATACCGCGCACCCGCGGATCCTCGGCGAAGAGCCGCGCGAATCGCCGGAGCTCGTGCGCTTGGATGCCGCCGGGGATCGAGGCCGGGCAGGCCGGCACCACCGAGCGGTCGCAGACGTCGACGTCCAGGTCGACGTGGATCGGGCCGCCTGCGGCACCCGCGATCTCGAGCGACTCCGCGACGATATCGCGCAGCGGCCGATCGTGGAGCTCATCGCGGTGGATCACGGTGATTCCGAGGTCCTTCGCGCGCTGGCGGTAGGCACGCGAGTTCGCGAAGTCGGCGATGCCGATCTGCACGATCCGGCTCGGATCGAGTCCGGCCTCGACGAGGCGGCGCACAGGCGATCCGTTGCTGCGGCCGTCGCGCAGGTCGTGATGCGCGTCGAGCGTGATGAGTCCGGCGGTGTCGAGCGCCTCGCCGTACACCCCGAGCGCGGCCGGCACCGTGAGCGAATTGTCGCCCCCGAGCGCCACGACGAGCTGCGAGCGGCGCGTCAGCTCCGCCACTGCCTCGGTCGCTGCTCGCTCGCCCGCCTCGGAGTCGGGGTCCTCCAGATCGCCGGCGTCTGCGATGCGCAGCACCTCGTCGATGATCAGCTCCGCTTCGTCGCCCCGTCGGCCGGGCGCGCCCTCGGCCACCGCGTGGCCGGAGTAGCGGCGCAGCGCCGCCCGGATCGCCGCCGGGGTCTCGTGCGCGTTGGTCGGCGAGAGCGAGGTCCGCGACACGGGGATGCCCACGATCGCGAGATCGATCTCCTGCCCCGAGTCGGCGGGCCACCCGCCGGTGCGCGGCCAGGCCGGATCGACCGAGAGCCCTGCGGCGGCGGACGTCTCGAATCCCTTCGGGTCGACGGCGGGACGCGCGGCGAGGGCGCGGGCTGCGGTGATGGCGTCAGTGCTCATGGGCCGACCGTAGCAAGAGTCGACCGCGGTTTCGGAGCGCACGGTCGTGGAGCCCGTCCGGGATACCGGACGGTTCGCGAGTGCGCGCACTGCCGCCGGGGCCGCGCGTGCGGTGGGATCGAAGGCATGAACACCACTGCACCCGTGATCCTCGGCGAGACCTCCCTGACCATCGCCGACGTCGTCTCCGTCGCCCGCAAGGACGCCCGCGTCGAGATCGGCGCCGGCGCTCTCGAACGCATCGCCGCCAGCCGCCGGGTCATCGACGACCTCGCGAACGACACCCGCCCCCACTACGGAGTCTCGACCGGCTTCGGCGCGCTCGCCAAGGTCCAGATCCCGGTCGAGAAGCGCCAGCAGCTGCAGCGCAGCCTCATCCGCTCGCACGCGGCCGGCACCGGTGCCGAGGTCGAGCGCGAGGTCGTCCGCGCGCTCATGCTGCTCCGTCTCAACACGCTCGCCTCGGGGCGAACGGGCGTGCGCCCCGTCGTCGCCGAGACCTACGCCGCGATCCTCAACGCCGGCATCACCCCGGTCGTGCACGAGTACGGCTCGCTCGGCTGCTCGGGCGACCTCAGCCCCCTCGCCCACTGCGCACTCACGCTGCTCGGAGAGGGCGAGGTGCGGGTCTCGCAGGATCCGCACGCCGCCCCGATCCCCGCTGCCGAGGCGCTCGCCGCCGCCGGCATCGAGCCGATCTCGCTCGTCGAGAAGGAGGGCCTCGCCCTTATCAACGGCACCGACGGCATGCTGGGCATGCTCAGCCTGGCGCTCACCGACCTCGCCGACCTGCTCCGCATCGCCGACGTCGCTGCGGCCGCATCGGTCGAAGCGCTCACCGGGACCGACGCGGTGTTCGCCGCCGACCTGCACGCGCTGCGTCCCCACCCGGGGCAGGCCGCGGCCGCCGCCAACATGGCCGCCGTGCTCGCCGACTCGCAGCTGATCCAGCGCCCGCAGGAGGGCGTGTTCACGCGAGTGCAGGACGCGTACTCCCTGCGCTGCGCCCCGCAGGTCCACGGTGCCGCTCGCGACACGGCGGCGTACGCGGCGCAGGTCGCGTCGATCGAGCTGCGCTCGGCGGTCGACAACCCGGTCGTCCTGCCCGACGGCCGCGTCGAGTCGAACGGCAACTTCCACGGCGCACCCGTCGCGTACGTGCTCGACTTCCTCGCGATCGCCGTCGCCGACCTCGCGTCGATCAGCGAGCGCCGCACCGACCGGTTCCTCGACGTCTCTCGCAATCACGGGCTGCCCCCGTTCCTCGCCGCCGACGCCGGCCTCGACTCGGGTCTCATGATCGCCCAGTACACCGCTGCCGGGATCGTGTCCGAGCTGAAGCGTCTCGCGGCGCCCGCCTCTGTCGACTCGATCCCGTCCTCCGCCATGCAGGAGGACCACGTCTCGATGGGGTGGGCCGCCGGCCGCAAGCTGCGCCGCGCGATCGACGGCCTCGGCCGGGTGCTCGCCATCGAACTGCTGACCTCGACCCGCGCGCTCGACTTCCGCGCGGCCCAGCCGGAGCACGGCGCACCGGCGCCGGCGACGGCCGCGGTGCACGCGCTGTTCCGCACCGAGATCTCCGCACCCGACACCGACGCTTTCCTGTCGCCGACCATTGCGGCCGCGCACCGGTTCGTCGAGAACGGCGCGGTGCTCGAGGCGGTCGAGGGCGCGCTCGGCGCGCCGCTGTCCTGATGCTCGGCCGCTGCGTGCAGACTGTCCGCAGCGGCCGAGGTCGCGCCGGGGTCCGCACTGGGGGAACAGTGATCGAGAGGACGAACGATGTCGGATGATTCGCCGAAGGTTCCCGCAGCGGATCAGACCCTGCGGATCCTGAGCCTGCTCGCGAGCTCTCGCGGGCCCATGGCCGCGAGCATGATCGCGACCCAGCTCGGTCTGCCGCGATCCACCGTCTACCACCTGCTGGCGACGCTGCAGGAGCACGGGTTCGTGATGCACCTGCCCGAGGAACGCCGATACGGTCTCGGCCTCGCCGCCGTCGAGCTGAGCTCGGCCTATGCTCGACAGGAACCGCTCACCCGGATCGGCCGCCCCTTGCTCGCCGGACTCGTCGACCGGCTCGGCATGAGCGGCCACCTCGCGGTACCGCACGGCCGCGACGTGCTCTACGTGATCGAGGAGCGCGCGCCCGGTTCTCCCCCGCTCATCACCGACGTCGATGTGCGTCTGCCGCTGCAGCTCACCGCGAGCGGCAGGGCGATCCTCGCGGCCCTCCCGAAAGCGCAGGTGCGCGCGCTGTTCCCCGACCGGGAGTCGTTCGTGCACCGCCATGAGGATCTCGAGGGGATCGACCGGTACTCCCGTCTGCGCACCGTGCTGGACGACACGAGCACGCGCGGCTACGCGCTCGAACGCGGATCGGTCACCGCGGGCCTCGCCTCGGTCGGCGTCCCCGTGCTCGATCACCGCGGCTGGCCCGTCGCCGCCATCGCGGTCACCTTCTCGGAGTCTCGGGTCCCCGACGACGCCTACCCCGGTCTCGCAGCGGAGGTACGCCGCACGGCGGAGACCCTCTCGACCCGCATCCACGGGCGAAGCGCGCGAGTGTAGTCCGGGCAGTACGGCGCGGCCGGACCTCACGCGCGGCTCCTCACGACTCCGTACAACGCCGCACCAGGTTCGCAGGGAGCGCCCGCGGTGCCCTGCCCGGGAACGCGCAGAGCCGTTCACGCCTCCGTGCGATGCTCGCGGGGTGGAAGTCCTCCCGATGGAGGCGCAGAATTCTGTACCCCGCAGCCCGAGCCTGCCCCAAACGGACCTGATCTCGCAGGAGCTAGCGGGCCCGTCGAGGCGAGATCGCCCGCAGCGCGCCCAGGATCGCCGCGAGATCGACGACCTCCTGCAGCCAGGCTCCGAGCAGGGCGGGCAGGAAGCCGAACGCCGCGACGAGCATCAGCGCGACGCTCATGACGATGCCCAGCCAGATGCTCTGCATCGCGATGCGCACGGTGTCGCGTCCGATACGCACCGCGCCGGCGACACCCGAGATCCGGTCGAAGCGGTTGACCACGTCCGCGGATTCGCTCGCGGCGGTGGCACCGCGAGCGCCCATCGCGAAACCGACGTCCGCCGCGGCCAGCACCGGTGCGTCGTTCAACCCGTCGCCGACCATGAGCAGGGGCCGCGGCTGCACGTGCGCCACGATCCCGACCTTGTCGGCGGGATGGCATTCCGCGTGCACCTCGTCGATGCCGAGTCGCTCTCCGATCGGCCGTGCCGTCGCAGCGACATCGCCCGTCACGATGATCATCCGCTCGACGCCCTGCTCGCGGAGCTCGGCGAGCGTCTCCGGCGCTTCGTCGCGCAGGCGATCGCGCATCACGATCGCCCCCGCGAAGCGGTCGTCCAGCGCCGTGTAGATGGCCAGTTCGCCCGGCGCCAGCTCGACCCGCACCAGGTCGGGCGCCGCTGCGGCGACCCATGCCGGCTTGCCGACGCGGACGACGCCACCGGCACGCGCGACGCTGCCCCCGTTCGCAGCAGCGGCCACCGCGGCGAGTTCGGCCGCCACGCCGTTGGTCGCGCTCTCGGAGGCCTCCGCGACGGCGAGCACGGCGAGCCCCCGGGCTTTCGCGGCCTCGACCACCGCGCTCGCGAGCACGTGCGAGGAATAGACCTCGGCGGCTGCGGCGAGCTGCAGCACCTCGCCTTCGGCGAACCCCGGTGCGACGACAATGCGCTCCAGCTGCGGTCGGCCGGTCGTGAGCGTGCCCGTCTTGTCGAAGGCGGCGGATCGCACGCGTGCCAGCTGCTCCAGGGTCCCGCCGCCCTTCACGATGAGCCCCGACTTCGCCGCACGACTCATCCCGCCGAGGAACGCCACCGGCGCGGCGATCAGCAGCGGGCACGGGGTCGCCACCACGAGCACCTCGGCGAATCGCACGGCTTCGCCGCTGACCGCCCAGGCGATGCCCGCGATGGCGAGCGACAGCAGGGTGAAGGGCACGGCATAGCGGTCGGCCAGCCGGACGGTGCGGGAACGGCTCTGCTGCGCCTCCGCCACGAGCGCGACGATCTGCTGGTACTGGCTGTCGGCGGCGAGCGCGGTGGCTCGCATCCGGATCGCCGCCGCACCGTTCACGACCCCGCTCGCGATCCTCTCACCGGTCTGGCGCTCCACCGGCAGGCTCTCCCCAGTGAGCGAGGATTCGTCGAACTGCGCCGTCGCGTCGAGCAGCACCGCGTCGACGGGAACGAGCTCGCCCGGGCGCACCAGCAGGACGTCGCCGACGGAGATGTCGGAGATGTCGACGGTCTCGAGACGCTCGCCACCCGACGCCTCCGGGTCCACGACGACGCGAGTGGCCTGCCGGGGTGCGCGTTGCAGCAGAGCGGTGAGCTCCCGCTTCGAGCGATTCTCGGCGTAGTCTTCGAGCGCCTCGCCGCCGGTCAGCATGAGCACGACGACGAGCGCCGCCCAGGGCTCGCCGACCAGCACCGCGGCGACGATCGCGGTGACCGCGAGAATATCGAGCCCCGCCTTGCCGCCGATCAGGGAGCGGATCATGCCGACCGCCTGCCAGGCGGCGATCAGCAGGGCGTAGACGCCGACGATGACCGGAGCCGCCGGCCTCGCCGGGGTGGCGAGGAGCACGAGGCCGACCACCCCGACGAGCAGGGTGGCCGCGACCATCGGATAGGCGTGCAGCGCGCGCTTCAGAGCCGTCATGGCTCCATTCTGCACGGGCGACGGCCCGCGTTCAGACCTCGCGGATCCCGGCGCGCCAGACTGCCGCCGTGAGCGGCATGCCCGGCCGGTAGGCCAGGTGGGTGACCGACGGCGCGTCGAGCAGCTGCAGGTCGGCCCGAGCGCCGACGCGGACCGCACCGACCGCGGGCTGCGCGATGCCGCGGGGATCGAGCCAGTCGTCCTCGTGCATTCCGAGGGCGAGCGCACCTCCGAAGGTGGCGGCGCGGACGGCCTCCTGGATCGTGAGTCCCATCTGCAGGACCGCGGTCGCGACGCAGAAGCCCATCGAGCTCGTATAGGAGGTACCGGGGTTGCAGTTCGATGCGATCGCGAGCTGCGCGCCCGCGTCGATGAGCCGGCGGGCCGGCGCCAGAGGCATCCGCGTCGACAGGTCGCACGCGGGCAGCACCGTCGCGACCGTGCCGCGGGGACCGGAACCGCTCGACCACCCCGACCACGACGCGGCGAGCGCCTCGACATCGTCGTCCGAGAGGAAGCCGAGATGATCGACGCTCAGCGATCCGTGCTCGACGGCCAGTCGCACGCCGGGACCGTGCCCCAGCTGGTTGCCGTGCACGCGGGTCGCGAGCCCGCGATCGGCTGCGGCTTCGAGCACGCGCGCCGACGCGGCCTCGTCGAATGCCCCGGTCTCGCAGAAGACGTCGACGGCGCTCACGTGCGGCGCGACCGCGTCGAGCATCGGGCCCGTCACGAGGTCGAGGTACTCCCCCGCATCCGCGCCCGCGGGCACCACGTGCGCGCCGAGGAAGGTCACCGCGTCCACCACGTCCGCCGCGACCGCCGCCGAGCGCAGCTCGTCGGCGACGGTGAGCCCGTATCCGGTCTTCGTCTCCATCGTCGTCGTGCCCCACCGGCGGGCCTCCGCGACCAGACGCTCGAGGTTCGCGCGCAGCTCGGCATCCGACGCGGCCCGGGTCGCGCCGACGGTCACGTTGATCCCGCCGGCCGCGTACGACTCACCGGCCATGCGCGCTTCGAACTCGGCCGTGCGGTCCCCCGCGAACACCATGTGCGTGTGCGAATCCACCCAGCCCGGCAGCACCGCCCGGCCGGCCGCGTCGAAGCGCTCGTCGGCCGCAGGCGCATCGGCAGCGGGGCCGACCCAGGCCACCCGATCGCCCTCGATCAGCACGGCCGCGTCGCGCAGGCGACCGCCGTGCGCGTCATCGTTCGTGGTCAGCTCGCCGACGTTGTCGATCAGCAGGGTGTTGCTCATGGGATCACTCTCTCAGACGGTGGAGCGAGCGAAGCGAGCCGGAACCGATGCTCTCGATTTCGACTCGATTCGCTCGCTCAATCAGCGGGGGCTGCTGTGCTCACGCACTCAGCGGGCGTCGGCGCGGTACCGCCTACCAGGCGCGATCGTGGTTGCGGATGGTCGGCGTAACCGGAACGCGCACGCCGCGTTCGTCGGCCACCTCGGCCGCGCGCTCGTAGCCCGCGTCGACGTGACGGATGACGCCCATGCCGGGGTCGTTCGTGAGCAGGCGCTCGAGCTTCTCGGCGGCGAGCTCCGTGCCGTCGGCCACGGAGACCTGCCCGGTGTGGATCGAGCGGCCGATGCCGACGCCGCCGCCGTGGTGGATCGACACCCAGGTCGCGCCCGAGGAGGTCGCGGTGAGCGCGTTCAGCAGCGGCCAGTCCGCGATCGCATCGGAGCCGTCGGCCATGGCCTCGGTTTCGCGGTAGGGCGATGCGACCGAGCCCGAGTCGAGGTGGTCGCGGCCGATCACGATCGGGGCCTTGACCTTGCCCTCGGCCACGAGGCGGTTGAAGAGCAGGCCGGCCTGGTGGCGCTCGCCGTAGCCGAGCCAGCAGATGCGGGCGGGAAGGCCCTCGAATTCGACGCGCTCCGCTGCGGCGTCGAGCCAGTTGTGCAGGTGCGTGTTCTCGGGGAAGAGCTCCTTGAGCGCGGCGTCGGTGACCGCGATGTCCTCCGGATCGCCCGAGAGCGCGGCCCAGCGGAACGGCCCGAGGCCCTCGCAGAAGAGCGGCCGGATGTAGGCCGGGACGAAGCCGGGGAACTCGAAGGCGCGGTCGTAGCCGCCCTTGCGGGCCTCGTCGCGGATCGAGTTGCCGTAGTCGAACACCTCGGCGCCGGCATCCTGGAACTCGACCATCGCCTTGACGTGCGCGGCCATGGCGGCCTGCGCGTCCTTGGTGAACTGCTCGGGATCGGCCTCGGCGCGCTCGAGGCGCTCCTCGACCTTGTAGCCGATCGGCAGGTACGACAGCGGGTCGTGCGCCGACGTCTGGTCGGTGACGAGGTCGATGGCGACCTCGCCCGCCCGGTGGCGGCGCAGGATCTCGGGGAAGACCTCGGCGGCGTTGCCGACCAGGCCGACGGACCAGCCGCGCTTCTCGTCCTTCGCCTGCTGCACCTTGGCGAGCGCCTCGTCGAGGTCCTCGACGACCTCGTCGAGGTAGCGCTTGCCGGCGCGGCGGTCGAGGCGGGTCTTGTCGACGTCGACGATGAGGCAGGCGCCGTCGTTCAGGGTGACGGCGAGGGGCTGGGCGCCGCCCATGCCGCCGCAGCCGCCGGTGAGGGTGATGGTGCCCGCGAGCGAGCCCTTGCCCTCGACGGTCTCGATGCGCTTCTGGCCCTGGAGCTTGCGGCCGGCGGCGGCGAAGGTCTCGTAGGTGCCCTGCAGGATGCCCTGCGTGCCGATGTAGATCCAGGACCCGGCGGTCATCTGGCCGTACATCATGAGGCCCTCGGCCTCGAGCTTGCGGAACTCGGGCCAGGTCGCCCAGTCGCCGACGAGGTTTGAATTCGCGATGAGCACGCGGGGTGCCCACGTGTTGGTTCGGAAGACACCGACGGGTTTGCCCGACTGCACGAGCAGGGTCTCGTCCTCTTCGAGGTCGCGCAGGGTCTCGGTGATGGCGTCGTACGCCTCCCAGCTGCGGGCGGCGCGGCCGGTGCCGCCGTAGACGACCAGGTCGTCGGGACGCTCGGCGACCTCGGGGTCGAGGTTGTTCATGAGCATGCGCAGCGGAGCCTCCGTCTGCCAGCTCTTGGCCGAGATCTCGGTGCCGCGCGGGGCGCGGACGGGGCGGGCGCCGGGAAGAGCCATGGTCGGTCCTTTCGCAGGGGTCTGTGGTGGTGATCCGTCTCGCGGATCGTGCGGCCGGGCGACGTCGCTCCGGTCGGCGTGATCCCATTCCATCCCCTCGCGGGGACCGCAACAACGCGGCCCCCGCCTCCTCCGTCCGGGATACCGGACGATCGGGGCGGGGGCCGCGAGGGCGATGCGCGAAGCTCTAGGCGCCGGGCGCCTCCCGAGCACGGCGGGCCGCCTCGCGCCGCTCGGCCTGCTCCGCCGGGTCCGGCACGGGCAGCGACGCCAGCAGCCGCTGCGTGTAGGGATGCGTCGGCGCCCCGAGCACCTCGGCGCAGCTGCCGACCTCCACGAGCTCCCCGTGGTACAGCACGCCGACCCGATCGGCCAGCGCGTCCACCACGGCAAGGTCGTGCGTGATGAACAGCGAGGCGAAGCCGAGCTCGCGCTGGAGCTCGGCGAAGAGCTCGAGCACCCTGGCCTGCACCGACACGTCGAGCGCCGAGGTCGGTTCGTCGGCGATCAGCAGCTTCGGGTCGAGCGCGAGACCGCGCGCGAGCGAGGCCCGCTGGCGCTGGCCGCCCGAGAGCTCGTGCGGGAACCGGTCGCCGTAGCTGCGCGGCAGCTGCACCGCTTCGAGCAGCTCGTCGACGCGCTTCCGCGCCGCCGCCGGATTCCGCGCGATGCGATGCACCACGAGCGGCTCGGCGACGTTGTCGGCGATGGTCAGCAGGGGGTTGAAGCTCGACGCCGGGTCCTGGAACACGAACCCGATGTCACGACGGGCCGCGCGGAACCGGCGCTCCTTCAGCCCGACCATCTCGTGCCCGAGCACCCGCAGCGACCCCCGGTCGCCGTGGTGAGCCCCGCGATGGCGCGACCGATCGTCGACTTGCCCGAGCCGGATTCGCCGACGAGGCTGTAGACCTCGCCGGCCGCGATCTCGAAGTCGACCCCGCGCACGGCCAGGAACCCCGGTCGGCCGAGCCGGCCGGGGTACTGGATCTCCAGCCCCCGGGCCGCCACGAGCACCTCGCCACGGGCGTCCGCGGAAGCGGATTCGCCGTCGGGACCGACCTCGCGGGATCGGGTTCGGATGCTCCGGTCGCCGAGCCGCAGCACCGCGCCGAGCAGATCCTTCGTGTACTGCTCGCGCGGATTCGCGAAGAGCTCCGCCACCGGCGCCTGCTCCACGAGCTCGCCCTGGTACATCACCGCGACATCGTCGGCCAGGTCGGCGACGACGCCCATGTTGTGGGTGATGAGCAGGATCGCGATGCCGAACTCGTCCCGCAGCTTGCGCAGCAGGTCCAGGATCTCCGCCTGCACCGTCACGTCGAGCGCGGTGGTCGGCTCGTCGGCGACGATGAGCCCGGGGTTCAGCGAGAGCGCCATCGCGATCATGACGCGCTGCTTCTGGCCGCCCGACAGCTGATGCGGATAGTAGTCGACGCGCTCCTCGGGATCCGGGATCCCGACGCGGCCGAGGACCTCGATCGCCCGGGTGCGCGCCTCCTTCTTCGAGAGCTTCTCGTGCGCCCGCAGCCCCTCGGCGATCTGCCACCCGATCGTGAAGACGGGGTTGAGCGCCGTCGATGCCTCCTGGAACACCATGGCGACATCGCGTCCCCGAATCGCTCGCAGCTGCTCGTCCGAGAGCCGCAGGACCTCGTTGGTGGCCGAGCCGTCGCGGGTGCGCAGCACGACCGCGCCCTGCGAGACGGCGGTCTCGGGCAGCAGCCCGAGCACGGTCCGCGCGGTCACGGTCTTGCCGGATCCCGACTCGCCGACGACCGCGAGCACGCGCCCCGGCGAGATCGACAGCGAGACGCCGTCCACCGCGCGCACCGGGCCGTGATCGGTCGCGAACGTGACGCCCAGGTCCTGGATATCGAGCACCGTCCCGGTGCCGTTCCGCGTCGTCGCGCTCATCGCTCGCGCCCTTCGTCCGTCGTGATTCCATCGGCGGGCGCGGCTCCGGCCGCACCCCGAACCGGTTCTGCCGCGAGCAGCGCGCCGACCGAGGTCGCCGCGACCGCGCCGCTGCCGGCCTTCGCCCGGCGGCGACTGCGCAGCCGAGGATCGGCGAGGTCGTTGAGGCTCTCGCCCGCGAGGGTCAGACCGAGCACGATCAGCACGATCGCGAGGCCCGGCCACAGGCTCGTCCACCAGACCCCGTTCGACACGTCGTTCACGGCCTTGTTCAGGTCGTAGCCCCACTCCGCCGCGGAGTTCGGTTCGATGCCGAATCCGAGGAAGCCGAGACCTGCGAGGGTCAGGATCGCCTCCGAGGCGTTCAGCGTGAACACGAGCGGCAACGACCGCGTCGAATTGCGCATCACGTGCGTGAACATGATCCGCCAGCGGCTCGCACCGACGACGCGCGCCGATTCGACGAAGGCCTCGGCCTTGACGCGGACGACCTCGCTGCGCACCACCCGGAAGTACTGCGGGATGAACACCACGGTGATCGACAGCGCCGCCGACCAGATGCCGCCCCACAGGCTCGACTGGCCTCCGGAGATGACGATCGACATGACGATCGCCAGCAGCAGCGACGGGAACGCGTAGATCGCATCGGTGACGACCGTGAGCACGCGGTCGAGCGCTCCGCCGATGTAGCCGGAGACGAGCCCGAGCAGCGTACCGACGAAGATCGAGCTGAGCACCGCGATCACGATGACCAGCAGCGCCGTGCGCGAACCCCAGATGACGCGTGACAGCACGTCGTATCCGGCCACCGTCGTCCCGAAGAGGTGCGTCGACGACGGCGCTTCGAGGGACCCGAAGTCGCCGCCGGGACCGGACAGCTGGTTGAACCCGAACGGGGCGATGAGCGGGGCGAGCGCCGCGAGCACGATGAACGCGGCGACGATCGCGAGACCGGTCACGAGCATTCCCCGCTGCAGGCCGACGCTCTGGCGCAGCTGCTTGATGATCGGCCAGCCGCGCCAGCCGCGATCCTTGCCGCTCGCGGGGCGGGGCGCCGTCAGGATTGCTTCCGTCGTCATCTCAGTACCTCACTCGCGGGTCGATGAGCGCGGCGATGATGTCGACCACGAAATTGCTCAGCGCGACGATCACGGCCAGCAGCGCCACGATCCCCTGCACCGCGATGAAGTCGCGGGCGCTCAGGTAGTGGGCCAGCTGGAAGCCGAGCCCCTTCCACTCGAAGGTGCTCTCGGTGAGCACGGCACCGCCCAGTAGCATCGCGATCTGCAGGCCGATCACGGTGATGATCGGGATCAGCGCGGGACGGTACGCGTGCTTGGTGACGAGCCGGAACTCCCGTACGCCGCGCGAACGGCCCGACTCGACGTACTCCCTGCCGAGCGTGCCGATCATGTTCGTGCGCACGAGACGCAGGAACACGCCCGCGGTCATGAGGCCGAGCGTGAGGGCGGGCAGGATCGCGTGGGCGAGCACGTCTCCGACGGCGGCCGGGTCGCCGAGCCGGAGCGCGTCGATCAGATAGATGCCGCTCGGGTCGGGCAGCAGCGAGATCTGCAGCTCGGTCCCGACCGAGGCGCGGCCGCTCGTCGGGAGCCAGCCCAGCCAGACGCCGAAGACGAGCTTCATCAGCAGGCCGGAGAAGAACACCGGCGTCGCGTAGGTGAAGATCGCGAACACGCGCAGGCCGGCGTCTGGTCCTCGATCACGGTAGTAGGCGGCGAGCATGCCGAGCGGGATACCGACGATGAACGCCACGATGAGCGTGTAGATCGCGAGCTCGAGGGTCGCGGCGCCGTAGGTGAGCATGACCTCGGTGACCGGCAGCTTGTCGCTGATGGTGGTGCCGAAGTCGCCCGTGAAGATATGGCCGAGGTACTCGAAGTACTGCACGATGATCGGCCGGTCGTAGCCGGCCTCGTGGATCCGCTTCGCGAGCTCGTCGGGAGGCAGCTTGCCGCCCATCGAGGTGGTGATCGGGTCGCCGATGGTCCGCATGAGCAGGAAGACCATCGTGACGAGGATGAACACGGTGGGAACGATGAGGACCGCCCGCCAGGCGATGTAGCGGCCGAGGCCGCCTCCCCCGCCGCGGGACTTCCTCCGGCCGGGGCCCGCGCCGGGTCCCGGTGACGCGGCCTCGGCCGCGGGAGCGTTGAGCGTCGTCATGAACGAAATCGCTGTTTCAGTGCTGCGCAGATGCGTCCGCCACGCCCGAAGAGCGGAGCCGCACCGATCCGATGCTGCTCCGCTCTCCGTGCACGGCCGTCGACTACTTCTTCGTCAGCGTTCCCAGGCGGAACTTGAACGAGGCGTCGAGGGTGACGCCGTCGACGCCGTCGACGGTCACCGCGACCTGGTCACCCTGCAGCAGCGGGATGATCGGGGCGTCCTTGGCCACGAGATCCTGGATCTGCTCGATGTCCTTGGTCCGCTCGGCCTTGTCGGTGACCGCGCGCTGCTTCTTGATGAGCGCGTCGACCTCCTCGTTCGCGTAGTGGTTGTTCGTGAACCCGCCGCCCTTCGTGAAGAAGGGGCTCAGGTAGTTGTCCGCGTCCGAGAAGTCGGGGAACCAGCCGAGCTGGAACACCGGGTAGACGTCCTTCGGGAAGTCGGCGCTGTACTGGCCCCACTCGGTCGACTGCAGATCGACCTTGAACACGCCGTCCGCCTCGAGCTGCTGCTTGACGAGCGCGTACTCCTCGGCCGACTTGTCGCCGTAGTGGTCGGGGTTGTACTGCAGCTTCAGCGTGACCGGCATCTGCACGCCGGCGTCCGTGAGCGCCTTCTTGGCGGCAGCCGCGTCGGGACCGCCCTTCTTGTCGCCGTACTCGCCCTTGAACGACTCGGTGGCGCCGGTGAAGCCCTGCGCGACCTGGCTGTAGAGCGGGCTGAAGGTGCCCTCGTAGACCTGCTTGGCGATCTTCTCGCGATCGACGAGATCGGCCGCGGCCTGACGGACCGCGAGCGCCTTCTTCGGATCGGCCTCCGGGGTCTTCGAACCGAAGGGCTGGGTCTCGAAGTTGAAGACGATGTAGCGGATCGCCCCGCCGGGGCCCTGCACGATCTTCAGGCCCTTGGTGTTCCGGAACTTCGCGATGTCGGCCGCGGGCAGGCTGCGGAACGCGACGTCGACGGCCTTCGTCTCGATGGCCTGGCTGAGGTTCGGCTCCTTGGCGAAGTACTTGACGTTCACGCTGGCGGTCTTCGGCTTGCCCCACATGCCCTGGTAGCCGTCGTAGGCCTTGTAGGAGGCGAGCTCGTTCTTCTTGAACGCCTCGAGCGTGTACTGGCCGGCGAAGGCCTTGCCCTTGACGATCTCGTCATCGCTCGCGAGCTTGTCGGCCGGGAAGACCTCTTCGTCGACGATCGGCGCCGCGGGCGTCGAGAGGATCTGCGGGAAGGTCTGGTCGTTGCCCTCCTTGAGGTGGAACACGACGGTCTCGGGGTCCTTCGCGTCGACGCTCGCGATGTTCGCGAGCAGACTCGAGGGGCCGCTCGGGTCGGCGATCTTGATCTGGCGGTCGAAGGTGAACTTGACGTCCGAGCTCGTGAGGTCGTGCCCGTTCGCGAACTTGAGCCCCTTCTTCAGCTTCACCGTGTACTCGGTCGGCGAGGTGAACTCGGCCGAGGTCGCGATGTCGGGCTCCACCTCGGACTTGCCGATCGGGTGGTTCATCAGCATCGGGAAGACGTTCGTCATCACCGCGAACGAGCCGTTGTCGTACGAGCCTGCCGGATCGAGCGCGGTGACGACGTCGGTCGTCCCCACCGTGATCGACCCGCTGCCGGCACCGCCGCCGCCCGTGCCACCGCCCTGCGCGCAACCGGTGAGCAGCAGCGCTCCCGTGGCCACGAGTGCGAGTGCGCCAGTTCCAGTCCGTGAAAGTTTCACTCTTGCTCCATTACATGAGTTAGGTCCGCATTCACGTCGACGCATCGATACGGCGACGTTGCCACGCGGAGAGACAGCCCGATCATAGCGAGCCGTCCGCGCCCTCGCGAACCGCGTTGTCGCAATCGTGACAACTTCGGTATCCGGATACGACAGCGGGGCGGGATCCCGAAGGATCCCGCCCCGCTGCGACGCCGGTGCGCGGCGGACTACGCCACGCCCAGCTCGATGTTCGCGCCCGGGATCGCCGCGAGCAGGTTCTTGGTGTAGTCCTGCT
Organism: Leucobacter sp. HNU; assembly: GCF_047946755.1. Taxonomy (GTDB): domain Bacteria; phylum Actinomycetota; class Actinomycetes; order Actinomycetales; family Microbacteriaceae; genus Leucobacter. The sequence goes on along the minus strand of NZ_CP178837.1, from coordinate 469,874 downwards.
GCGGGTTCTCGAACACCTCGTCGGTGGTCGCCTGCTCCACGATCTTGCCCTGCTGCATCACGCACACGCGGTCCGCGATCAGGCGCACGACCGCGAGATCGTGCGTGATGAAGAGGTAGGTCAGACCGAGGTCGCGCTGCAGCTCGGCGAGCAGATCGAGGATCTGCGCCTGCACCAGCACGTCGAGCGCCGACACAGCCTCGTCGAGCACGAGGATGTCGGGCTTGAGCGCCAGGCCGCGGGCGACGGCGACGCGCTGCCGCTGACCGCCCGAGAGCTCGTTCGGGTAGCGGGTCGCGACCTCGCGCGGCAGCGAGACCTGATCGAGCAGCTCGTACATGCGGGCCTTGCGGCTCGCCGCGTCCCCCACGTCGTGGATCTTCAGCGGCTCCATGATCGTGTTGCCGATGTTGTACAGCGGGTCGAGCGAGCCGTACGGATCCTGGAACACGGGCTGCAGGGTGCGCCGCAGGTTGAACAGCTCGCGGCCGCTCAGCTTCGACGTGTCGCGGCCCTCGATCTTGATCGTTCCCGCGGTCGGGTCCTCGAGCTGGAGCACCATCTTCGCGATCGTCGACTTGCCCGAACCGGACTCGCCCACCAGCGCGAGGGTCTCGCCCCGGTTGATCGTGAAGTTCGCGTTGTCGACCGCGACGAAGTCCTCGGAACCGAAGTTGCCCTTGCGCAGCTTGTAGACCTTGCGCAGGCCCTCGACCTCGATCAGCGGCTCGCCGATCTTGCGCTCCGTGCTCTCGGCCAGCGCCGCGACGTCGAACGTCGAGGTGGGGGCCGCGGGCAGGCTCGCGTCCGCGCCGATGCGACGCGAGGCGAGGCTCGGGGCGGCGGAGACCAGTCGACGGGTGTAGGGGTGCTGCGGGTTCTGCAGGATCTCGCGGCTCGGGCCCGACTCGACGATGTTGCCCTTGTACATCACGATGAGCTTCTCCGCGCGCTCGGCCGCGAGGCCGAGGTCGTGCGTGATGAAGACCACGGCGGTGCCGAGCTCCTTCGTGAGCGTCTCGAGGTGGTTCAGCACCACGCGCTGCACGGTCACGTCGAGCGCCGAGGTGGGCTCGTCCGCGATCAGCAGCTCGGGGTTCGCGGCGAGGCCGATCCCGATCAGCGCGCGCTGCTTCATGCCGCCCGAGAACTGGTGCGGGTACTGCTTCATGCGCTGCTCGGCGTTCTGCAGGCCGGCCTGCTCGAGCACCTCGACGGCGCGCGCGTGCACGGCCTTCTTGCCCGAGGCGAGGCCGTTCGCACGGATCGCCTCCTCGACCTGGAAGCCGACGGACCACACCGGGTTCAGGTTCGACATCGGATCCTGCGGCACGAGGCCGATCTCGCGACCGCGGATCGACTCCATCTCCTTGCGCCCGATGCCGACGAGCTCGCGCCCGTTCCACTGGACCGAGCCGCCGGTCACCTTGCCGGTGCCGGGCAGCAGGTTGATGACCGCGTGCATGGTGGTCGACTTGCCGGAGCCCGACTCGCCGACGATCGCGACGGTCTCGCCCGCGTAGACGTCGAACCCGACGCCGTGCAGGACCTCGTTCTGCTTCTTCTTCGTACCGAACGCGACCTTGAGGTCGCGCACGCTGAGGATCGGCTGCTGCTCGCTCATCGCTGCGCCCTCGCCTTCGGGTCGAGCGCGTCGCGCAGGAGCTCGCCGAGCAGGATGAAGGCGAGCACCGTGACCGACAGCGCGATGGACGGGTAGATGAGGTTCATCGGTGCGGTACGCAGGTCGGCCTGCGCCTGCGAGATGTCATTGCCCCACGACATGACGTCGGAGCCGAGTCCGACACCCAGGAAGGACAGCGAGGCCTCCGCCACGATCGACGCCGCGAGCGAGAGCGTCGAGACGACGATCATCGGGGCCATCGAGTTCGGCAGGACGTGGCGCCACAGGGTCTTCCACGGTCCGAGCCCCTGCGCCTTCGACGCGGTGACGTAGTCGGACGGCTTCACGCGCAGCACCTCGGCGCGCAGCACGCGCGCGCTCGACGCCCAGGCGAACAGGCCGATGGCGAGCGAGATGGTCCAGATGTTGCGGAACTCCTTGAACATGCCCATGACGATGACCGCCGCGAGGATGTAGGGGATCGAGAAGAAGATGTCGCCGATGCGCGAGAGCACCGCGTCGACCCAGCCGCCGAAGAAGCCGGCGATCGCGCCCATGATCGTGCCGAGCACGAAGACGAGCAGCGTCGAGATGAGGCCCACCGACAGGGAGGTCGAGGTGCCGTGGATCACGCGCGAGTAGATATCGCAGCCCTGACGGTTGTACCCGAAGGGGTGACCCGAGCTGGGGCCGTTGAGGCTCAGGGCGAGGTCGCACTTGGTCGGGTCCACCGAGGTGAACCACTGCGGGAAGAACGCCGCGGCGAGCACGACGAGCAGGAGCGCGGCCGAGATGTAGAACATCGGGCGCTTGCGGATGTCGCGCCAGGCGTCGATCCAGAGGCCGGAGCGGCGCTCGTCGAGCTGGGGCGCGTCGACCGCGGCGACCGGGGTCTCGTCGACCGGGGCTACGTAGTGTTCGAGCTTGGGGGTCGTGGACTCAGGCATAACGGATCCTCGGGTCGAGCACGGCGTAGAGCAGGTCAACGAAGAGGTTGACGAAGAGGTAGATGAGCACCATCACCGTGACGAACGAGACCACGGTGGTGTTCTCGCCCAGCTTGATCGCGCGGAACAGCGTGTTGCCCACGCCGGGCACGTTGAAGATGCCCTCCGTGATCGTCGCGCCGACCATGAGCACGCCGAAGTTGGTGGCGGTGTTGGTCAGCGTCGGGATGAGCGAGTTGCGCAGCACGTGCACTGGGATGACGCGGCCGCGGCTCAGGCCCTTGGCATACGCGGTGCGCACGAAGTCCTGGTTCAGCGTGTCGATGACCGAGGCGCGCGTGAGGCGCATGCTCGTCGCGTAGAGCGAGATGCCGAGCACGAGCGCCGGCAGGATCAGGTCCTGGAACGGAGCACCCGGTCCGACGGTCGTGCGGAAGATGGGCCACTTGATGCCGAGGAAGTACTGGCCGACGAACGCGATCACGAAGATCGGCACGCTCATCATGATCAGGCCGATGATGAGGCTGATGTTGTCGAAGAACTTGCCCTTGCGCAGGCCCGAGATGAGGCCGATCGAGATGGCGAGCACGAGCTCGATCACGATCGCCATGAGGGCGAGGCGGATGGTCACCGGGAAGGTGGTCGCGAGCACCTCGCTGACCTGCTGGCCCGAGAAGGTCATGCCGAGGTCGCCGCGGAAGATGCCGCCGATGTACAGGAGGTACTGGACGATGAAGGGCTGATCCAAGTGGTACTGGTGCTTGATCTGCGCGAGCACTTCGGGGCTCGGCGTCTTGTCGCCGAACAGCGCGAGTACCGGATCGCCGGGCATGGCGAAGACCATGAAGTAGATCAGGAAGGTGGTGCCGAGGAGCACCGGGATCGTTTGCAGGATCCGGAAGAGGACGTATCTCAGCATGTAACTGATCCCCTCCCCCGATCGAACTGAGTAGACATGTTGCGTATTCTCTCGCAGTCGGGGCGCAAAACGAATTCCAGACGTCGATGTCTGCGCTGCGCCGGGCTTGTGGCCCGTCTGGTCTGCCGGGTGCGGCGTGACGGGGTGAGGCCCCGGGCGGGTGCGCCCGGGGCCTCATCAGGCGGCGTTACTTCGCGGCCGTCTTGGTGATCTCGTAGTACAGCGGGACCGAGTTCCACCCGAAGGTGACGTTCTCGACGCCGGTACCGTAGCCACCCGAGACGTTCGAGTACCACAGCGGGATCGCGGGCAGGTCCTTGTTCAGGACCTCCTGCGCCTGGTGGAACTTGTCGTTCGCGGCCTTCACGTCCTTCTCGGCCAGACCCTCTTCGAGCAGCTTGTCGAACTCGGGGTTCGAGTAGTCGCCGTCGTTCGAGGATGCGCCGGTCTTGTACAGCGGAGCCAGGAAGTTGTAGAGACCCGGGTAGTCGCCCTGCCAGCCCGAGCGGAACGCGGTCTGGATCTTGCGGTCGGTGATCGACTGGCGGAAGTCACCGAACAGCGGGTTCGGAGCGCCCGAGGCGTCGATGCCCAGCGAGTTCTTGATGTCGTTGGTCACGGCATCGACCCAGCCCTGGTGGCCGCCGTCGGCGTTGTAGCCGATCTGGAACTTGCCCGACCACTTGGAGATCTTGTCGGCCTCGGCCCACAGCTCCTTGGCCTTCTTCGGATCGTACTTCAGGACGTCGCCGCCCTTGAGGTTCTTGCTGTATCCGTCGATGACCGGCGACGACCAGTCGGTCGCGGTGGTGCGGGTCTTGTAGAAGATCTTGTCGGTGATCTGGTCGCGGTTGATCGACATCGAGATGGCGGCGCGGCGCAGCTCGCCCTCCTTGCCGCTGAAGTGCGGCAGGCGGGACGGGATCGTGAACGACTGGAAGATCGCGGCCGGCTGGTTGACCGCGCGGTCGCCCAGGTCGGTCTGGAAGGTCGCGAGACCCGAGTCCGGGATCGCGTCGAGCACGTCGAGGTGACCGCCCTGGAGATCGGCGTAGGCCGCGTCCTGCGAGTCGTAGAACTTGATGGTCACGCCACCGTTCTTCGGTGCGCGATCGCCCTTGTACTCGTCGTTCTTGACGAGGTCGATCTTCTGCTTGTGCACCCAGCCGTTGGCCGCGACCTTGTAGGGGCCGTTGCCGATCGGGTTCTGGCCGAACTCCTTGGTCACGTTGCCCTTGGCGTCGAACGCCGACTTGGGCAGCGGGTAGAACGACGAGTAGCCGAGCTGCAGCGGGAAGTCGGACTGCGCCGCCTTCAGCGTGACCTCGAAGGTGGTCGGGTCGACGACCTTCAGGCCCGAGAGCTTCGCGTCCTTCTTGTCGTCGAAGCCCTCGATGTTGGAGAACCAGCTCGAGTTCTTGCGCGCGTTCGACAGCTTCGCGGCGTCGTTCCACGCGTTGACGAACGAGTCGGCGTCGACCGGGTCGCCGTTCGTGAACTTCTGATCGGCCTTCAGCTTGATGGTGAAGACCTTCGAGTCCTTGGTGTCGATGGACTCCGCCACGTCGTTCTGGGGCTTGCCCTTCGCGTCGTAGTACACCAGGCCGGCGAAGATCGCGTCGAGGATCTTTCCGCCGCCCACCTCGTTGGTGTCGCTGGGGATCAGGCCGCTCTCCGGCTCCGATCCGTTCGCGGTGATGATGGCCGACGCGTCGCCCTTGGGCGTCGATCCCTTGTCTCCGCCGGTGCTCGACGACGAGCAGCCCGCGAGTGCAAGTGAGCCCGCTGCGGCGAGGGCGATGAGCCCGAGGCCGATCCGAGTTCGCTTCAAGATATTCCTCCTTGTTCAGGTTCCGCGGAGGTGCCCCGGACGTCGAGAACGCCCCATCGCACTCCGCGGAGTTCAACCGACCAGAGCCTAATCGGAAGGCGTCTGGACAAACGGCCAACGCGCGCGAATCGCGACCCAATCGTGACGAAAGCCGGGGAAGCCACAATAGCTCCGCCAGAATGCGCAGACGGTTTTGTGGACATCGAACAGTCGCCACGGATTCGCCGAGCTTCCCCGCCACTACGCTGGGCGCGTGGAACTCTCCGAACGCGCTCCGGGGTCCCTCGACTCGCAGCGCTCCCCAGCCCGGCTCCGCTGGGAGATCGCCATCGTGCTCGCGCTCTCGCTCGGAGCCTCGGCGGTCTACGCGATCGTCGCGATCGTCGAGCGGCTGAGCCGCGAGACCGCGCTGTCCTCGCAGACCGCGACCATCAACTCACCCCTCGACGAGCGACCCCTGTTCGACCTGATCTACCAGCTGCTCTCATTCGGCTTCGGCCTGGCGCCGGTCGCGCTCGTCGCATTCCTGCTCTGGCGCGAGCGGGCTCCACACCTGGGCGCGCTCGGGCTCGGCGCTCCCGTCCGCGGTTCGAGCTCGCTCCGCGGCCCCTGGTGGGGGCGCGAGGCGGGCGGCGGAGTCCTGCTCGCCGCGGCGATCGGGATCCCGGGGCTCGCGTTCTACGTCGTCGCCAAGGCCATCGGGATCAACGCGACCGTGATCCCGACCGCACTGGATGCCGTGTGGTGGGCCGTCCCCGTCCTCGTCCTGCAGGCGCTCAAGGCGGCGCTGACCGAGGAGCTGATCGTGGTCGCGTACCTCTTCGAGCGGCTCAAGCGCCTCGGCGTCGGCCCCGTCGCCACGGTCGTGTCGAGCGCGCTGCTGCGCGGGACCTACCACCTGTACCAGGGCTTCGGCGGCTTCATCGGGAACGTCGTGATGGGCCTCGTCTTCGGCTGGTGCTATCAGCGGTGGGGCCGGGCGCTCCCCCTCGTCGTGGCGCACTGGATCCTCGACATCGTGAGCTTCGTCGGGTACCCGCTGGCCGTCGCGCTCTGGCCCGCGCTGTTCGCGGCCACGAAGTAGCGCCGCTCGGCCGCGGGGGCCACGCTCAGAGCGGCTTGATCGTCTTGACGGTCTCGGCCAGCTGACCCCAGATCTCGTCGTACAGTTCGGGCGCCTCGGCGCACTTCTCGCCGGGCCGCAGCACCACGTACTTGCCGTCGGTGCCCTTCGTGATGCCGAACTGCTTGCGCATGGCCGCGCAGGACTCGGGCAGCTTCTCGATGAGCGGCGACGTCAGCACGAGATTCTGCTGCGCGTCGATGGCGTACTGCGAACTGCCGAACTTGTTCGACAGCTGCGCCTGCACGCCCCAGGGCTCGATCGCGAGCTTCTGCGACGGCCCCATGGTGACGACCGGCACGTCATCGGTCTTGGGCGTCTCGGTCGGCGTCGGCGTCTCGCTCGGCGTCGTGGACGGCGACGGCGAGGAGGTCTGGGACGTCGACGGCTTCGGAGCTGCGGTGGGGGCGATGCTCTCGGCCCGACCGAAGGTCACCAGGAGGATCGAGACGACGATCGCGACGACGGCGATCGCGCCGACCGTGATCCACGGCACCAGGTGCGGATTGCGCTCCGGTACCTCGACCTCGGTCTCGACAAGCTCGGGAATCAGCGGATCAGTCACCCGGACAGCCTAGCGACTCGAAGCGGGAGTGCCCCGCAGGAGTCCTGCGAGTGCGTCGAGGTGCGGTGCATCGGTACCGCAGCAGCCGCCGAAGACCCGTGCGTTCGGGGCGAGAGCCCGCAGCGCCAGCACGCCGGCGGCGAACGCCGTCGGCTCGTCGCCTGGTCCGTCGTCGCCCTCGCGCGCGGCATTCAACCGGAATCCGGCGATCCGGCTCAGCGCGGCGGAACCGTCGCGCAGGCCCTCGGCCACCTCCGAGGGGTGCGCGCAATTGACGAGGTACCCCTCGATACCGCCCCCGGTCGCCGCATCGGCCTCGGCGATGGCCTCGGAGAGCGAAGAGCCGTCGGCCAGGCGCCCGTCTCCTCCGACCGTGAACGACACGAACGCGGGTACGCGGAGCGCCATCGCCGCTCGGGCCACCCCGATCCCCTCGGCCGCGTCGAGCACCGTCACCGCGGTGATCCGATCCGCACCGGCCGCCGCGAGCGCGGCGACCTGGGGCGCGTGGTACCGCTGGGCCTCTTCGGCCGTCATGCGCCGCTCGGCCTCGAATTCGTCGGAACGCGGACCGACGCACCCGTTCACGACCACCTCCGCGTCGGGCGCGATCTCGTCGGCGACCTCGCGCACGAACGCCGCCGCGTCCTCGTTGATCCGCTCGAGCCGCGCATCGTCGGCACCGAGCAGCTCGCCCCAGTCGGGGTTGGCCCGCCAGGTCGGGGTGTCGAGCACGATCGGCAGATCCGACGCGTCCGCGAGCTCGATGAACGGCGCGTAGTACTCGCGCAGCGCCCGACGCCCTTCGGCGCTGTCGAGCAGGACGAACGCGGCGAACTCGGGCAGGTCCTGCCCCAGACGATCGACAAGCGCGGTCTCGATGCCGCCGTCGGTGATCCACTGCTGGGTGTCGTGCATTCCGGTGCTCCCTCGCTGCCGTCGATCCGGTTCGCCTCCATCCTCACACGGCGACGCCCGCCGCCGCCCGGGGCGTGTCGCGCGGCCGCGCCGAGCCGGGGCGCCCCGGGTCAGCCGAGGCCCGACACCAGGTTGATGACGGTCGCGAGGATCCCCGCGCCGAAGAGATAGGCGAGCGTCGTCTGCGCGATCACGATGCGACGGATCTCGTTGCGCGTCACGTTCGTGTCGGCGACCTGGTAGGTCATGCCGAGTCCGATGGAGAAGTAGGCGAAGTCGGTGTATTCCGGTGGCTCCTGCTGGTTGAAGTCGATGCCCCGCTTGATCTCGCCGTCGCCGCGATCCTCGTAGTAGCTGCGGGCGAAGTGCAGCAGGTAGTTGACCTGGATCAGCGCCCACGACGCCACGATGCTGACCACGGCGATACCCGCGAGCCAGTACGTCTCGGCCCCGCTCGCGTGCCGCGCCTGGATCATCACGATCACGACGGCGGCCAGGCTCACGACGCTGCCCGCGATGGCGATGAGGCGCGCGATGCGCCGGCCCGGATCCTCCGCCGTCGCGTGCGCTCGCGTCGCCTCGGCGTCCATGGGCCACACCTGCAGCAGCGCCCAGACGGTGCTCACGCAGGCGAGCGCGCCCCAGCCCGCGAGCAGCCCCGCGGCGAGGCCGAGCGCCGGGCCCGCGCTCGCGCCCGCGACGATCCCCAGGAGGACCGCGATCCCCCACCGCAGTCGCAGCTGCGCCCGATCCGAGAGTCCGCTCATGCCGCGATCCTAGTGCGGCCGGAATCCGCTCTTGGGCCACTTCGCAACCCGGATATTTTCCGTCGAGCAGAAATACGCCGAATCTTCACCCCCGAAATGGCCGATTCGGCCGCTCCGGCTCGGTCATTGTGGAATCAATCACCGAAGATCCACCGTCAAGGAGTCATCATGACCGCGTTCCAGAACGACATCGAAGCCGCACAGGGCCTGAAAGACCAGAACGGTTCCGGCTGGGATGCGATCAACCCCGAGCACGTCGCTCGCATGCGGGCCCAGAACCGCTTCCGGACCGGCCTCGAGATCGCTCAGTACACCGCCGACATCATGCGCCGCGACATGGCCGAGTACGACGAGGATTCCTCGGTCTACACCCAGTCGCTCGGCGTCTGGCACGGCTTCGTCGGCCAGCAGAAGCTGATCTCGATCAAGAAGCACCTGAAGACGACCAACAAGCGCTACCTGTACCTCTCGGGCTGGATGGTCGCCGCCCTCCGCTCCGAGTTCGGGCCCCTGCCCGACCAGTCGATGCACGAGAAGACCGCCGTGCCCGCGCTCATCGAGGAGCTCTACACCTTCCTCCGCCAGGCCGACGCCCGCGAGCTCGACCTGCTCTTCACCCAGCTCGACGACGCACGCGCCGCCGGCGACGAGACCGCGGTCGAGTTCCTCCAGTCGCAGATCGACACCTACGAGACCCACGTCGTGCCGATCATCGCCGACATCGACGCCGGCTTCGGCAACCCCGAGGCCACCTACCTGCTCGCCAAGAAGATGATCGAGGCGGGCGCCTGCGCGATCCAGATCGAGAACCAGGTCTCGGACGAGAAGCAGTGCGGCCACCAGGACGGCAAGGTCACCGTGCCGCACGAGGACTTCATCGCGAAGATCAACGCGGTCCGCTACGCCTTCCTCGAGCTCGGCATCGACAACGGCATCATCGTCGCCCGCACCGACTCGCTCGGCGCCGGCCTCACCCAGAAGCTCGCCGTCACGAACACCCCCGGCGATCTGGGAGACCAGTACAACTCGTTCCTCGACGTCGAGGAGATCTCCGAGGCGGAGCTCGGCAACGGCGACGTCGTGATCAAGCGCGACGGCAAGCTGCTCCGCCCGAAGCGCCTCGCCTCGAACCTCTACCAGTTCCGCAAGGGCACCGGCGAGGATCGCGTCGTGCTCGACTGCATCACCTCGCTGCAGAACGGCGCCGACCTGCTCTGGATCGAGACCGAGAAGCCGCACGTCGAGCAGATCGCCGGCATGGTGGATCGCATCCGCGAGGTCGTCCCGAACGCGAAGCTGGTCTACAACAACAGCCCGTCGTTCAACTGGACCCTCAACTTCCGCCAGCAGGCCTTCGACCAGCTCGTCGAGGAGGGCGCCGACGTCTCGGCCTACGACCGCGACAAGCTGATGAGCGTCGAGTACGACGAGACCGAGCTCGCCCGCATCGCCGACGAGAAGATCCGCACGTTCCAGCGCGACGGCTCGGCCCGCGCCGGCATCTTCCACCACCTCATCACCCTGCCGACGTACCACACGGCGGCGCTGTCGACCGACAACCTCGCGAAGGGCTACTTCGGCGACGAGGGCATGCTGACCTACGTCCGCGACGTGCAGCGCCAGGAGATCCGCCAGGGCATCGCCACCGTCAAGCACCAGAACATGGCCGGCAGCGACATCGGCGACAACCACAAGGAGTACTTCGCCGGTGACGCGGCCCTCAAGGCCGGCGGCAAGGACAACACGATGAACCAGTTCTGACCCGAGGTTCGTCCGCGAGCAGGGCCCCGGCTTCGGCCGGGGCCCTGCTCGCGTTCCAGGCCTCGCGTTCCCGGGCCTCGCATTCCCGGGCCTCGCGTTCCCGGGCCTCGCATTCCCGGGCCTCGCGTCAGGTGCGCGTGCGGCCTTCCGCACCGCGCGGCAGGCGCGATATCGGCGCGATCCGTGCGCGCCGACGAGCGCCGGCTACCGCAGCACGCCGAGGTCGCGCGCGGTCGCGACGGCGGCCGTGCGCGAGGAGACGCCGAGCTTCGAGAAGATGTGCACCAGGTGCGATTTCACGGTGGCATCGGAGATGTGCAGCCTGGCCGCGATCGCGCTGTTGCTCTCGCCGTCGGCGACGAGGCGGAGCACCTCGGTCTCGCGGGCGCTGAGGCTCGCCTGCGGGGTGCGGATCCGGGCCAGCAGCCGTCCGGCGATGGCCGGCGCGAGCGCGCTCTCCCCCGCCGCGGCCGCGCGGACCGCGGCGATCAGTTCGGCGGGCGGAGCGTCCTTGAGCAGGTAGCCGCTGGCACCGGCCTCGACCGCGCCGAGGATGTCGCCGTCGGTGTCGTAGTTGGTGAGCACCAGCACCGCCGGCGCGCCGGCGAGGGCGCGGATCCTGCGGGTCGCGTCGGCGCCCGTCTGGTCCTGCCCGAACTGGAGGTCCATGAGGACGACGTCGGGGCGTTCGGCGGCGGCGAGCGCGACCGCTTCGTCGGGCGTCGCGGCCTCACCCACGATCTCGAGTTCGGGGTCGCCCTCGAGCAGGGCCCGAATGCCGGCGCGTACCACGGGGTGGTCGTCGGCGAGCACGATGCGGATCACGTGTCGTTCCCTTCGAGGGTGACGGAGAGACGGGTGCCGCGACCGGGCGCGGACTCCACGGCGAGGGTGCCGCCGAGCTGCCGGGCGCGCTCGGCGATGGCGCGCAGGCCGAAGCTGTCGCCGGACCCGCTGCCGGTGGCGACGTGCTCCGGGTCGAAGCCGACGCCGTCGTCCTGCACGGTGAGCGAGACCCGGCCGTCGAACGCCTCGACCACGATCTTCGCGTGACCCGCAGCCGCGTGCCGCACGACGTTCGATACCGCGCCCTGAGCGATCCGCAGCAGCGCGGTCTGCGTGCTCATCGGCAGGTGCAGTTCGTCGGGCGTCTCGACCGCGATCGCAAGGCCCGAGCGGCGGCTCTGATCCTCGGCGAGGCGCCGGAGCGCCGCGGCGAAGCCGTCGTCGAGGGAGGGCGGTGCGAGTTCGCGGATGAATCGACGGGTCTCGGCGAGGCTGTCGGCCGCCGTGTCGCGGGCCAGCCGCACGTACCGGGCGCCCGCGCCGTCGGGATCGTCGCGTTCGGCGGCGTGCAGCAGCATCTGGATGCTCGACAGGCCCTGCGCGACGGTGTCGTGGATCTCGCGTGCGAGGCGGGATCGTTCCGCGAGCGCGCCCTGCTCGCGCTCCGTCGCCGCGAGCCGTTCGCGGGTGCGCAGCAGTTCGTCGACCAGTTCTTGCCGTTCGGCGGCTTCGCGGGCGAGCGCACGGTATCCGAGTCCGATGAGGATCGCGGCTCCCGCGCCCACGAGCGGGCCGATGACCCCGCCGATGCTGAACCCGAGGTGCAGGCCGAGCGCGAGGATCGCGATCGCGGTCGACGCGATGACGGCGACGATCCCGCCCGCGCCGGGCAGCACGTGCAGGTAGAGGAAGAAGAGCGGGAACACGAGGTAGGCCCCCTCGGGCGCGAGCCAGACGAGCACCGCCCACAGCAGGGTGAGGGCGGCCACCCAGAGCGTCGCGGGCACCCGTCTTCTGGGGAGCAGCACGCCCCCGCGTAGACGGCGACGAAGAGGACCGCGATGAGCAGCGCCCAGGGCGCGCTCGCGCGCTCGGTGACGAAGCCGGGCACGACGGCGAACGCGGCGAGCCCCACGAGCAGCACGTGCAGGCCGACGCGGAGCCCGACGAACACGGGGGTGAGAGTCGCGTGGGCCATGGACCTCCAGCGTAGGCGGGGCGCAGCGGCTGCGCATCCTCCGAAAGTTGGAACGGGACCCCGCCTTTCGACGCGGCAAGACCGACCGAAGCGGCGATGACGCCGGCCCTCGACGCGAGGAGCCTGGAATGGTGCCGCTCGCATCGCGCGGCCGGAAGGAAGCAACTCGTGTTCGTCGCCTGGAGAGACCTGCGGTTCGCCCGCGGACGGTTCCTGCTCATCGGGGCCGTCGTCGCCCTCATCACCCTCCTCGTCGGGTTCCTCGCCGGTCTCACCGGCGGCCTCGCCTCGCAGAACGTCTCTGCGGTGCTGGGGCTGCCCGGAGATCGACTGGTGCTGCAGGATCCCGCCTCGGGGTCGCCGTCGTTCGGCACCTCGGAGATCGATGCGAAGGCCGTGCAGGACTGGCGCGACGCCCCCGGTGTCTCGTCGGTGCTGCCGGTCGGAATCGCGCAGGGCCGGGCGCAGCTCGGCGGGACGGGCAGCGGCAGCGAATCTGTCGGCTCGGCCGGCCCGGCCGGCCCGGCCGGCCCGGCCGGCTCGGCCGGTTCCGCGGGCGCATCCGGCTCGGCCGGCTCCTCGGCGACGTCGAGCGGGTCCCCGGTCGGAGTCGCGCTGTTCGGCTTCCCCGCGCAGTCCGGGAGCGGCGAACGCACCGACCTCACCCGACTCGCGCCCGCGAAGGACGACGAGGTCGGCCTGTCGGCAGGCGCGGCGAAGGATCTCGGGGCTTCGGTCGGCGACCGGATCTCGGTCGCCGGGTCCGTGTACCGCGTGTCGAAGGTCGGCAGAGAAGCCTGGTACAGCCACACGCCGGTCGTCGCGATGACCCCGGCCTCATGGCAGACCGCCTCCGAGCGCATGGGCGGGTCCGGCGGCGACGCGGTCACCGTGCTCGCCGTGTCGGGATCCCCCGACTGGGACGCGGTGGCGTCGTCGACGAAGACCGTCGCCCAGCCGACGCTCACCAGCCTCGGCGCGCTCGAGACGTTCAAGTCGGAGATCGGATCGCTCGGCCTCATGATCGCCATGCTCTTCGGCATCTCGGCGCTCGTGGTCGGCGCGTTCTTCACCGTCTGGACCATGCAGCGGGCCGGTGACATCGCGGTGCTGAAGGCGCTCGGTGCGACCACCGGTTCGCTCGTGCGCGACGCGCTCGGCCAGGCGCTCGTGGTGCTCGTGCTCGGCATCGGCGTCGGTCTCGCTCTCGTCGTCGGGCTCGGCACGCTGGCCGGAGGCGCCCTGCCCTTCCTGCTCAGCCCGCTCACCACGGCGCTCCCCGCCGTGATCATGGCGGCGCTCGGTCTCGCCGGCGCCGCGTTCGCACTCCGTTCCGTGACCTCAGCAGACCCCCTCACCGCACTCGGGAGCCACCGATGATCCAGCTCGACAACATCACCCTCACCTTCCCGGACGGCGACAGCCGGATCACGGCGGTCGATCGCGTTTCGCTCACTGCCCGCTCGGGTTCCGTGGTCGGGATCACGGGACCGTCCGGCTCCGGCAAATCCAGCCTGCTCGCGGTCGCCGCGACGCTGATCCGCCCCGATTCCGGGCGCGTGCTGATCGGCGACGGTGCGGAAGCCATCGACGCGGCTGCGCTCTCGGCGAAGGAGGCGACCGCGTTGCGCCGCGAACGCATCGGGATCGTGTTCCAGCAGTCGAACCTGATCCCGTCCCTCACCGCCCGCGAGCAGCTGTTCGCCATGGCCGAGCTGGGCGGCAGCCGCGCCGCCCGTTCCGCCCGCCGGACCGCGATCCGCGCCCGGACGGACGAACTGCTCGATGCGGTCGGGCTCTCCGATCACGCAGACAAACGCCCCAGCCAGCTGTCCGGCGGGCAGCGGCAGCGCGTCGCAATCGCCCGGGGACTGGTGCACGATCCTGATGTGCTGCTGATCGATGAGCCGACCAGTGCGCTCGACCAGGAGCGGGGCGCCGAGATCATGGCGCTCATCGCCCGACTCGCCCACGAGCGCGGCACGGCGACGCTGCTGGTCACACACGATCTGGTGCACTCGGCCGCCCTCGATGAGCTCGTGACGGTGGTCGACGGCCGCATCGAAGCGCGGGAGTCGATCTCGGATCGAGCGCTCGCAGCGTAGCCCATGGGCCGGGCGGGGTCAGAGCCGGGGCTCCGTCGAGCGGCCTCCCGCCGGCCCCGGCCAGCACCTGACCGGGGCCGGCTCGGTTCGGGTCGGGTCGGCCACGTTTGGCTTGGCCTGGCTCAGCTCGGCTTGGCCTGGCTTGGCCACGGTCCGCACCCGGCTCGGTTCTGGAGTCGGCTCTCGACGCCGTTCCCTTCAGGGTTTCGGCTCGATGCGGCTCTCGCTCCCGCGCTCCCATCAACACTCCACGAAGAACCTCGCCAGGTGCGGGGCGATCGGCACCGGAGCGCGACCGAGGAACTCGCACAGTCGCCGCCGTGTCGCGACCAACCGCTCCGGCCGAAAGTCCTCCTTGTGCAGACGCAGGATCCGATAGCCGGCCTCTCGCGCCCGTTCGAGTCGACGGAGGTCTTTCAGGTACTGGGCGCGATCCGTTCGATGCTGCTCGCCGTCGTATTCGATGATGAGCTTCCGGGCCCGGTCCACAAGGTCGAACCGCCCGATCCAGTACCCCTCGTCGTCGCAGACGTCGACCTGCAGATCGAGGTCGTCGAGCCCCATTCTGGCCAGCTCGAACCGCACGAGGCTCTCATATCGCGACTCCGCGCCCTCGCGCGCGACCTCGGCCGCCGCGCGGAGTCGAACGATGCCGCGGTCCCGGAGCAGGCGAAGACGGTCTCGCAAGGGGAGAGCGACACCATGGCCCGTTCTTCACCGGGGCGCCCGCGCGGAACCGCAAGCGCGTCGATCGCGACGACGAGTTCGGGAAACGGAAGCAGCGGTGCGGCCTGAACGAGGGCGACGAACGGTGCAACGCGCTGCTCCGCCAGAGGAGCTCGAAGCCGGGCCTCGACGTCCGCGCGTCCGCAGGCAGGGCGCAGCGACTCCCACTCGGACACGAGGGAAGCACTCAGCCGATGTCCGACGACGCCCGCGCGACGCACCGGTGCGCATGGCGCCGGAACCGACAGGTGAGGGGTGGGACTGCACCGAATCGGAATTCCATGCAGCAGCAGCGCAAAGGTATGGCTGAAGCGCTCTCCGTCTCTCAGAAGAGGGACGAAGTTCGCGGCGTCGCGGAGCGCAGATGCTGCCAAGAACGGGGCCGGGAACTCCCGTCGATTCGACGGAGGGGGTCGATGGCGGGGTGCCCGTGCGACGCCTCGAAAGGGGCGGCTGAATCGGGAATGCGAGATCACGCCGCGGCTCAGACCCCCGCCTCCAGATCGGGTGGATCGGATCGGTGCGTCTCTCAAATCCGCGGGGAGCTCTCTCGGTGTTCTGGGCATACCCAGGAGTCTCGGGGAGATTCCGCTGCCATGCCGGGTTTCCACAACTGCCAGGCCACCCGTCAGCAGGAATTGCACAGATGCGTCATGTGCAGGCCAAATCGCGCTCGTCTCGCTGGTCCTTGCGCCGCCTCCGCTCTAGTCGAAATTGCAGTTGTCCATGGAATCACGGAGGATTCCGTGGACAACTGCAATCTCGAGCGAAACGAGCGAAATGCTGCAGCGTCACAGGGTGCGAGCGCATGCGGCAGGACCGCACAGGCCGAGGGCGGCGAGCGCAAGCACCGCTCAGCACCGCTCAGCCCCGCTCGTTGCCGCGCCGGTAGTTGCCCGTCGCCTTCGCGAGCAGCAGCTGGTCCCGAACGGGATCCGCCCCCAGCGAGGACGCGAGGCGCTCCCCCGCGGCGCCGCCGATGACCGACACCACACGGCCACCGCGCGTCACCCGCACTTCCCCGGACTTCGTCACCCGGTATTGGAACGGGTCGGCGGCGAGCCCGCGCGGCAGTCCACCGCGCGAGCCCGCCTCATCGTCCGCCGAGCTCGCCCCCGAGCTCACCCCCGAACCCACCGCCGGGCTCACTCCCCCGCAGCGTTCCCCGCTTCGAACGCCTCGTCGAACGCTTCGGGCGGCGGGCACGCGCACACGAGATTGCGGTCGCCGTGCGCGTTGTCGATGCGGCGCACGGGCGGCCAGTACTTGCGGCGCACGATGCCGGGCACGGGGTATGCGGCGAGCTCGCGCCCGTAGGGGTGCTCCCAGGTGTCGACGATCACGGAGCGTGCCGTGTGCGGGGCCCCGCGCAGCGGGTTGTCCTCGGCAGGCCACTCCCCTCGTCCGACCGCGTCGGCTTCGGCGCGGATCGCGATCATCGCCTCGACGAACCGGTCGAGCTCGGCGAGGTCCTCGCTCTCAGTCGGTTCCACCATGAGCGTGCCCGCGACGGGGAACGACATGGTCGGGGCGTGGAAGCCGTAGTCGATGAGGCGCTTCGCGACGTCGTCGACGGTCACCCCGGTCTCGTCCTTCAGCGGCCGCAGATCGAGGATGCACTCGTGCGCGACGAGCCCGTCGGGGCCCGAGTACAGCACCGGGTAGTGCTCGCGCAGGCGGGACGCCACGTAGTTCGCGGCGAGCACGGCCGAGGCGGTGGCCTCGGCGAGGCCGTCGGCCCCCATCATGCGCACGTACGCCCACGAGATCGGCAGGATCCCGGCGCTGCCGTAGGGGGCGGCCGAGACGGGCCCGCCCCCGTGGGCGATGCCGCCCTCGGGATCGCCGAGCCGGGCGTGCTCGCTCGACTGCGCGAGCGGGTGCCCCGGCAGGAACGGCGCGAGGTGCGCCTTCGCTGCCACGGGGCCGACACCGGGACCGCCGCCGCCGTGCGGGATGCAGAACGTCTTGTGCAGGTTGAGATGCGACACGTCGCCGCCGAACTCGCCGAAGCGGGCCGCTCCCACGAGCGCGTTGAGGTTGGCCCCGTCGATGTAGACCTGGCCGCCGGCCGCGTGCACGGCGTCGCAGATCTCGGTGACCGCCCGCTCGTAGACGCCGTGCGTCGACGGGTAGGTGATCATGAGGGCCGCGAGACGCTCGGCATGCGCGTCGATCTTCGCGCGCAGGTCGTCGAGGTCGACGTCGCCGTGCTCGTCGCACGCGACGACCACGACGCGCATGCCGGCGAGCACCGCCGAGGCGGCGTTCGTGCCGTGCGCGCTCGACGGGATCAGGCAGACGTCGCGCTCGGTGTCGCCGTTCGCACGATGGTAGCCGCGGATCGCGAGCAGGCCCGCGAGCTCCCCTGGCTACCCGCGTTGGGCTGCAGCGAGACGGTGTCGTAGCCGGTCGCCTCGGCGAGCCACGACTCGAGCTGCCGCACGAGTTCGAGCGTTCCCGCGACGTCCTCGGCGGGCGCGAACGGGTGCAGCTCCTGGAACTCCGACCAGCTCACGGCGGCCATCTCGGTCGCCGCATTGAGCTTCATGGTGCAGGATCCGAGCGGGATCATGCCGCGGTCGAGCGCGTAGTCGCGGTCGGCGAGTTCGGCCAGGTACCGCATCATCGAGGTCTCGGATCGGTGCGCGTGGAACACCGCGTGGGTGAGGTACTCGCTCGAGCGACGCAGCGGCTCGGGCAAGGCATCACCGGGCTCTTCGGCGAAGGCGGCCGAGACCGGGCCGCCGACGAACGCGCCGACGACCTCGACCAGGTCCTCGCCGGTCGTGGTCTCGTCGACCGCGACCTGCACCGTCTGCGCGTCCACGCGCCAGAGCAGGATCCCCGACTCGTGCGCGCGCGCCACGACCTCGGCCGCGGGATCCCCGTCGCCGGAGACCCGCACCCGGACCGTGTCGAAGAAGTGCTCGTGCACGGTCTCGAAGCCGCGCTCGGCGAGCAGGCCTGCGAGGGCCCGCGCCTTCCCTGCCACCTCGGTCGCGATCCGGCGGATCCCCTCGGGCCCGTGGTACACGGCGTACATCGACGCCATGACCGCGAGCAGCACCTGGGCCGTGCAGATGTTCGAGGTCGCCTTCTCCCGCCGGATGTGCTGCTCGCGCGTCTGCAGGCTCAGCCGGTAGGCCGGGGCCCCCTCGGCATCGACGCTCACGCCGACGAGTCGACCCGGCATCTGGCGTTCGAGGCCCGAACGAACGGCGAGGTACCCGGCGTGCGGGCCGCCGAAGCCGAGCGGCACGCCGAAGCGCTGGGTGGTGCCCACGGCGATGTCCGCACCGAGCTCGCCCGGGCTCGTGAGCAGTGCGAGCGCCAGCGGATCGGCAGCGACCACGCCGAGGCCCCCGCGTCGCGCACCGCGCCGAGGATCCGCGAGGGATCCCATACCCGCCCCGACGCACCCGGGTACTGCGCCATGACGCCGAACGCTTCCGGCAGCGCCGCCGGGTCCGCCTCGGCGAGGTCGATCTCGAGCACCTCGATGCCGAGCGGTTCGGCCCGGTGGTGCACGAGCGCCCGGGTCTGCGGCAGCGCGTCGGCGTCGAGCAGGAACACCTGCGACGACGCCCGCGAGGCGCGACGAGCGAGCAGCATGGCTTCGACGACCGCGGTGCCCTCGTCGAGCATGGAGGCGTTCGCGGTGGCGAGCCCGGTCAGGTCGGCGACCATGGTCTGGAAGTTGATGAGCGCTTCGAGCCGGCCCTGCGAGATCTCGGGCTGGTACGGCGTGTAGGCCGTGTACCAGCGCGGGTTCTCGAGCACGTTGCGGGCGATCACCGACGGGGTGCGCGTGCCGAAGTAGCCGAGGCCGATCATGGATCGGCGCACGGTGTTGCGCGAAGCGAGCTCGCGCAGTTCGGCGAGCGCCTCGGCTTCGGTGGCCGCCGCGGGGATCGCGCTCGGCGCACCGGCGTCCGCCGCGGCGTCGATCAGGATCGTCTCGGGGATCGCCGCACGCATGAGCGCGTTCAGATCGTCGACCCCCTCGACCCCGAGCTGCGCGAACATGCGCTCCCGGTCGGCCGCGCGGGTGCCGATGTGGCGCGATGAGAACTGTTCGGGCACCGCGGGCCTCAGCCGTCGATCTCGGCGGCGTACGCCTCGGCGTCGAGCAGGTCCTCGGGCAGCGCGTCGGGGCGCACCCGCACGAGCCAGGCGTCGCCGAAGGGATCCTGGTTGACGAGCTCGGGAGCGTCGACCACCGCGTCGTTCGCCTCGACGACCTCGCCGTCGAAGGGCGCGAAGAGCTCCCCCACCGACTTGGTCGACTCGATCTCGCCGATCACGGATCCGCGGCTCACGCGGGTGCCGGCAGCGGGCAGCTCGACGAAGACGACGTCGCCCAGCTGCTCGGCCGCGTGGGAGGTGATGCCGACGGTGGCGATGTCGCCGTCGAGGCGGATCCACTCGTGCTCGCGGGTGTACTTCAGCTCTGCGGGAAGGCTCATGTCAGGCCTGCTTTCGGGTGTAGAACGGGAGGGGGTCACGGTGGCGGGGAGCACGCGCCCCCGCACGTCGATGCCGAGCGCGGTGCCGGCCTCGGAGTATTCGGGATCGACGAAGGCCATCGCGATCGGATGGCCGAGCGTCGGAGAGAGCACGCCGCTCGTCACGATCCCGATCGGCTCGGCCCCGTCGGCGCTCGGATCGACGCCGTCGGCGTAGACCTCGGCGCCGGCGCGAGCGGCGCGGCGGCCCTCGGCGGTGAGCCCGACGAGCACGCGCGCCGAAGCGGGGTCGAAGGCCTCGACGGCCGCGCGCCCCGCGAAGTCGTCGGGCTTGCCGAGTGCGACCACGCGGCCGAGGCCCGCCTGCGCGGGCAGGATCTCGGGCGAGAGCTCGTGCCCGTGCAACGGCATTCCGGCCTCGAGCCGCAGGGTGTCGCGCGCCGCGAGCCCCGCCTGGACGAGCCCGAAGGGCTCACCCGCTTCGAGCACGGTGTACCAGAGGTCGAGCGCGTCGATCGCGGGTATCAGGATCTCGAAGCCGTCCTCGCCCGTGTAGCCGGTGCGCGCGATGAGCACGGGTGCGACGTCGAACGCTCCCGGCACTCCGAAGGTGCCGCCGAGGCTCGCGTAGTAGCCGAGCTCGGAGAGCGGCGCGTCGGGGACCAGGGTGTCGACCGCCTCGAGGATCCGCTGGGCCGCGGGTCCCTGCACGGCGATCAGCGCGTAGGTGTCGGAGACGTCCTCGACCGAGCGCTCGCCCGTGCCCGCCCCGGCGGCGGCCTCGAGCGCCGTGGCGACGGCGTCGCGGTTGCCCGCGTTGGCGATGATGAGGAAGGTGTGCTCGGCCGTGCGATACACGATCAGGTCGTCGACGACCCCACCGCGTTCGTTGAGGAGCAGCGAGTACTTCGCCTTGCCGACGCGCATGGTCGAGATGAGGCCCGCGAGCACGCCGTCGAGGAACGCGCCGGCATCGGGCCCTTCGATGAGGAACTCCGACATGTGCGAGATGTCGAACAGGCCGGCAGCGCGGCGCACGGCGTGATGCTCGTCGAGGTCGCTCGTGTAGCGGACGGGCATCTGCCAGCCGCCGAAGTCGGTGAAGACGGCTCCGGCGGATTCGTGGGCGGGGAAGAGCGGGGTACGGCGTTCGGTCACGACGAGTTCTCCGGTCCATTCGGACGCCCGAGCACCGTGCTCGGGCGAGAACTCCCCCTCTGTCATTGGCCTGAGAGCTTCGCGCGGCGTCGCGCTTTCACCGTCGGCGGGGACATCGGCGTCCCGCTTTTCAGAGTGGCCTCGCCTGCGCGGTACTGGACCTGAGAGATTGGCGGGGAAGCTTGCTCCTTCGGTGCCGCTCGACGGGTGTTCGAGCGGCTCTCCCGCGCTGGCGAATGGGCCGGATATTCGGTTGCTGCGGCCAGCCTAGCCGGTCCGCGGCTCCGCTCGCATCCCTCGGGTCTCGGCGATCCGGGGCGGATCGGTCCGGTAGTCCCCGAGGCGCGCCCAGTCGAGCCGGATCCGCACGACCGCGATATCGTCCCGGGCGAGCGAATCGGCGAACTCGGGGAACGAGAGGGCGTACGCGGCCGCCGCTGCGGCGCGATCCGCCCCGCTCGTCACGACCGCCGTGCCCTCGGCTTGCAACGAGGCGCCGTCCGCACCGCCGACCACGATCGCGACGCGGGGGTCGCGCACGAGGTTCGCGATCTTGCGCGAGTCGACGCGCGCGTCGAAGACGAGGTCGCCCGCGTCGGTCGCCGCGAACGGCAGATACGCGGCCTGAGGCGCCCCGTCGGGGCCGAGCGTCGAGACGGTGCCGTCCCGGTGCGCTCGGACAAAGGCGACGATCGCGGCGGCGCCGAGCGGTTCGGCGTCGCGTTCCGCGCTCATCCGTTCGCCGCCGTGCCGGCGCCGGGGTTCCCGGTCCATCGGAACGCGCCGAGCCCGCCGAGGGGCACCGCGCGTGCGCGCTCGACCGTGCCCCCGGTCAGGAATCCGCGGCGTCCGAGCGCGTCCAGCGCCGCGTTCCGATCCGCGAGGGCGCGCTCCCGGTCCTCCGGCGGCAACGCCGCCGCGAGCGCGATCGCATCGGGTCCGGCAGGCGTTCCGGGCCGCGGCTGCCCCGGATCCGGATCCGGATCCCCGTGCGCGTCCTCCTCGCCCGGCGCCCGATGCCGCACCCGCAGCAGCACCGCGATGCCGACGACCGCTGCGACGAGCAGCGCCGCCCGCACCGGCCAGAGCCAGCCGGTCAGCCCCGCGAACTCGTCGCGCGCCGCCACGTTGGCGAGGCCGACCGTCGCGAAGCCCGCCATGACGAAGGAGAGCACGGCGTAGCCGAGCAGCATCGGGTTCCAGCGCGCGCCGCGCGCGAGCCAGGCGATCGCTCCGACGAGCAGCACTGCCGTCGTGATCCCGAAGCACCAGCTCGAGACGGGGACGGCGTGCGCCGCCTCGATGGGCGGGACACTGTGAAACAGCACGCCCGGCGCTTCGGCATAGATCGCGACCCCGAGGATCGGCGCGACGCCGATGGCGCCGAAGAGGAGCAGCCCGCCGAGGCAGGAGAGCGTGCCCTGGTGATCGCTCGCGCCGGGCCGGATCCGCTCGGCGAGCGCCGCGCCCTGCGTGCCGAGCGCGGCGACCACCTCCGGGTGCCGCTGCAGGGCGTAGGCTTCGAGCGTCTCGAGGTCGGGGTCGACGGACAGCGACAGTTCCTCGGCCCACTCCTCCGCGGTCTCGTAGCTCAGGCTCATGATGCCGGTCAGGCTAGCAGCGGGATCAGCGGAGCGCAGCCATCACGCGCTCGATGTCGGTGCCGCCGTCGGCGCAGATCCTGGCGAGCACCTCGACCGGGTCGAGTTCGTCGACGGCGGTGAGCGCGGCGAGGATTCCGCCTGGTTCTTCTCCCGCCGGACCAACTCCGGTTCCGGTACCCGCGACCCGACGCGCTTCCCGGTCGAGGCGCGCCCGCCAGTCGTCCCGCACCGTCTGCGGGACCCCGCCCCGCGCATCGACGATCGTGCGCAGGGCCCCGACGTACCCTGCCGCGTCGGGCGGCTGCGGGCGCCGCTCGCCGCGCTGCTGTTCCTCGGGCGTGAGCCCGGCGCGGGCGCGCCGCCACCGCATCGTGAGCAACGCCGCGAGCAGCACGGCACCGCCGGCGCACGCGTACCAGAGCCGGAGCTGGTCCGAGGAGTACGCCGTCTCGCGCAAGTGCAGCCCGGACGCGCGGTACAGGAGCACCAGCGCGAGCAGACCCGAGCTGGTCCAGGTCCCGACCTCGGCGACGAAGATCGGATACCCCCGTCGCGGTGGCGGCAACAGATGCAGCAGAGCTGCCGCCGAAAGCGCGACGATCCCGGCGACGACCGCGATCGGCCACGCGATATCGGCTCTGGTCGAGGTGAGCTGCTTGATCGGCCCGAACGTGGAGGCGAGTCCGATCAGCGCGACCGCGAGCGCGACGCAGAGGCTCCCCCACAGGATCCGGCCGAACGGCCCGGGGCGTTCGAGTGCCGTCGCACCGCGCCGGGCGGCGAGTGCGCTCGCCGCCCGGTCGTCGATCTCCCGCCTCCGCACCGCGTGGGTCGCAGCTAGGCGCGGCGCCAGGGTTCTCCGCAGCTCGCGGTCGACGCTCACCGAGCGCGCGGCGAGGATCCCGATCCGTTCGACGTCGGCGTCGGCGAACGCCGCGGGGAAGCCGGCCTCCTCGGCGCGACCCCGGCGACCGCGCTCGGTGCTCTCGCGCATGGCATCACCCTACTGCCGATCCCGCTCGGCTCGACGGGGTGGGAGACTGGGGCGATGATCCTCGAGACCGAACGCCTCCGGCTGCGCGAGATGACGGAGGCCGACCTGCCCGCGCTGCGCGCGATCCTGCGTGATCCCGCCGCGATGGCGGCGTACGAGGGCGCGTTCGACGAGGCGATGGTGCGCGACTGGCTGGACCGGCAGCTCGAGCGCTATCGGCACGATGGGTTCGGCCTCTGGGCGGTCGAGCTGCGCGCCCCCGGGTCGAGCGCCGGCAGCGCGGGAGGCGGAGCCCCGGTGATCGGCCAGTGCGGCATCACGCGTCAGCGCATCGACGGCGACGAGGTGCTCAAGGTCGGATACCTCTTCGCTCGCGAGTTCTGGCACTGCGGCTACGCGACGGAGGCCGCGTCGGCGTGCCGGGATCACGCGTTCGCCGAGCTCGGTGCCGAGCGCGTCTACGCGCAGGTGCGCGACACGAACCTCGCCTCGATGAACGTCGCGATCCGGCTCGGCATGACCGTGCGCAGCCGGTTCGTGAAGCACTACCGAGGGGTGGAGATGCCGCACCTGGCGTTCGCGGTGGATCGGGCGGGATAGCCGCGCTCAGCGCGATCCTTCGAGCTCCTCGCGCAGCCAGGCGTTGCGCCGTTCCAGCAGTCGGGTCAGGTACCGCCGCAGCGCGATCCGCTCGGCGATGCGCCCGAGCGGGCCGAGCGGTGCCGCGCACTCGACCAGGTCGAGCATGCGCGTGCCGGAGCCGTCCGGCTCGAAGCGGTGCTCGTGGTGCCACCTCGCGAACGGACCCGAGACCTGTTCGTCGACGAAGCGGTGCGGCGCTTCGTACGCCGAGATGAGCGAGGTCATGCGCCAGGGGATCCCGAAGTGGACCGCGCGCCAGGTCACCGTCTCACCCGCGCGCATCTCGCCGGAGGTCACTCCCCCGACCGCGCGCTCGCGCGAATCGCTCATCGAGGAGGTGTGCGCGTCGACCGACAGGCTCAGCGCGAAGCACTCGGCCGGGGTAGCCGCGATACGGGTTTCGAGTCGGAGGCGGATCATGCCGCCGCCGCTCCGACGCGCTCCGCGAGATATTCCGCGTGCGGACGGCTGCCCGCATCCGTCCGGGTGCGCACCGAACGCACCGCGAAGCCCGCGCGCTCGAGTTCACGACGCATCTCGGCGACCGGCCAGAAGAAGGCCGTCGTCACGGCGTGGTCGAACGCTTCCAGCCGCGGGCCCTCGAAGCAGCCGAGCAGCAGGGAGCCGCCCGGACGCAGGACGCGGGCGAACTCCCGAAGGATGGCCGGAACGTCCTCGGGAGGGGTGTGGATCACGGAGTACCAGGAGAGCAGTCCGCCCAGCGCGGCGTCCGCGACGGGCAGCGCTTCGAGCGCACCGACGCGGAACCGTGCTTCGGGGAATCGGCTCCGTGCGATGTCGACGAACTCCGGGGTCAGGTCGATGCCCGAGACGTCGACGCCGAGCGTCCGCAGGTGCTCGGTCCAGTGCCCCGGCCCGCAGCCGACGTCCAGCACGGGGCCGACGACGCTCGTGCCCCACGCCGAGATCGTGTCGCGATCCTGCGCCGCGAGCGACTCGACCGAGCCGAGCAGCTCCGTGTATTCGGCGGCCCGGGCACCGTAGGCCGCACCGACCGCGTCCGGGACGCTCCTTCCCTGCGGATCCATCGCCGGCCCGACCCGCGCGCTCTAGGAGACCCGCTTGACGACGCTCGACTTGAGCTGCAGCTTGCCGAATCCGGGCACGCGCGCGTCGATGTCGTGATCGCCCACGCCGTCGGCGATGAGCCGGATGCCGGTGACCTTCGTGCCGACCTTGATCGCGCCACCGCCGCCGCCCGAGACCTTGACGCTCTTCACGAGCGTGACCGTATCGCCGTCGGAGAGGACGTTGCCGACCGCGTCGCGCACGACGCGCTCGCCGTCCGCCGCGTCGCCGTCGGTGCCGTTCGAGGCGCCATCGGCCGGGGCCCACTCATGGCCGCACATGGGGCAGGCCAGCAGCGCGCCCGACTCGTACGCGTACTCGCTCCCGCACTCGGGGCAGGGCGGCAGCTCCGTCCCGGTCTCGGTGGTGTCACTCATGCTCGCGCGGCCCTCCGTGGATTCATTTCGTATGCCGCCACCAGAATACCGGCTCGACGGTCCCTCAGATCAGTCCGGCGGCGCGGAACGCGCGGGCGTAGATCTCGCGGATCGTCTCCTGCTTGCGCAGGTTGTAGTCCATAGTGGTCTCGCCCCGTCGATTGGCCTGCTCGGCCGCTGCGTGCTTGGCCGAAGCGTAGTGCTCGCGATCCCGGGCGTTGCAGCGCAGGTGGTCGCGGAAGATGCGATGTTTCCAGGGTTCGGCGGACTCCGGGCCGAACACGTGCAGGTTCGTCGCGGGGTCCTCCGATCGGAGCATCCGATGCTCCTGCCACCACGGTTCCCGCACCCGCAACACGAATCCGGCCGCCTCCAGCGGAGGCAGCCAGGCCGCCTCGTCGGACGGGTCCGCCACGATCAGGTCGACGTCGATGATCGGCTTCGCGTCGAGGCCGGGCACCGAGGTCGATCCGACGTGGTGCAGTTCGAGGACGCGCGGCCCCAGAGCTCCGCGCACCCGATCGGCGACCGCGTGGAACCGCGCGGGCCAGCCCGGGTCCGCGCGAACCATCTCGATACGCTCCCGCGACCTCGGGCCGACCCACGGCGATGCGCCCGCGGGCACCGGGTCTTCGGAGAAGTCGACGATCTCGCTCGGCGTGGGCATGGATCCAGGCTAGCCGCGCCGGCCGCAGGAACGTTCGACGGTGCGGGATCCCCCGGTCGAACGTAGACTGCGTCCATGTCCGTCTTCGACAAGATCCTGAACTCCCGCATCGTCGATCAGTACGGCGCAGCGCTGGCGCCGTCGTTCGACTTCGTCGACACCTCGGCGGAGGCCCAGATCGAGCTGCCGAACGACCCCGCCGCGGTCGGCGCGGCCGTGGAGCGGGTCGTCGCGGAGGCCGGGCACCAGCTCGCCGGCGTCAGCGACGACCGTCTGGCATTCGCGGTGATCACGAAGAAGACGCTGCTGAGCTGGGAGCTCGCGACGGGGATCGAGATCACGCCGACGCCCCAGGGGTCGCGACTCTCGATCTACCTGGCGAACATGCCCGGCCGGCCGAAGGCGCTGCTCGACGGGCCGAAGAACAAGAAGGTCGCGCAGAAGCTCGCGGAACGGATCCGCGCGGCGGTGTGACGCGTCCGCGGGCGCGGGCGCCGATGGCCCCCGCTCAGACGATGCGATCCTCGACCCGGCCCGCCTCGACGTGCCAGCGCCGGTCGAGTCGCACGTTCTCGAGCATGCGGCGGTCGTGGGTGACGAGCAGCAGCGCACCCTCGTACGCCTCGAGCGCCTGCTCGAGCTGCTCGATGGCCTCGAGGTCGAGATGGTTCGTCGGCTCGTCGAGCACCAGCACGTTGACACCGCGGGCCTGCAGCAGCGCGAGCCCGGCCCGCGTGCGCTCCCCCGGCGACAGCGCGTCCAGAGGCCGCAGCACATGGTCGGCGCGCAACCCGAACTTGGCGAGCAGCGTTCGCACCTCGGCGCTCGTGTACTCGGGAACGAGCGCTTCGAACGCCTCGGCGAGCGGCGCGGATCCGGTCAGCTGGGTGCGAGCCTGATCGATCTGCCCGATGGCGACGGAGCTGCCGAGGCTCGAGGATCCGGCGTCGGGTTCGCGGTCGCCGAGGAGCAGCCGCAGCAGGGTCGACTTGCCGGCGCCGTTGGGTCCGGTGATCCCGATCCGCTCGCCGGCGTCGACCTGCAGCGAGACCGGCCCGAGCACGAAGTCGCCCTGGCGCACGACGGCCTCGTTGAGCGTCGCCACGACCGAGCTGGAGCGCGGCGCGGATCCGATGGTGAACTCGAGGCGCCACTCCTTGCGCGGCTCCTCGACCTCCTCGAGGCGCGCGATGCGGCTCTCCATCTGGCGCACCTTCTGCGCCTGCTTCTCGCTCGACTCCATCGACGCCTTGCGCTTGATCTTGTCGTTGTCGGGCGCCTTCTTCATCGCGTTGCGCACGCCCTTGCTCGACCACTCGCGCTGCGTCCGGGCACGGCCGACGAGGTCGGCCTTCTTCGCCGCGAACTCCTCGTAGTCGTCCCGCGCCTGCTGGCGCAGGATCGCCCGCTCCTCGAGGTAGGCCTCGTAGCCGCCGCCGTAGACGCGGTTGGTGTGCTGCGCCAGGTCGAGTTCGAGCACGCGGGTGACGGAGCGCGCCAGGAACTCGCGATCGTGGCTCACGAGCACGACACCGCCGCGCAGCCCCCGGACGAAGGCCTCGAGCCGGGACAGCCCGTCGAGGTCGAGATCGTTGGTCGGTTCGTCGAGCAGCACGATGTCGAAGCGCGAGCAGAGCAGCGCCGCGAGCGCGACGCGCGCCTTCTGCCCGCCCGAGAGCGAGGTCATGAGCGCATCGACGCCGAGATCGAGCCCGAGCTCGGCGAGCACCGCGGGAAGGCGATCCTCCAGGTCGGCGCCTCCCGAGGCGAGCCAGCGGTCGAGCGCGACGGAGTACTCCTCGGCGGGATCGGGACCGCCGGGCACCGCCGAATCGGGGTCGGCGAAGGCCGCGGAAGCCGCATCCATGCGCGCGGTCGCCGCCGCGACACCCGTCCGGCGCGCGACATACGCCCCGAGGGTCTCGCCATCGACCGGCGTGTGCTCCTGCGGCAGCCACCCGACGAACGCGTCGGACGGCGCGAGCGAGACGCTGCCGGCCTGCGGGTCGAGCTCGCCCGCGAGGATCCGCAGCAGCGTCGACTTGCCCGCCCCGTTC
This sequence comes from Leucobacter sp. HNU, assembly GCF_047946755.1. GTDB lineage: Bacteria > Actinomycetota > Actinomycetes > Actinomycetales > Microbacteriaceae > Leucobacter. The sequence continues at coordinate 441,547 of NZ_CP178837.1, read as the reverse complement.
ATGCCGACGACGCCGATCACGTCGCCCGGGGCGACCGTCAGGTCGAGCCCGTCGAACAGGGTGCGGTGGGCGTACCCTCCCGCGAGGCCGTTGGCCACGAGCGTTGCAGTCACCCGTCAACTGTAGACGGGCGGCGCCTCCCGATCAGTCGTTGTCGCTGGAGAACGACCACATCACGCCGAAGCGGTCGAACACCTGCCCGTACCAGCCGCCCCACGGTGCCCGTTCGAACGGCATCCCCATGGCGCCGCCGCCGTCGACGAGCTTCGCGATGAGCCCCCGTGCCTCCTCGGCGGTGTCGGTCGTGTACAGCAGCGAGTAGGCGCTGCCGCGCACGTTGTAGTCGTTGCCGTCCTCCATGGCGTCGCCGCCGGCGATGATTCCCGCCGGCAGCACGAGGGTCGCGTGGGCGACGGCCTGCGGATCAGGCGTGAAGGGCATGCCCTCCATCGGCGGGATGTCGCCGTAGCGCATGATCTGGAGCTCTCCGCCGAACACGTCGTGCCAGTGCTCCATCGCCTCCCCCGTCGTCCCGGGGAGCGAGATGTAGCTTGCGAGCGATGCGGCCATGATGGGATCCGTTCCTGTCGTCGGGCGTGCGTACGCCCTCAGCATGCCCCTCTGCGGAGGATCGCGCCAGAGCCTCGGAGCAGGTGTTCAGGATCCGTTCGCCGGCCCGGGGTCGGCGAGGCGCTCGATCGCGTCGAGCACCTCCGGGGAACCCAGGATGCGGAAGTGCCCGGATTCCGCGGTCGGCACGTTCTCGGCGCCGTCGAGGCGCGAGCCGTCCGGGATGTGCGGGTCGAACGGCGGGTGGATCGAGACGATCCGCGCGTCCGCCTCGGTGCGCGCGACCAGCGCCCGGATCCCCGGGTCGTTCGGCTGCAGCGACCTCAGCACGCGCGTCGGCATCCAGCGCGCCAGCGAAGAACCGGCGAAGGGGGTCGCGATCGCGATCACGCGTGCCACACGGCCCTGTTCCTCACCGAGCAGCACCTGCTTCGCGATCAATCCGCCCTTGCTGTGCGCGACGATCACGGTGCCGTTGAGATCGTTGTCCCGCAGGCAGCGTTCGACGAGGCCGGCCCCCGTCTCGACCGGCGCGGTATTGCGCCGCAGCTCGGGCAGGATGTGCACCGGATGCCCGGCACGGTTGAGCCGCTCGGCGATGAGCCGCATCATGGTCCAGCTCTCGAACACGCCGGGCACCAGGATCACCGGAGCCAGGTGCCCGCGCCGGAACCGCTCGGGCGGGTGCGGCCGCCGTGCTCCGTCCCAGATGTTCGACACCGCCCACGCGTAGTCGGAGGCGTGGATTCCGAGTCTGCGGAGGGGCGGCAGGGGCTCCGGCTGCGGTTCCGGGACGAACGCGGGGATCGGTTCCAATCGCTCGATCCCCCGGTTCGGCCTCGTGCTCTGCAGTCCGGCCTCGTCGAGACCGTCGGGTTCTACTTGTACCAGACGAACTTCGGCACGGCCGCGACGTACGCGCCGCCGCAGGAGACCGAGACGCGCTGGCCGGTGGTGGTCCAGGCGGAGGTCTGGGTGAACGAGCCGCCGTGGCCCGCGCTGTACCACCCACAGCCGACGTTCACGGCGTACTTGGTGCCGGCGGGCGTCCGGCAGGTCACGTTGTAGACGTGCTGTCCGTTCGAGACGGTCTCGTTCGAACAGTACCGGGCGAAGGATCCCTGTGTGGAGGCCATGGCCGGGGTCGCGGCCACGAGCGGCAGCGAGATCGCCGCGGAAACGAGTGCGAGGGCGAGGAGCTTCTTGCGCATTACTACAACTTTCAATCGACTTCTTTGTCTGAAACCGTGCAGGTGCGTCCGATGGTAATCGCTCGCCCCGCATCCGTCCAACCCGTTCCGGAGCCCGCGCGATACTGTTCTTCTCCTCGCCCTCTCCAGCGCGCCGGGCCCCGCGACCCGGCTCGATGGATCGCAACGACGAGGGCCCGCCCCAACCTGTCGGTCGGGGCGGTCCCTCGTGCGGATCGCGCGGCGATCAGACGTTGAAGCGCCACTCGTGGCTGTATCCATGAGGAGTCATACATACATAGACTTTCGTCGAGACGGGGGTAGGGCGATGCTCTGCTCTTCTGCTTTCCTCATCGAGGCGGATACGGAAATGAGATTTCCCCAGAAACTCAACCCATTTTTGGTGCCGAGCTCCAAGCGAGGACTACCCCACAACGCGCCAATCACTGGAACGATAGAAGCTCCCCCCGTGCAGAAGAGTTGCGTTGAGAACGTACCGTCGTTCTACTCCCACTGGTCCCACCAAAGAGCCTGATGTTTACCCACTCAACGGAGACATGCCCCTCAGTAAGTCCCTCGAGGTACCCCTTGTGCCATGATGCTGACATGAGCGACCATCTCAGAAAGGCCTGCGAGGCTCTCCAGGTCACCCCCGTTCGACCACTTGTCGAAGGTGGACAGAAACAAGTTTTCATCGTCACAGACCCATCTGGGAAACATAGCGTTCTGAAGTTGATTGATCTCGGGCTCGCAACCGATCCCGCAGCTCTGGAACGTGCCACACGAGAGGTTGATCTCCTAAAGCGCGTGAAGCACCCCAACGTCGTCGCCGTCGAAACAGACCTACAGCAGATCGGCGCACCACCATCTGCAGTGTTCTGGCTTGAAGAGCACTTGGACGGCACAGATCTCAGGTATGCAGGCTCAAAGTGGCCCTACGTTGACCTGCTCGAACTTGGTCTAGGTGTAGCGGCAGGGCTCGGCGCTCTCCACCGGCAAAGGGTCATTCATCGAGACCTTAGTCCCGGCAATGTGCAACGACTCACCAATGGAAAGTTCGTTGTGATCGACCCTGGGTTCGCAAAACACACCCTTCGAAGTGGCCTTACGGTGGGCGGCCAACCTGGTACGAGAGGCTTCATGAGTCCCGAGCATCTTCAGGCTTACTCGGGCTCACCTACGGCCGCTTCAGACGTGTTCGGCGCCTGCAGCCTCGTGTATTTCGCTGCTTCCGGCACCCCACCAGTTCCCTACAAAGGTGACGATGCGGAGTACCTACAAAGACTAAGAAACGCAACACATATCCGTCTTCAGGACCGTCGACCTGACTTGCCGGAAGAGTTTTGCCATGTCATTGAACGCGGACTCCATCCGCAACCTGCCCGCAGGTATCGAAACGGAGCCGCATTGCACACAGCGCTTGGAGGACTTTCATGAGCGTGTTTCTCGAAGACACAGCCCGAAACAATTTACCCACCTGGGCCACCGCAGCCATAAAAGATGGTTACGCAAAAGGTGCATATTTGTCTCCGTTCGCTTCCCCAAAACTAGGAAACGGATACAAACGATCCGCTGCCGACGTCGCCAAGACCATTATCTCCTCAGGTGGCGAATTCTGGTTCGATCCTATGACATATGCGTTGAGCATGCCCAGGACCGGAGACTTTCGGCATTACAATACATGGGACTTATGGGGCAAGGATCGTGGCACCCTTGACACCTCACACGCTCAAAAAGACCACGTCAACCGAGTTTTCGATATTCAAGCCGAGCTGGGAAGCCCTCATCTTGCCCCGGCGATTCTAGTTTCCTACCCAGATACTCTCACGAGTCAACGTGCATTGGAGCTCAGCCAGCGCTCGGTCGAGATATCCGCCAACGCATGGCTGACAGTCGCAGGAGATCATCAGTTTTGGAGCGCCGGGGCCGAACTGGACGCACACATCGGAGCGTTGGACCAACTTCAACCCGCAGGCTGGCTCCTAGTAGTCACCCGATCAGACAATGCCATGCCACCCAGCGCCACCGCAGAGGAAGTCTACGGACTTATGCGCACAACTTATGCGCTGAGCCAAGATAGACCAGTACGGGTGGCCTTTGGCGATCTGGCGGCCCTTCCGGCAGTAGCTGCAGGCGCCGAAGCGTTGGGTACCGGTTGGGATATGCGTCAGCGCCTCTGCGCATACCAAGATTTCGAAGAACGGGCTCCTGACGCAAGCACAGGCGGGGGATGGTACCAACGCCCCACCCTGGAAGGCTTGTTTGGTGGCCTCACAAACGGGGAGTATGTCATCCTCGTTTCCGAGAATCCTGCGCTTGCTGAACGGTTAACTCCTGGGGCCATTGGGCCAAAGCCGCAGCAGGCGTTTCGGCATCATGCCACAACACTCACGCGCATAATTGATGAGCTTATGCCACTTGCAGGTCGTCAAAGAGTTGAACGCCTTCGAGACCTGTATGTGGGAGCACATAAGGAGTGGCCGAGAGTGCATCGGATCACAGGCGCAAAAATAGGCAGCGATCGTTGGATCAAGCCATTCCTCGAAGGGATCAAGCTATTCTGCGAGGCCGAGGGCTGGAACTGAGCTTCCCACTGCAGCGTACAAGTATTCAAAGCCCCTGAGTCGTTGCGGGGGCCGATGCCGTCGCATGCTGGGCCGGACTTGCCACTTCGAGGCAAGAAAAAGCCCACCTCCATCGGCGACTATTCGATCACGCGCTCGCGTGGCCGCTACCGCCCCCACTTCCCCGAGCACCACAACATAGTTGTTGGCCCAGGTGCGGTAGGCACGCCCCTGCAGGACTGCCTTCTGCCAGTCCTTAACTTTGGCTTCAATCGCAATTAGCGTGCCTTTAGGCTGCAGTGCAGGGTTGAGAAGGAAAGAACCATTTCGAGTCTTGTGTGCCGCTCCAACGCGTTCCAATCTTGCGAGGATTGGTTCAATTTCATAAGAAGCCCAGCCCACCTTCTCTGCGATTGAATCTAACCGAGATGGCCTTCCAGCGTAAAGCGCGTCAAGCACTCTGCAATCCACTTCTGAAACAATTGGCGTAACTCCAGCGAGCTGACGCTCGTGCAACCACGCTTCCCCACCCACCAAGATTGCAAAGTCAGGGAGTCCTAGCGGGCTCGGCATCTCAGGAAGCATGAGGACACTATCGTGCTTCCCTGGCAAGTTGGCAGCAGCCTGGCTAGCCGAAGTGTGTAGCGATAGCTCCTCACGCGGCTCGAAACGTTTTCCAGGAAGGGATGATCCCGGAACTACGAATCTGATCTTTTTCATCACCATGCCCCCCCTGCACCTCCCACAAATTAGGCGTCTGCGCCAGGTGCAAGGCGATCTCTGAAGGACGTCCCGGCAGTCAATCGAGATCCGCTTCGTGCGATCTTGCACCCAACTTCGCGAATGCCCTTTTGCGGTGCGGGAATGGTAAATTTCGCATCACACTTTGAACTTCAAGGACGAATCACAGTTCGACCAAGCCTACTCACTTCTTCATGTCAGACGTTGAAGCGCCACTCGCAGACGTCGCCGTCCTGCATGATGTATTCCTTGCCCTCCATGCGGGCCTTGCCCTTGGCACGGGCTTCGGCGACGGAGCCGGTCTCGACGAGATCTTCGAACGAGATGATCTCGCCCTTGATGAAGCCCTTCTCGAAGTCGCCGTGGATGACACCCGCGGCCTGCGGCGCGGTCGCGCCCTTCTTGATGGTCCACGCGCGCGCCTCCTTGGGGCCCGCCGTGAGGTAGGTCTGCAGCCCGAGGGTGTCGAAGCCGACGCGGGCGAGCTGGTCGAGACCGCTCTCGGCCTGACCGATCGACGCGAGCAGCTCGGCAGCGTCGGCGGGATCGAGCTCGATGAGCTCGCTCTCGATCTTCGCGTCGAGGAAGATCGCCTTGGCGGGGGCTACGAGGGCGGCGAGCTCGTCGCGCTTCGCGTCGTCCTGCAGCACCTCCTCGTCGACGTTGAAGACGTAGAGGAACGGCTTCGCGGTGAGCAGGCCGAGTTCGCGGATCGGCTCGAGGTCGATGCCCGAGTGCGAGAGGACCTTGCCCTCGTTCAGCGCGGCCTGTGCGGCCTTCGCCGTCTCGACGACCGAGGCGTCGATCTTCTTGTTCTTCAGTTCCTTCTCGTAGCGCACGAGCGCCTTCTCGAGGGTCTGGAGATCGGCGATGATCAGCTCGGTGTTGATCGTCTCCATGTCGCTGGCCGGGTTCACCGCACCGTCGACGTGGATCACGTCGGGGTCGGAGAAGCCGCGCACGACCTGGGCGATGGCGTCGGCCTCGCGGATGTTCGCGAGGAACTGGTTGCCGAGCCCCTCGCCCTCGCTGGCGCCGCGCACGATCCCGGCGATGTCGACGAAGCTGACCGGGGCGGGCAGGATCCGCTCGCTGCCGAAGATCTCGGCGAGCTTGTCGAGCCGCGGGTCGGGCAGGTTGACGACGCCGACGTTCGGCTCGATGGTCGCGAACGGGTAGTTCGCGGCGAGCGCGTCGTTCTGGGTGAGCGCGTTGAAAAGGGTGGACTTGCCCACGTTGGGGAGTCCTACGATGCCGATAGTCAGAGCCACGGGGGTTCAGTCTACGCGAGTGCGGGCGGCCACACCCCGATGACGATCGAGAGCACCAGGATGGTGACGAGTTCGTGCACCACGTTCAGCACGGTGAGCTTCACCGGCCGCCCTTCGAACGCGTCGTGGGTGATGAAGCGCGCGGCCGTGAATCCGGCCCAGAGGATGAGCCCGGCGACGAGCGCGGTGCCGAAGAACGCGAATCGGTCGATGGAGAAGTCGCCCTGCCCGACCGTCGTATCGCCGGCGTTGACGATTACCGTCGACCGGCCCGGGATCGCGATCATGCCGACCACCCAGGCCAGCGCCCAGGAGGTGATGAAGCTGACGACCAGCGTCACGAGCAGCGGGAGCACGATCGCGATCGCGGGCTTGCCCTCCGGCTGCACGCCGGTGAGCTTCATCCAGCGGGTGCCCATGACGCCCTTGGAGTACCAGATCGCCCCGACGACCATGGTCGAGAGGGTGGCCGCGATGACGGCCCAGTAGTTGATCGCGGGGATCATGCCGCGCCTCCTTCCGGCGGCGAGCGCCGCGCCTACCCGACATTCTGCCCCACTGCGGGGACATCGGCGCGGCTTTCCAGAGCCACAGGATCCGAGCCAAGGGCACGGGCCTCGCACGGAGTTGTCGGCGGCGTGTGTCAGGATCTTCGGGTGACCGTCGACTTCACCGCCATCGATTTCGAGACCGCGAACAGCCATGCCGCTTCGGCGTGCGCCGTCGGTCTCGTGCGCGTCCGCGCGGGCCGGGTGGTCGAGCGCGCCGAGTGGCTCATCAAGCCGCCGGCCGAGCACGGCCAGTTCCAGCACTGGAACATCAAGATCCACGGGATCACGCCCGACATGGTCGAGGGCGCTCGCGACTGGGCCGCGCAGTTGCCCGAGCTGGTCGACTTCGTCGGGTCCGACATCGTCGTGGCGCACAACGCGGGCTTCGACATGGGCGTGGTGCGCGGGTCCTGTGCGGCGACGGTGACGCCGACGCCGAAGTTCCGCTATCTGTGCAGCGTGCAGGTCTCGCGCAAGACCTACGACATCCCCTCCCACCGGCTTCCGCTCGCCGCGGCGGCGGCGGGCTACGGCGAGTTCCACCACCACGACGCGCTCGCCGATTCGGAGGCGTGCGCGGCGATCATCTCGGACGCGGCGATCCGGCACGGCGTCGACGACGTCGCGTCGCTCGCGAAGGCGACGGGCCTGCGCCTGCAGACCCTCAAGGCGATCCCGCTGAAGCTCTAGGCCTACCGGGCCCCAGCACGGGCGAACCCGGCTAGCTCGCCTCGCCCGCGCTGCGCAGCCAGGTTAGCACGGCGAGCACGCGCCGGTGGCCCGACGCGGTGTCGGTCAGCCCGAGCTTCTGGAAGATCGCGGAGATGTGCTTCTCGACGGCACCGGCGCTGACGACGAGCGCCGCGCCGATCTCGGGGTTGCTCTTGCCCTCGGCCATGAGCCCCAGCACCTCGCCCTCACGAGAGGTGAGCCGTTCGACCGGGTCGCGGTGCCGCTGCATGAGGCCGCGCACCACCTCGGGGTCGAGCACCGTCCCTCCCGCCCGCAGCCGCGCGACCGCGTCGCGGAACTCGTCGAGCGAGGCGACGCGATCCTTCAGCAGGTATCCGACGCCGGACGGGTCGCCGGCGAGCAGCTCGCCCGCGTAGACGAGCTCGACGTGCTGGCTGAGCAGCAGCACCGAACGGTCGGGCCAGCGCTCGCGGATCGCGAGCGCCGCGCGCACCCCCTCGTCGCGGAACCCCGGCGGCATGCGGACGTCGAGCACCACCAGGTCGACCGGGTGCCGTTCGAGCTCGGCGAGCAGCTGCTCGGCATCGCCGACCGCGACCACCGTCTCGTACCCGGCCTCGTCGAACAGGCGGATCAGCCCTTCCCGGAGCAGACCGGAGTCCTCGGCCAGTGCGATGCGGAGCGCCGGCGCGAGGACTTCGGTCTGTCGGGATTCGGTCACGCCCCCAACGATACGGGGATCCGGGCCACGATCACGGTCGGACCGCCGTCGGGGCTCGACAGGGTGATGGATCCGCCGACGCCGCGCACCCGCTGGTCGAGCCCGTAGAGCCCGTGGCCCGGCAGCAGCATGGCGCCGCCTCGGCCCTCGTCGCTCGCGGTCAGGATCGCCCAGCCGGCGTCGTCCGCGAGGTGCAGGTCGAAGCGCCCGGCGCCCGAGTGCTTCGCAGCGTTCGCGAGGCACTCGGCAGCGATGAAGTACACGGTGCGCTCGGTGACCTCCGAGAGCCGCACGTCCTCCCCCACGGCCCAGGTCATGCGGGTCGGGATCGGTGCGCTGTCGGCGATCGCCTCGAGCGCGGCTCGCAGACCGCGGTCCGCCAGCAGGGGCGGGGCCACTCCGCGGGACAGCGCGCGCAGTTCGTCGAGCGCTGCGCCCGCGGTGCTGCGCGCCTCGGCGAGCAGCGAGGACACCGCCGCCGGATCATCGGCCATCCGGCGCTCGGCCGCGGCGAGATCCATCTGCAGGCGCACGAGCCGCTGCTGCGGACCGTCGTGGAGGTCGCGCTCGAGCTGGCCGAGCGTGCGGTGCTCTTCGGCTGCGGCGAGTTCACGGGCGATCTCGAGCTGCACGACGTCGCGCTGCAGGCGATCGCCGGCAGTCTCGCCGAGCAGGGCGCGGGACACCGCCCAGTCGACCATGGCGAGGCCGCGCAGCACGAGCGGCAGCGTGGCGAGGAAGATCAGTCCGAGCACGCCGTAGAGGATCGCGTCCCCGGTCAGCGGATCCACGGGCATCGGCGAACCGGACAGGGAGTCCCAGATGACGGTGCTCAGGTGGGTGTTCTTCCCGCTCGTCGGGATCAGACGGTTCCAGATCCAGGCGGTGGGGCCGAACACCGCGATGACGGTCCACATCAGCGAGAGGCCCCACAGCGTGACGGAGAGCGGCATGTGCACCAGGCCGCTGTGCAGCAGGGCGCGCCATCCGGCACCGTGGGAGAGCTGCCCGCGCAGACGCGCGAGGATCCCGCCCGGGCGCGTCGGCGGCGGCACCGGGCGGGTGATCGGCCGGTCGACCGCGGCGCCGATGAGGCCCGCCCACGCGTCCCCGAAGATGCGAGCGGTGAGCAGCGCGCCCACCACGAGGAAGATGCCGAACACCAGGACGATCGATCCCAGGCCGACGAGGAACAGGGTCTGGAGCACGGTGAAGGCGATGATCGAGAAGGGCATCGCGAGGAGCAGGATGCCGAGTGTCTTCGGCGCGGCGAGCCAGAGGGCCCAGTACCCGGTCGGGCGGCGATCCGCGATGGCGGAGGGCGGGTGCGACTCGGCCGTGCGGGACGCCCGTCCGGGTTCGATGAGTTCGTGAGCGGTCATGTCATTCAGTCTGCCCGGCGGCCGCGATCCCACCCATCCGGCGCACCCCGGAACCGGGGTGGGGTTTCTCCCCGACCGGGGGTCGGGCGCGCCGCCGACCCCCTCGGGCTGCGAGTTCGCTGAGATATGCCTACCCTGGACCCACGGCCCGCAGACCGCGGAGCCTCCAACGAAGGAGCAGCCCTCAGTGCACCAGAGCAAGCATCCATTCAGCCTTCGGCTGGCGATCGGGGCGGTGATCGCGGGCCTCGTCATGCTGGTCGCGGGATCCGCCGCGCAGGCAGCGCCCCCGTCCGCGGGGCCCGCGCACGCCGCGCCCGCGAAGACGGCCGATCTGCAGGGCAAGAAGTTCGTGATCGCGACCGACACCACCTTCGCGCCGTTCGAGTTCCGCGAAGGAGGCAAGCTCGTCGGCATCGACATGGACCTCCTCAACGCCATCGCCGAGAAGGAGAACTTCCAGGTCGAGATCCAGTCGCTGGGGTTCCAGGCCGCGGTCTCCGCCGTCACCTCCGGGCAGGCGGACGGCGTCATCGCCGGCATGTCCATCACCGACGAGCGCAAGCAGACCTTCGACTTCTCCGATCCGTACTTCGATTCGGGCGTGCAGATGGCCGTCGCGAAGAACAGCGACGTGAAGAGCTACGACGACCTGAAGGGCAAGACGGTCGTCGCCAAGGGCGGATCCGAGGGCGAATCGGAGGCGAAGAAGCTCTCCGAGAAGTACGGATTCACCGTCAAGGCGCTCGACCAGTCGACGAGCCTCATCGAATCGGTCAAGAACGGATCCGCGGCCGCGGTCTTCGACGACTACCCGGTGCTCAAGTACGGCATCGCCCAGGGCAACGGCCTCAAGGTCGTGACCGACAAGATCCCCGGCGGCCAGTACGGCTTCGCCGTGGCGAAGGGCAAGAACGCGGATCTGCTCGCGGCGTTCGACGAGGGCTCGCGGCGCTCAAGTCCGACGGCTCGTACGACAAGATCCTCGAGAAGTACCTCGGCACCGGCGGCACCTCGGGCGGTGGCGGGGAGGCTCCCGCTGCGATGGATCTGGCCGGCAAGAAGTTCACGATCGCGACCGACACCACCTTCGCACCGTTCGAGTTCCGCAAGAACGGACAGCTCGTCGGCATCGACATGGACCTCCTCAACGCCATCGCGAAGGAGGAGAACTTCCAGGTCGAGATCCAGTCCCTCGGTTTCCAGGCCGCGGTCTCCGCCGTCACGTCCGGGCAGGCCGATGGCGTCATCGCCGGCATGTCCATCACCGACGAGCGCAAGCAGACCTTCGACTTCTCGGACCCCTACTTCGATTCGGGCGTGCAGATGGCCGTCGCGAAGAACAGCGACGTCAAGGGATACGAGGACCTCAAGGGCAAGACCGTCGTCGCCAAGGGCGGCTCGGAAGGCGAGTCGGAGGCGAAGAAGCTCTCCGAGAAGTACGGCTTCACCGTCAAGGCGCTCGACCAGTCCACCAGCCTCATCGAGTCCGTGAAGAACGGATCCGCTGCGGCCGTGTTCGACGACTACCCGGTGCTAAAGTACGGCATCGCGCAGGGCAACGGCCTCAAGGTGGTCACGGCCAAGATCCCCGGCGGCCAGTACGGCTTCGCCGTGGCGAAGGGCAAGAACGCCGACCTGCTCGCAGCGTTCAACAACGGTCTCGCCCGGATGAAGGCGGACGGCAGCTACGCGAAGACCCTCGAGACGTACCTCGGCAAGGACACCTCGGCGACCGCGGACGGCGGCGCCAAGGCGCAGCCGGGGTTCGTCCAGCTGTTCGTCGACTCCATGCCCGCGCTCGGCGAGGGCCTCTGGAACACCCTGCGCATCACCATGATGGCGTTCATCATCGCGATGGTGCTCGGACTCATCTTCGGGTTCATGAAGATCTCGACCTCGCGGACCCTGCGCGGGATCGCCTCGGTCTACGTGGCCGTGTTCCGCGGTACCCCGGTGCTGGTCTGGGCGTTCCTGTTCTACTTCGGCCTGCCGCAGCTCACCGGAGTCACGGGGAACGTGTTCTGGGCCGGTACCGCGACCCTCGCGCTGAACTCGGGCGCGTACCTCACCGAGATCGTGCGCGGCGGCCTGCAGGCCGTCGATCCGGGCCAGATGGAGGCAGCGCGATCCCTCGGCCTCGGCTGGGGCAAGTCGATGCAGCGCGTCGTCGTTCCGCAGGCGGTCAAGATCTCGACGCCGGCGATCATCAACCAGTTCGTCATCACGCTGAAGGATTCCTCCCTGCTGCTCACCATCGGCTTCGCCGAGCTGCTCTACCAGGCGCAGCAGATCTACGCGGCCAACTACCGCACGACCGAGATGCTCATCATCGTGGGCATCATGTACTTCGTGGTGATCACCCTCCTGACCTGGGTCGCCAACATCGTGGATAAGAAGGTGAACAAGTGAGCGACAAACTCACCTCCGGAACCGTTCCCGTCGTCGTCAGCGGCGCGGGGATCAGCGTGACCGGGCTCCGCAAGTCGTTCGGTTCGAACGAGGTCCTCAAGGGGATCGACCTCGAGGTCGCGCCCGGCGAGGTCGTCTCGCTCATCGGTCCTTCGGGATCCGGCAAATCGACGATCCTGCGCTGCCTCAACAAGCTCGAGGTCCCGACCGCGGGCACCGTCGTGGCGAACGGCTTCGACATCATGGATCCGAAGGTCGACATCAACGAGGTGCGCCGGCACGTCGGGATGGTGTTCCAGCACTTCAACCTCTTCCCCAACATGAGCGTGGTCGAGAACGTGATGCTCGCGCCGGTCGAGACGGGCAAGCGGTCGAAGGAGGAGGCCCGCAAGCAGGCGCTCGCGCTCCTGCGCCGGGTCGGTCTCGAGGAGAAGGCGGACGCGCGTCCCGCGCAGCTCTCGGGCGGCCAGAAGCAGCGCGTCGCGATCGCGCGCGCACTCGCGATGGAGCCCGCGATCATGCTGTTCGACGAGGCGACCTCGGCGCTCGACCCCGAGATGGTGGGCGAGGTGCTCGAGGTGATCCGCGAGCTCGCCAAGACGGGCATCACCATGGTGCTGGTCACGCACGAGATGGGCTTCGCCCGAGAGGTCTGCGACAAGGTCGTGTTCATGGCCGACGGTGTCGTCTGCGAGCAGGGCGACCCCGAGCAGGTGTTCGACCACCCGCAGACGCCGCGCCTGCAGGAGTTCCTGAGCAAGGTGCTCTGAGGGATCGCTCTCGAGACCGGGCCCCGGGTGCGCGCGCTGCGCGGCCCGGGGCCCGGTCTTTGTCGGAGGTGCCCGATAGCCTCCAATCACTTCGAATCTCCCTTCTGATCCTGGCGAACCGGTGCACCAATGGAACTCCTCCTCATCATCCTGAGCACGCTCACGATCGTGCTCCTCGCGCTCGTCATCGTGCTGCTCCTCCGCCGCACGGGCGGCGCGGGAGCGGGCACGCCCGATGTCCTGCGCGGCGAGATGCGCGCCTTCACCGGCGAGCTGCGGCAGGACCTCGCGACGCAGCGCGGCGAGCTCGCGCAGGTCATCGCGAGCGGCCACCAGCAGCAGGACGCACGCGGGGCCGCCCAGGCGCAGGAGCTCATGCGCGAGCGCGAGTCCCGCACGGCGGCTCAGCGCGAACTGCGCGACCTGCTGGCCCGGTCCCTATCGGAACTGGGCGACCGGCAGTACCGCGCGGCGCAGTCGGCCGCAGAGGCGCAGGGCGAGCTGAAGACCTCGATCGAGCAGCGATTCGAGGCGCTCCGCGCAGCGAACGAGGCGAAGCTCGAGCAGGTCCGCGTCTCCGTCGACGAGAAGCTGCGCGAGACGCTCAAGTCTGCCCTCGACGAGAACGCGCAGCGGATCCAGCATCTCACCGAGACCCACGTCTCGAAACAGGCCGAGCTGCAGCAGACGCTGCGCGAGGAGCTCGAGAAGCTGCGCCAGGGCAACGAGGCGAAGCTCGAGAAGATGCGCGAGACCGTCGACGAAAAGCTGCAGGGCACGCTGGAGCGCCGGCTGGGCGAGTCGTTCAAGCTGGTCAGCGACCGGCTCGAGCAGGTGCAGAAGGGTCTCGGCGAGATGCAGACCCTGGCGTCCGACGTCGGCGGGCTCAAGCGCGTGCTCACCAACGTCAAGTCCCGCGGCAGCTGGGGCGAGGTGCAGCTGGCCCGGCAGCTCGAAGACATGCTCACCCCCGAGCAGTACGCCGAGAACGTCGCGGTGCGCCCCGGCTCGGCCGAACGCGTCGAATTCGCCATCAAGCTCCCCGGCCGCGGCGACGACGAGACCCCGGTCTGGCTGCCGATCGACTCCAAGTTCCCGCAGGAGGACTACGAGCGTCTGCTCGAGGCGCAGGAGGGCGGCGAGAAGGAGCAGATCGAAGCGGCGAGCAAGGTCGTCGAGCGGGTGATCCTCACGCAGGCGAAACTGATCCGCGACAAGTACATCGAGCCGCCGCACTCGACCGACTTCGCCATCATGTACCTGCCGACCGAGGGGCTCTTCGCCGAGGTGATCCGCAGACCGGGCCTCGCCAGCCGGCTGCAGAACGAATACCACATCACCGTCGCGGGCCCCACGGTGCTCATGTCGCTGCTCAACAGCCTCCAGCTCGGGTTCCGCACCCTCGCCATCGAGAAGCGCAGCTCCGAGGTGTGGCAGGTGCTCGGCGCGGCCAAGTCCGAGTTCCAGAAGTACGGCCAGGTCTGGGAGAAGCTCGAGAAGCAGCTCCAGACCGCGCAGAACACCGTGCACCAGGCGGGAGTGCGTACTCGTGCCGTCACCCGCACGCTGCGCTCGGTCGAGACCTTCGAGTCCGCCGCCATCGGCGACGTCTTCGCCGACGCCGAAGCACTCGAAGAGGCCGAGGACGCCGCGCTCTCCGGCCCCGATGGCGCTGACGTCGAACCGACCCTGTTCGAGGACCCCGCTGCCGACCCACTCCGGGACCCCCGCGCCTGAGCCCCCTACGCCCGAGCCTCCTACACCTGAGCCCTCCGCGTGACAGGGAGGCCTGGCTTTGGGCCGGGTTGGGCTCAGGGGCAAGGTCGGGCCCAGGGACAAGGTCGGGCCCAGGGTCGGCTTCGGCTTCGGCTTCGGCTTCGGAAGGAGATTCGGGTTCAATAGGACGATCCTGCTGGATTCATCCTTCTGAACCCGAATCTCCTCCTGAGCCGCGCGCTCGGTGCTGCACCAGTTCGGAGATCTGCAAATTCTCGGATCGTTCGGGGCTGGCCCCTCCGAAATGCTGCGGATCTCCGAAATGCTGCGGCCACGGCGCCGAGGTGAAGGCGCAGACAGCACCCGGGTACGGCCCAGGGCAGCACCCGAGCAGGGCACGGCGGCACCGACGCGGCAGCTCCGACACGGCAGCACCCGACGAGGGGCTCCGAAGCACAGCGCACCGAACGCAGAACCCAGAACCCAGAACCCAGAACCCAGAACCCCGACCACGCCGCCCAGAACCCAGGCCGCCCCTACGCAGACCGCCCGACCCGGGGCCACAAAGCCCAGACCGCCCAATGCAGAGCGCCCCTCGGACCCGTGGTCCGAGGGGCGCTCTGCTGCGAGGCCCGACCTCGCGCGGCTCAGCCGAGCATCAGTTCCAGCGGTCGGGGTCCATGTCGCTGACGATGTGACGGATCGTGCCCGAGTGCGAGCGCATCACGATGCTCTCGGCGCGCAGGAACGGGCCGCGGCGCTGCACGCCCTCGACGAAGTCCGCCGAGGTGATGCCGGTCGCCACGAAGTAGGCGTTGTCGCTCGCGACCAGGTCGTTCGCCTCGAGCACGCGGTCGAGGTCGTGCCCGGCGTCGATCGCCTTCTGGCGCTCGTCGTCGTCCTTCGGCCACAGCCGGCCCTGGATCACGCCACCGAGGGCCTTCACGGCGCAGGCCGTGATGATGCCCTCGGGGGTGCCGCCGATGCCGACGCAGAGGTCGATGCGGGAGTCCCAGCGGGCCGCGTTCACACCGCCCGCGACGTCGCCGTCCATGAGCAGGCGGGTGCCGGCGCCCGCTTCGCGGATCTCGGCGATGAGCTGCTCGTGGCGGGGCCGGTCGAGCACGGCGACGCGGATGTCGGACACGTCGACGCGCTTCGCCTTCGCGAGCGCGCGGATGTTCTCGCCGATGGGCTTGCGGATGTCGACGACGCCGACGCCGTCGGGACCGCAGACCAGCTTGTCCATGTAGAAGACGGCCGAGGGGTCGTACATGCTGCCGCGGTCGGCGACCGCGATCACCGAGAGCGCGCCGGGGCGGCCCTCGGCGGTGAGACGGGTGCCGTCGATCGGGTCGACCGCGACGTCGCACGCCGCGCCCTCGCCGTTGCCGACGCGCTCGCCGTTGTAGAGCCAGGGGGCGTCGTCCTTCTCGCCCTCGCCGATGACGACGGTGCCGTCCATCGAGACGGTCGAGAGGAAACGGCGCATGGCGTCGACGGCTGCACCGTCGGCGGCATTCTTGTCGCCGCGGCCGATGAACGGCGTCGCGCGGATCGCCGCGGCCTCGGTCGCGCGGACGAGCTCCATCGCGAGGTTGCGGTCGGGCTGCCAGTTGCCAAGCGAGTGGGATTCGGTCATGGTTCCCAGCCTACCGCGTAGACTGAGGGGCATAGCGGCCATGCGCCGACACGTCACGACGCCAAGGAGCACCGATGCCCGTTGCCAGCCCGGAACAGTACGCCGCCATGCTCGACGCCGCGAAGAGCGGCAGTTTCGCATTCCCCGCGATCAACGTCTCGAGCTCCCAGACCCTGAACGCCGCCCTGCAGGGCTTCGCCGAGGCGGGCTCCGACGGCATCATCCAGGTCTCGACCGGCGGCGCGGACTACTTCGCGGGGCACACGGTCAAGAACCGCGCGGGCGGCGCGATCGCGTTCGCCAAGTACGCCGAGGAGGTCGCCAAGGCCTACGACGTGACCGTCGCGCTCCACACCGACCACTGCCCCAAGGACGCGCTCGAGGGCTTCCTCCTGCCGCTCGTCGCCGCCAGCGAGGAGCGCGTGCGCGAGGGCGGCCTGCCCTACTTCCAGTCGCACATGTGGGACGGTTCGGCTGTGCCGCTCACCGAGAACCTCGAGCTCGCGCAGCAGCTCCTCCCCCGCCTGCACGCCATCGGCAGCATCCTCGAGGTCGAGATCGGCGTCGTCGGCGGCGAGGAGGACGGCGTCAGCCACGAGATCAACGACCAGCTCTACACCACCCTCGACGACGCGATCGCGACCGTCGAGGCGCTCGGCCTCGGCGAACAGGGCCGGTACCTCACCGCACTGACCTTCGGCAACGTGCACGGCGTCTACAAGCCGGGCAACGTCCAGCTGCGCCCCGCCCTGCTGAAGGAGATCCAGGACGGCCTGCAGGCGAAGTACGGCACCGCGGCGAAGCCGCTCGACCTCGTCTTCCACGGCGGCTCCGGCTCGACCGCCGAGGAGATCGCGGAGGCCGTGTCCAACGGCGTCATCAAGATGAACATCGATACCGACACGCAGTACGCGTTCACGCGCGCCGTCGCGGACTCGATGTTCCGCGGCTACGAGGGCGTGCTCAAGATCGACGGCGAGGTCGGCAACAAGAAGCAGTACGACCCGCGCGCCTGGGGCAAGGCCGCCGAGACCTCGATGGCGGCGCGCGTCGTCGAGGCCGCTCAGCAGCTCGGTTCCGCCGGCAAGTCGGTGAGCGCGTGACGGACTCCCGTCCCGAGGACCGACCGGCCGCGGACGCTTCGGACCCCGCGGAGCGCCCCGAGTCGGCCGCCGGACCGGCGCCCGAACCGACACCGGCACCCGAGCCGGCCGCGCAGCCGGCAGCCGCGCAGCCGGCGCCCGAGCCGACGGATCCGCGCCCGCGCCCGGCATACGGCGAGTACGCGCCCGAGGGCTGGACCTGGACTCCTCCACAGAAGGCCGACGCGGCCTCGGCCGCGTCGGCCTCCGGGTTCGGCGGCTCGGTGCCGCCGGTCTCGTCCGTGTCGGCCGATGCGCTCGTCGACGCCGAGGTGCCGACCCGCCTGCCCGGCGTGCCGCACAACCTCGGCGCACGTCCCGGCGGTCAGGGAGGCGCGCCGGCATCGCCCGGCACGACCGCATCGACGTCCGCCCCGATTACGCCGGCCCGGCCCGCGCCGGGCCAGCACGCACCGGGCCAGCACGCACCGGCCCAGCAGCCGCACGCGAACCAGCCCGCCCCGGCGCACGCGCCCCTGCCGCAGCAGCCGCCGCAGCCCGGGCTGGCGAAGCCGCGGACCGCGGATCGCGTGATCACGGTCCTCCTGCTCGTGGTCGGCGCGTTCGGCGCCCTGAACATCGCATTCGAGCTGTACCGGTTCCCACTGAGCCAGCGCACCATGGCGGAGTTGCTCGGGGTCTCCGATTACGCGGCGCCGGGCTGGCTCGGCCCGGTGGGAATCGTCTGCGCGATCGCCGTGCTCGCGCTCTACGCCGTCAGCCTGATCCTGTCCGTGCGCCGCCTGCGCGCGAACAAGCTCACGTTCTTCGTGCCCCTCATCGCGGGAGTCGCTGCGTTCCTGCTGGTGATGGTGGTCACGCTCGCCGCCATGGCCGGATCGCCCGAACTCATGAACGCGCTGCAGGATCCCGACGCGCTCAGCAAGATGATGGACTCGCTGCGCACCACCCCGTCGAAGTAGCCGCCGGCGGGGCCGCTCGGCGCGCCCCGACGGCGGCCCGCCCGGATCGCCTGCCGCTCAGGCGGGGCCCGAGCTCGGCGGTGCGGACGCGGTCTCGGACTTCATCTGCGTCTCCGTCTCCGCGGAGACCGCGGGCGCGACCTCGTCGGTCGCGTACTCGCGCACCGAGCGCGGAATCACCCGCGACAGCAGCCAGCCGGCCGCGGCCCCTGCGAGCACGAGCGCGATCCCGGTGACGGTGAGGACCACTCGCGTCTCGGCGATCTCGCCGATGTCGCGGCTCCCGCTGAGCAGCAGCATGAGCGCCGCGGTCACGAGCGTGGTGATCACCCACAGCGGCCTCAGGAAGAAGCAGATGAGGTACGCGCACAGCAGGATCACGGCGAGCACCACGGCCTGGGGCAGTTCGAGGAGCGAGACGCCGAGCGCGATCCCGGCCCCCAGCAGGGTGCCGGCGACCCGCTGCAGAGCTCGCCGCTGCAGCGACATCCCGGCCGACGGCATCACGACGGCGAATACCGTCGCGGGGAGCCAGTAGCCCTGCGGCAGCCCCAGCGACAGTGCGGCGGCCAGCCCGGCGACCGCCGCGAAGCCGATCGCCGAGACCGTGCTCCGCAACCGTCCGATGAGCGGCGCGCGGTGCAGGCGCGGCAGGCCGAGCGCGCGGGCGACGACCGCAGCGTAGACCGCGCCGGCGGCGAGGACCACGAGCCGCAGCCCGAGCCCCGCATCCGGTGGCGACGGTGCCATGCTGCAGGCGATGACGCCGGCAGCGGCGACCGGCATGCCCCAGCCGACGCCCTGCGCGAGTCCGGCGGCGAGCGCGACGGACGCGATGACGACCGGCCACCACGGCCCCGGGAGCAGGCTCGCGGCCGCGCAGGCGGCGAGCATAACCGGGATGTAGCGGAACGAGACCGCCCAGCCGCTGTTCGCCGCGATGAGGAACCCGAAGGCCGAGGAGAGCAGCGTCGCGGCCATCAGGCCGGTGTCCCCGGAGGGCGCGGTGAGTCCGAGCGGGAGGCCGAGGGCCATGACGAGCACCAGCGAGTTCAGAAAGCGTTTCGGCACGGCCGGATTGTATCGGCAGGTCCGCCGAGGGCCTCGGGCCGGTGCTCGCGGGCGCTACGCTGAGCGCATGGTTTCAGCGACGAACCCCGGCACCGGCGCAGGCTCCGGTCCGCACGAACGCCTGCCCGGTTCCACGGTGATGCGCTACGCCGCGGGGTCGCTCGGCACGGGCGGCTTCGCGACGCTCCCGGGTCTGGTGCTCGTCTACTACCTGACCGATTCGCTCGGCGTCACCGCGCTCGCGGCCGGGGCCATCGTCACCCTCGCGAAGGTCTGGGACGTGCTGATCGATCCGCTCATCGGCGGGCTCAGCGATCGCACGAAGCAGCGGACCGGATCGCGTCGCGGCCCCATGCTCCTCGGCGCGATCGGGCTGCCGATCGCGTTCGTGCTGACCTTCGCGGTGCCGCCCGGCACGCCGCCCGTGCTCGCCGCGCTCTGGGTGCTCGTCGCCTTCGTGCTCGCGGCCACCTGCTTCAGCCTGTTCCAGGTGCCCTACATCGCGCTGCCCGCGGAGCTGACCTCGGGGTACCGGGAGCGGACCCGCCTCCTGACCTGGCGGGTGATCGTGCTGACGGTCGCGATCCTGCTGTTCGGCGCGGGCGGGCCGGAGCTGCGCGGGTCGTTCCCCGACCATCCGCTCGTCGGCTACCTCGTCATGGCGATCGTGGCGGGAATCGTGCTCTCGGCGGGCATGCTCGTCGCCACCCGGGTCGCGCCGCGCAGCACCCCGGGGCCCGCGGTGCCGATCGCACGGGCCGTGCCGACCGCACCGGCCGCGCCTCCGGCTCCCCGCGGGCGCTTCGGATCCGGGCTGCTCGTCCACTATCGCGAGGGGCTCGCGGCGCTGCGCGACAGCCAGCCGTTCCGCGCCCTGCTCGGCACCTTCGTGCTGCAGGGGCTCGCGACCGGCCTGATGCTCGCGGGCGCGCAATTCGTGGCCCGGTGGATCCTCGGGGACGAGGGCGCCGTCACGCTGCTGTTCGTCGCCCTCATCGCTCCGGCGCTGCTCGTCTCCCCTCTGTGGCGGATCCTCGCGGACCGGATCGGCAAGGAGCGAGCGTTCCGGCTCGCGAGCGTCGTGTTCCTGCTCGCCGCGGTACTGCTCATCGGCATGACCTGGGCCCCCGGCTGGTGGATCCTCGCCCCGGTCGCCCTCGCCGGTGCCGCCTACGCCGGCATGCAGACCCTGCCCATGGCGATGCTCCCCGACGTCATCAGCCACGACCGGGCCGGCGGCGCGGACCGGGCCGGGATCTTCGGCGGGGTCTGGACCGCGGGCGAGACCACGGGCATGGCCCTCGGTTCGACCGTTCTCACGGTCGTGCTGGCGCTCACCGGGTACGTCGAATCGACGGCCGGGGTGCGCGTCGAGCAGCCCGGATCCGCCGTCTCGGGGATCGCGCTCTCGTTCAGCTTCCTCCCCGCTCTGCTCATGCTCGCCAGCCTCGCGGTGCTGACGCGGTACCGGCTGCGCGAGCACGACATCACCGCGACCGAGGAGTCCGCATGACCCTCGAACCCCGTCTCGATCCCGCTCGGGTCCTGGATCGGCTGCGCGAACTGCGCGAGCACGATGCGCCCACGCACGGGGGCCGGATCCTCGCCTACGTCTACGACCCGGGACGCCCCGAGATCGATGAGCTCGCGCACCGCGCCGCCGAGATCGCGCGACCCCTCAACGGGCTCGATCCGACCGCCTTCCCCTCGATCGCGGCGATGGAGCGCGACCTCGTCGCGTTCGTCCGCTCCGCCGTGCACGGGCCCCGCTTCGGTCCGGGCCGGGTCGTGGGCAGCGTCACGAGCGGCGGCACCGAGAGCTGCCTGCTCGCGGTGAAGTCGGCTCGGGATCGCTGGCGCGCCGCCTCCCCGGCCCGCGCGCACGCTCGCCCGCGGCTCCTGGCCCCGGCCACCGCGCACGCCGCGTTCCAGAAGGCGGCCCGCGCCTTCGACCTCGATTGGGATCCGGTGCCCTGCGCGGCCGACGGTTCGGTGAGCGCCGAGTCGTTGCTGTCGCGCCTCGACGACGACGTCGCGCTGGTCGTCGTCTCGGCTCCGGCGTACCCGAGCGGGGCGGTCGATCCGATCCGCGAGGTCTCGGCGGCCGCGCGGGCGCGGGGCATCGACTGCCACGTGGACGCCTGCTTCGGCGGCCTCGCCCTGCCGTGGTGGCCGGGCGTTCCGGACTGGGACTTCCGGCTGCCGGGGGTGACGAGCCTGTCGGCGGACCTGCACAAGTTCGGCTTCGCACCGAAGGGGGTGTCGGTGCTGCTGCACCGGGGCCGCGCACGGCATCGCTCCCAGTTCTTCGCGACGACCCGCTGGCCGGGGTACCCCGTGGTCAACCCGACGCTGCTCGGGTCCCGTTCGGCATCGCCCCTCGCGGCGGCCTGGGCGATCGCGCAGCACCTGGGTTCGGACGGCTATGCGGCGCTCACCGCGCGCACCGTTGCCGCGACCGGCGGGATCGCCACGGCCGCCGCCTCGATCGTCGGCCTCGCGGTGATGGGCGCACCCGTCGGGCCAGCGATCGCGCTCGTCGCCGATCCATCGGTGCCCGAGGCCGAACGGGTGGATCCGCATCACCTGGCCGACGCGATGGCCGAGGAGGGATTCCGGATCCAGCACCAGCCGGGCTTCGTCCAGGCCGATGGAGTCCGGATCCCGCACAGCGCGCACCTCACCATCACGCCCGTGCTCGACGCGGTCGTGCCGGAGTTCGCTGCGGCCCTGCGCCGCGCCGCCGATCGGGTGCGGGGGCGCGCCCCCGCGAACCCCGCCGCCGCGCTCGCCGCGATGCGCCTGCTCGGCTACGGTCCCGGCGGCCGGGTTCCCGGTCCGGCGGCGGCCTGGCGGATCCTGCGTCTCGCCGGTGCCGGCGGTGGATCGGGGAGCGCGGTTCCGAGCCGGCTCGCCCCGCTCATGGCCCTCGTCGAGCGGCTCCCCGCGCCCGTGGCCGAGGCGCTGCTCAGCGAGCTGATCGCGCGGGTCAGCGAGCCCTGAGCGCGCAGGCCTCCGACCCCGGGCGGCTCATCGACGGAACGACGGATCGGGCAGCAGCGCCGGACACTGCCCCGTACCGTTCTCGGGGGCCAGCTCGAAGTGCCAGCGCTCGTTCTCGAACGCCCGGCAGAGGCCGAAGCGCTGCCCGTTGTCGCCGAGCCAGATCGACGCCTCGAGCATCCCCACATCGACCGCGTCGCCCGTCACGTGCAGCGAGCGCTCGGGGGTGTCCACCCATTTGCTCGCCTCGGCCTCGCTGCCGTACTGCTGCACCGCCGAGTCGAGGAGCTGCTGCTGCAGCTCGCGGCTGCGCCATCCCGATGTCACCCGCAGTTCGACGCCCTCCTGCGACGCACCCTCCGCGGCCCGGGTGAGCGCCTCGCGCAGCCGGGGCTTCAACCCGGTGATCGCGGCGTGGTCGGCATCGACCGCGATGCCGTTCTCGCCCTGGATCGATCCGTCGCCCTCGGGCTTCTGCGGCGGCTGCTGCTCGGTGCGCTGCGAACCGTTCAGTCCGCCGACGGGCATCGTGGTGCCGCCCGGAGCGTGGAGTTTGCCGGAGCATCCGGCGAGCGCCACTGCGGTGACGGTCGCCGCCGCCGCGATCAGCGCCAGCAGGATCGGGATTCGATTGCGTCGTGCTTCAGTGTGCATGCTCCGATTCCATCGAAGCGCGTGTTGTCGGGGCGTAGCACGCGGAGCATACGCGGACGATAGGCCCGACGGGCGGCGTCAGCCGCGGACGCGGCCGCCGAGTGCGCGCTCGTCCCGCTTGCCGGAGGCGTCCTGGCGCAGCTCCTTCGGCAGCGAGAACACGAGGTCCTCCTCGGCCGTCACCGTCGCGCGCACGTCGGCGTACCCGGCGTCGGCGAGGTCGTCGAGCAGTTCCTGCACGAGCACCTCCGGCACCGACGCGCCGCTCGTCACGCCGACGGTGCGCACCCCGTCGAGCCACTCCTGCCGCACCTCGGATGCGAAGTCGACGCGGTACGCGGCCTTCGCGCCGTATTCCAGGGCGACCTCCTTGAGCCGCACCGAGTTCGAGGAGTTCGCCGACCCGACCACGATCACGAGATCGGCCTGCGGAGCGATCTGCTTGATCGCGACCTGGCGGTTCTGGGTCGCGTAGCAGATGTCGTCGCTCGGGGGATCCTGCAGCTTCGGGAACTTCTCGCGCAGTCGGCGCACCGTCTCCATCGTCTCGTCGACCGAGAGGGTGGTCTGGGAGAGCCAGACAAGCCGGTCGGGATCGTTCACCTCGAGGGTGTCGACGTCGTCCGGCGAGTTCACGATCGTGATGTGCTCGGGCGCTTCGCCCGCGGTTCCCTCGACCTCCTCGTGCCCGGTGTGCCCGATGAGCAGGATCTCGAGGTCCTGCTTCGCGAAGCGTACGGCCTCACGGTGCACCTTGGTGACGAGGGGGCAGGTCGCGTCGATCGCGTGCAGTCCCCGCTCGGCCGCGGCGCCGACGACGGCAGGCGAGACCCCGTGCGCCGAGAACACCACGTTCGCGCCCTCCGGCACCTCGTCGACCTCCTCGACGAAGATCGCCCCCATCTTCTCGAGCGTCCGCACCACGTGGACGTTGTGCACGATCTGCTTGCGCACGTAGACCGGGGCGCCGAAGCGGTCGAGCGCCTTCTCCACCGCGACGACCGCGCGGTCGACGCCCGCGCAGTAGCCGCGCGGGGCCGCGAGCAGCACCTGCTTGGGGCCGTCGACGGGCACATCCTTCAGTCGGCCGACCTCGCGTCGCAGGCGCGGCATCGCAAGGCTCACCACCGGAGCCCCGAGCGTGCGCTGGTCCGGCGCCTGCGGCGCATCCGCGGTGGTCGCATTCATGGTTCCCAGTGTAAATGCCCGGCCTGCGCGGCGGCTCCGCGGGGTCCGCCCGGTCGCGCGGTCGCCCGACTAGGCTGGGGCCATGCCCGAGCCCACTGCACCGGCGACCCGCGAGGCGCCCTGGCCCGTCGGCCTCATGAGCCAGAAGATCCGGGACTGGATCGAGCGCCTCGGCACCGTGTGGGTCGAGGGCGAGATCACGCAGTGGCAGGTGCGCGGCGGCCACGTCTACGGCAAGCTCAAGGACCTCTCGCAGGACGCCACTGTGAGCTTCACGATCTGGCAGTCGGTCGCACGCGGACTGACCGGCGATTTCGCCCAGGGCGACCGCGTCATCGCGCTCGTCAAGCCGAACTTCTGGGTCAAGGGCGGCTCCCTCACGATGCAGGTGTTCGAGCTGTCGCACGTCGGCATCGGCGAGCTGCTCGAGCGCCTCGAGCGCCTGCGCAGGCAGCTCCAGGCCGAGGGCCTGTTCGACGCGGAGCGCAAGCGTGCGCTGCCGTTCCTGCCTGGGCTCATCGGCCTCGTCACCGGGCGCGACTCCGACGCCGAGAAGGACGTCGTCCGCAACGCGACCCTGCGCTGGCCCGGGGTCCGGTTCAAGATCCACTACAGCGCGGTGCAGGGCGACCGCGCCGCCGCCGAGGTCGCCGCCGGGATCCGGGCCCTCGACGCCGACCCCGAGGTCGAGGTCATCATCGTCGCTCGCGGCGGCGGCGACTTCCAGCACCTGCTCCCGTTCAGCGACGAGGGCGTGCTGCGCGCAGCGGCCGAGTCGACGACGCCCCTGGTGAGCGCGATCGGCCACGAGGCCGACCGCCCGCTGCTCGACGAGGTCGCCGACCTGCGCGCTTCCACCCCGACCGACGCGGCGAAGCGCGTCGTGCCCGACGTCGGCGAGGAGCTCGCCGGCATCGACGGCGCGCGCAGCCGCATGAGCTCGCGGCTCGGGCACCTGCTGGCGCACGAGACGGACCGGATCGCCCAGCTCCGCACCCGCCCGTCGATGCAGCAGCCCGAGCGCATCGTGGACGAGCGCGCGGAAGAACTGGTGCGGTGGATCGCGCGGGGTACGGAGCTCGTCGACCGCGCGGTGGAGGAGCGCGATCGCGGGATCGCCGAACTGCGCGCGCGCCTGACGACGCTCTCGCCCCAGGGCACGCTCGACCGCGGCTACGCGATCGCGCAGCTCGCCGACGGCTCGGTGCTCCGCGATCCCGCCGATGCGCCCGCCGGCGCAGCGCTCAGGCTGTCGCTGGCCGGCGGACGCATCGCCGCGACTTCGGACGGCGTCGTTCCCTAGCCCTCCGCTGCGGGCTCGGCCGACGTCCCCTCCCCGGCCCCGAGGCTCGCGTAGCGAGCGGGATCCCTGCGCCGCAACCGCAGGGCCCACGCAGTACCTGCGAGACCGAGCACGATCATCGGCGCGACGAGCCAGGCGTTCGCCCACCCCTCCATGCCGGTGAGCAGCTCGAAGTTGCCGAGCATCAGCCAGAGCCCTACTGCCAGACCGACGGCGCCGAGTGCCGGGGCGATGCACACGCGGAACGTCCCGTGCCCTCGCCGGTCCCTGCTGAAGAACCGGATCACGGCGATCATGCAGAGCAGTTGCAGCAGCACGATGCCGACGATCCCGACGCCGTTGGTCCAGAGCAGCAGGTGCAGGTACGGATCGCCGTTCAGCAGCACGGTGACCAGCACGAGCACCGCGGCCCCGATCGTGACCGCGAGGCTCGCACGCGCCGGCGATGCGAAGCGCGGGTGCGCTTCGCCGAGGAAGCGGGGCACGATCCGCTCCCGTCCGAGCGCGAAGAGGTAGCGGGAGGTCGCGTTGTGGAACGCCAGGGTCGCCGCGAACAGGCTCGTGATCATCAGCACGTCCATGGCCGCCTTGGCCCAGGGGCCGAGGTAGTCGCTCGCGAACACGAAGTACATCCCCTGGAACGCGTCGGAGCCGGCCAGCTTCTCGAGCCCGTCCACCCCGAGCGCGGCGGTCGCGATCCAGGTCACGAACCCGTAGAAGATCCCGAGGAAGGCCACCGCGACGTAGGTGGCCCTCGGAACGGTGCGCGACGGGTGCTTCGCCTCCTCCGAGTAGATCGCGGTGCTCTCGAAGCCGAGGAACGCGCCCAGCGCCATCACGAACATGCCGCCGGCCCCGGAATCGAAGACCCGCGAGGGCGAGAAGGGCTCGAGGCTGAAGTGGCTCGTCCCCTCGGTCGCGAGCACGGCGACGGAGATCGCCAGCAGGATCAGGACCTCCGCGCACATGAGCACGCCGAGCACCTTCGCGCCGATCGTGATCTGGCGGTACCCCAGCACGCCGACCACGGCGACGCCGAGGAACGCGTACACCGACCAGTGCAGGTCGATCCCGGTCAGGTCGGCGATCGACGACCGTGCATAGAACCCGAGGAAGCCGAAGAAGCCGAAGCAGATCAGCGCGTAGGAGATGAGCGCGACGATCGCGGTGCCGACCGCGGGCGGTCGCCCGAGCCCGCGGGCGACGAAGGCGTAGAAGGCTCCGGCGCTGCGCACGTGCCTGGCGAAGGCCGTGAGTCCGGCGGCGCACGCCAGATAGACGAGTCCCGAGAACACGTACGCGCCCGCGGCGCCGACTCCGCCCAGCCGGAAGGCCAGCGGCGCCGCACCGGCGACGACCGCCAGCGGAGCAGCGGCCGCGACCACGAAGAAGACGATGTCGGCGACGCCGAGCGACCCGCCCCGCAGGCCTCCGGGTCCGCCCTCGGAAACGCGCTTCGCGGAAGCCCGTGCCGCCGTGCGCTCGGTCACAGCGCCGGCCACCATTCGGCGCGGGTCCACAGATCGAGCTCTGCCTCGGCGGCCGCCCCGATGCGGAACACGGTGGTGTCGTCGAAGGTGCGGCCCACGATCTGCACCCCGGTCGGCACTCCGTTCGGAGCGCGTCCCGACGGCACGGCGAGCACGGGCACGCGGCCGACCACGTTGAACGGCAGCGTCATGAGCTCCGAGAAGATCGCCGCCGAATCCGTGCAGGGCTCGTCCGCGGCGAGACCCGTGTTCGCGATCGTCGGGCACAGCAGCGCGTCGTAGCGCTCCAGCAGCTCGCCCAGGGGCCGGTAGAAGGCGCTCTCGGCCTCCAGACCCGGCACGTAGGCCCCCGCGTCGGCCGTGGACGCGATGAACGCGCGGGTATAGGGCATGAGCTGGTCGACCGTGTCGGGATGGGCCTGCCCGACGCTCTCGATGAACGGCCCCATGACGGCCCCGAAGTGCGCCCACGCCGTCTCGAGCACCCGCTCGGGCCCCCAGGGCAGCAGCGCGTCGTCGATCTCGTCGACGATCGCACCGCGTGCGCGCAACGCCTCGGCGAACGCGGCGGTGTTCGCCACGACGACCGGGTCGGGTCGATACCCGCCGAGGCCGTAGCTCAGCGCGATCCGGACTCCGGTGAGCGGTTCGACCGCGCCGGACACCCTGATCGCGGGCCGCAGCGAGGCCGGATCACCCGCCCAGGGGCCGGAGATCACGTTTTGCAGCATCGCGACGTCGGCGACGCTGCGTCCCATCGGGCCATCGGCGCAGTAGGTGTCGCTGTTGAACGGCGGGAGCCCGGGCACGCGCGCGAACGGCGGTTTGAATCCGACGACGCCGCAGTAGGAAGACGGGATCCGGATCGAGCCTCCGATGTCGGAGCCGGTCGCGAGCACGGTCGATCCCGCCGCGAGCACCGCGCCGGAGCCGCCCGACGAACCACCCGGCGTCATCTCGGGGTTGTGGGGGTTGCGGGTGATGCCCCAGAGCTTCGTGTGGGTCACCGGCGCGCAGCAGAACTCGGGGGTCGTCGCGCGTCCGTGCACCACGGCGCCCGCGTCGAAGATCCGCTCCACGATGGGGTGGGTGACGTCGGCGGTCGTGCCCTGTTCGAGCAGGGAGCCCTCCTCGGCGAGCCGTCCGGCGATGGGCTGCTCCTCCTTCAGGATCAGGGGCACGCCCTCGAGCGGGCGGGCCTCGCCGCGCGCGTAGCGGGCTTCGGAGGCGCGGGCTGCGTCGTAGGCCTCGTCGAGGAACTCCTCGGTCAGCGCGTTCACGATCGGCTCGGTCGCGGTGGTCCGCGCGACGACCGCGTCCAGCAGTTCGACCGGCGAGAGTTCGCGGCGTCGGAACCGGCCTACGGCCTCGGTCGCGGTCAGGTGGTGCAGATCCATGAGGTCTCCGTTCCCGGGACGCTCCATCGCGCCCCGTACTACGTACCGTACATTGTACGATCCGTTACGATAGCGCACATGCCCTCGAAGCACGACCCCCGTCGCCCCGCCGCAGTTCGCGGATCCGGGGCGCCCTCGACCGCGCCTCGATCGCGGCGGCCGCGATCGAGCTGGTCGAACACCTGGGAATCGAGCGGCTGACGATGCGCGCGCTGGCGACCGAGCTCGACTGCGGCACCATGACCCTCTACACCCACGTCCGCAATCGCGACGACCTGCTGACCGCGGTCGTGGAGCGGCTGATCTCGGAGGTCGACGCCGACCGGATCGCCGCGGAGAGCGACGGCACCTGGCGCGGACTGCTCTCGGGAGTGCTCGGCTCCTACCGGGATCTCGCGATGCGCCACCCCCGATCCTTCGAGCTCCTCGCGCTGGCGCCCTACGATCTGCCGCCCGTCGCCCCGCACCTCGAGGGCGTCGTCGCCACGCTCGAACGCACCGGACTCAGCGCGGACGAGGCGCGCACCGCTCTCGGCCTCGCCGATGCGTTCGCCACGGGGTTCCTGGTGGTCTGGGCGCGCACCGCGACCCGGCAGGACACACTCGGAACCGCGCGGACCGAGACATCGCTCGGCGACCTCCGCGCACCCGAGATGTACGACCGCGGCGTCGAGGCGGTCCTGCTCGGCTTCGAAGCGACACTCGGTGACGTCGCTCCGTCGCTCGCCTGAAACCGCTCCGCAGCTCGGACCCTACGGCCCGGGTAGACTGACGGGCATGGCCGCTTCCGATAGACCGGATCCCGACGCGCTCAGCTATGAAGAGGCGCGCGATGAACTCGTTCAGGTGGTGAACCGACTCGAGCAGGGCGGCAGCACCCTCGAGGAGTCCCTCGAGCTGTGGGAGCGCGGCGAGCGTCTCGCCGCCCGTTGCGAGGAATGGCTCCTCGGTGCCCGACGCCGCCTGGAGGCCGCGCGCCGCGGCGGCGATCCGGCGGCAGAGAGCCCGGAGGCCTGATCACCCCGATGGCGAAGAAGACCAAGGCGCCCGTCGTCGTCGCGGAGCTCGGCCGCCCCGAGACCCCGGCCGAGACGGCCGCCCGCAAGGCCCGCGACAGCCGCCTCTACCGGCAGCGCAAGACCGTCAACAACCTCGTGTTCTCGCTCATCGTGAGCGTCGCCGTCGTGTTCGGCATCTATCTGATGGTGCCCCACGGCACCGGCGGGGACTTCGCCGACCGCTCGGTCGACGTCGCGCAGCTCGCGTCCGAGGCCTCGCCGACCGCCGGGCAGCCGCTCGTCGCGCCGAAGCTGCCCGCGGGCTGGAACGCGAAGCAGGCCGAGCTGCGATCCTCCAAGACCGGCGGCATCACCTACTGGTACATCGGGTACACGACCCCCGACAAGCAGTACGCCGCGGCCGTGCAGGCGTTCACCGCCGACGGCGCCCCGGTCAACGAGACCTGGATCGCCGAACAGCTCGAGAAGACCTCCGCGACCGGCACCCAGACCATCGGGGGTGTCGACTGGACCGCGTACGTGCACCCCGATCGCAGTCCCGACACGAGCAACCTGCGCACCGGGTACCAGACCGCCGTCGGCGCTTCGACCTACCTCGTCTACGGCACAGCCCCCACGAAGACCATCGAGCAGCTGGCCGACGCCGTCGCGGCGCAGGCCGTGCAGAACGGAGCCGCGAAATGAGCACGCCTCGCGTCACCCCCCAGCAGGCATGGGACTCCTTCATCGCCGGGAACGAACGCTTCGTCAGCGGCGTCTCGAAGCACCCGAACCAGGACGTGGAGCGCCGCTCCGAGCTCGTCAACGCGCAGTCGCCCGACGTCGCGCTGTTCGGCTGCTCCGATTCCCGGCTCGCCGCCGAGATCATCTTCGACTGCGGCCTCGGCGACCTGTTCATCGCCCGCAACATGGGCCACGTCGTCGCCGAGTCGATCACCGCTTCGATGGAGTACGCGGTCTCGGCCCTGGGAGCCTCGCTGATCGTCGTGCTCGCGCACGACTCCTGCGGCGCGGTCGCCGCCGCGATCGACCAGTCGAGCCGCACGCCGTCTCCCGTCACCGATTCGGTGCGCAACACCCTGGCTCCGATCCAGCCCTCGGTGCAGCAGCTCTGGCTCCGCGACCGTCACGACACCCCGTACGCCGACGCGAGCGAGGTCGACGCGAACGCGATCGGCCGGATCCACCTCGCGGCGACCGTGAACGAACTGCTGCGCACCTCGCGCACCATCAGCGACGCGGTCGATCGCGGCGAGCTCGGCATCGTGGGCTGCCAGTACCGCCTGACCGAAGGACGCGCGGTGCCCTACACCGCCGTCGGGCCGCTCGCGCTCGAGCTCGCGCCCCTCAGCTGACCGTTCCGACCCCACCAGACCGGTCCTGCGGCGCGGCAGCTCCCGCGAGCAGGACGACGAGAAGAAAAAGGATGACAGTGACCGAAACCGAGTACCGCATCGAGCACGACACCATGGGCGAGGTCCGCGTTCCGAAGAACGCGCTGTACGCCGCGCAGACGCAGCGCGCCGTCGAGAACTTCCCCATCTCGGGCACGGGCCTCGAGCCCGCGCAGATCGTCGCCCTCGCGCGCATCAAGCGCGCAGCGGCCATCGCCAACAAGGATCTCGGAATCCTCGACGCCGCGATCGCCGACGCGATCGTGGCCGCGGCCGACGAGGTCATCGCGGGCGATCACCACGACATGTTCCCGGTCGACACCTACCAGACCGGCTCGGGCACCTCCTCGAACATGAACATGAACGAGGTCCTCGCGACCCTCGCGACGAAGCACCTCGGCGCCCCCGTGCACCCGAACGATCACGTCAACGCCTCGCAGTCGTCGAACGACGTGTTCCCCACCTCGGTGCACATCGCGGTGACCGGCGCACTCATCGAGCAGTTGAAGCCGGCCCTCGCCCACCTCGCCGAGGCCTTCGAGGCCAAGGCCGAGCTGTGGAAGACCGCCGTCAAGTCGGGCCGCACCCACCTCATGGACGCCACCCCGGTCACCCTCGGCCAGGAGTTCGGCGGCTTCGCCGCGCAGATCCGCTACGGCATCGAGCGCATCGACGCCGCGCTCCCCCGCGTCGCCGAGGTCCCGCAGGGCGGCACCGCGGTCGGCACCGGTATCAACACCCCCTCGGCTTCCCCGAGAAGGTCATCGCCGAGATCGCCCAGTCGAGCGGCCTGCCCATCACCGAGGCGCGCAACCACTTCGAGGCGCAGGCGAACCGCGACGGCCTCGTCGAGGCATCGGGCGCGCTGCGCACGATCGCGGTCTCGCTGACCAAGATCAACAACGACATCCGCTGGATGGGCTCGGGCCCCAACACGGGTCTCGCCGAGCTCCACATCCCCGATCTGCAGCCGGGCTCCTCGATCATGCCGGGCAAGGTCAACCCCGTCGTGCCCGAGGCCGTGCTCATGGTCTGCGCGCGGGTCATCGGCAACGACGCGACCATCGCCTGGGCCGGCGCTTCGGGCTCCTTCGAGCTGAACGTGCAGATCCCCGTCATGGGCACCGCGCTGCTCGAGTCGATCCGCCTGCTCGCGAACGCGTCGACCGTGCTCGCCGACAAGACCGTCGCCGGCCTCGAGGCGAACCTCGAGCGCGCGGCAGCCCTCGCCGGCATGAGCCCGTCGACCGTCACCCCGCTGAACCGCCTCATCGGCTACGAGGCCGCGGCGAAGATCGCGAAGCACTCCGTCAAGAAGGGCATCACCGTGCGCGAGGCCGTCGTCGACCTCGGCTACGTGGAGCGCGGCGAGGTCACCGAGGCCGACCTCGACAAGGCGCTCGACCTGCTCTCGATGACGCACCCGGGCGTCGCGAAGTAACGCGTCGCAACCGCACGAGGACGGGCCCCGGGATCTTCGATCCCGGGGCCCGTCCTCGTTCACGCGGCCGTGCCGGCCGCGCGATCCCTACTGCTGCGCGGCCGCCCGGCGGCGCGCCAGCACGAGGATCGCTCCCGCGACGAGCAGCCCGGCGCCGGCGATGCCGAGCGGCAGCCACTCGGCACCGCCGGTGGTAGCGAGGCCGTCGGTCTTGCCCGCGCCCGGCTTCGAGCCGTCGGCGTTCCCCTGGGACTCGATCGTCGCCTCGGAGCTCGCGGTCCCGGTGACGTCCGACGAACCGGACGCTGCGGCGTTCGCCGCGGCGCCCGAGCCCGCGTCCGCCCCGGATCCGGCATTCGCGGAGCCGTTCGCGGCGGCGGACGATCCGCCGTCCGCGCCGGCCGCGGCACCGCCGTCGACCGCGGTCACGCTCAGCGGAGCCGAGACCTCGGCGCCGTTCGGCAGCTTCGCGACGATGCGGTGCTCGCCCGTCTCGACGTTCGCCGGGATCGCGACCTCCTGCGCGAAGGCGCGGTCGTCGCCGACGGTGGCCTCGCCGAGCGCGACCGGGGTCGAGTGCAGCTCGATGCCGATCTTCGTCCCCGGGACGAAGCCCGAGCCCGACACGGCGAGCTTGCCGCCCCGCTGCACGGAAGCCGAGCCGAGCGACAGCTTCGGACCGGCGGGCGTCTCGACGCCCGCCTCGGTGACCCACTTCTCGCCGGTCGCGTACTTGGTCACGGTGAACTCGTCGTACAGGCCGCCGACCGCGGGCACCTCCTTCGGGGCGTAGACGGGACGCTCGCCCGCAGCATCGGGCACGAGCGCGAAGCTGCGCGCCCCGTCGACCTTCTCGGCGAGGTACGAACGGTAGACCAGTTGATCACCGCTCACGTCGATCACCTGGTAGGTGGTGACGTTCTCGCCGCGGAGCACCTGCGTGGCGCCGTTGTTCGTCCACACGTTCTTCTCCTCGGTCGCGAGGTCGTAGTGCTTCGCGCCCGAGTTCGAGACCGCGTACACCGGCCCGGTGGTGAGGCCGGTCGTGCCGGTCTTGTCGGAGTTCTTGTATCCGCGACCGTAGGTGTGGTCGTGGCCCATGAGCACCAGGTCCACGCCGTTCTCCTCGAACACCGGCACCCAGTACTTGCGGAGCACGGGCTCGTCCCGACCCGATGAGGTCGAGTACACGGGCTGGTGGAAGGTCACGACGTTCCACTTCGAGGGGCTGTTCTTCAGCACGTGGTCGAGCCAGGCCGCCTGGTACTGGGTCCACAGCTCCTGCACCTTGGCGCTCGGGCACTCGGCGCCGGTGCAGGCGGGCAGGTTCGCCGGCTTGAGGAAGGCGGTGTCGCGGGTCGCGTTCAGCGTGATGAACCGGACGTTCTGGTAGTCGGTGTAGTAGACCGTCTCGGCCGCGAACTCGGTCCAGTGCGCGAAGTAGGCCGCGTACTGGCGCGCGACCTCGGAGTCGCCCTGCGCGAGCTTCGCGAGCTCGCCGATGGTGCCGGTGTTCGGCTGGTTGAGGGGTACTCGAAGTGCGCCTTCCACGACTTGAGCATGTTGTCGCCGCCGGTGTACTCGTGGTTGCCCGGCGCGGCCATGACGTTCGTGCGGGTGGCCGACTGCGCCATTCCCGTGAACCAGTTGTTCCACTCGGTGTCGTTCGTGCCGGTGTTGATGAGGTCGCCCGCGTGCACCGAGCCGATCGAGCGGGTCGCCTTCGCCTCGGCCTGCTTGACCACGCTCGGCCAGGTGGTGTCGAGGCCGACCTGCGCGTCGCCGTAGTAGACGAACTGGAAGTCGGTGGCCCGGGGATCCGCGGTGGTGAACTCGAACCACTCGCTCCAACTGCCGGGCAGGCCGACGCGATAGCGGTATGCGGTGGCGGGCACCAGCCCGTCCACGGTCGCCGAGAAATGCTGCTTCGCGTTGTTGTTCACCGTGCCCGCCGCATAGGCGTCGACGGTGCGGGTGTCCCCGCCGCCCGCCGGGCCGATCTCGACCTTGCCGACGGTGTGCGAGACGTCGCCTGCCTGCCAGGAGAACGCCTGCGAGGTGGTCGGGGTCGCGGTCGGCGTCAGGATCACGCGTGCGGGCGCGGCCTGCACGATCTCGCCGGGGGCCGTGCGCTTCACTGCGGTGAGCGACGGCATGTCGAAGTAGGCGTCCGAAGAGCTGTCGCGGTCCTGGTAGAGCGCGACCGCGATCGTGTTGCTGCCGTCGTGGACCAGTTTCCCGTCGATCGAGAACGTGCTGGTCTGCGGATCGCCCTTGCCGGAGCCCGCGTACTCGAGGTTCGTGGTCTCGGTGATGCGGTCGCCCTCGAAGGTCGCGACCTTGGTGCCGTTCACCCACACGACGAGCGCATCGTCGTAGACGACCGTGCTCGCGAGCGACTCGATCTGCTTCGCGACGCCCTGGTCGAGCGAGAAGGTCGTGCGGAAGAAGTAGGTGGGGATCGTCGGCTTGGCGGTGCCGTCGATGTAGTGGTTCAGCTTCGTCGCCGGCGTGAAGGGGCCGACCGGGGTCAGCGCGTTGTTCTTCACGCCGAACCCGGTCGGAGCCGACTTCCATGCGGTGTCGTCGTAGTTCGGGGTGGCCCAGACGCGCAGGTTCGCATCGCCGCGCGCCGGGTCCGTGTTGTCGTCGAGGTACTTCCAGGTGGTGCCGGTGGACACCAGCGGGGCGCTCGGCACCTCGGGGGCGGTCGGGGCGGCGGAGGCTGCGGACACCGCGGCGGGCGCGACGAGCCCGCCGATCAGTGCCGCCACTGCGAGCGCGGTGGCGCTGCGTCTCGTTCGAACTGCGGGGAATGACCGAGTCATTGACGTCCTTCGAATATGCGGGATACTCCCAGCCGGTGGGCGGGGTCCCCGATACTCCACCAGCTGGGAGTGGCCGCTCCGTCTCCCCTCGGTGACGTCGCGGTAGCGGCCGGGTGTCCAGGGGATGGCCCGGCCGGTCAGCTCGGTGCGGCGGTGCCCCGACGGCGGGCGACCACGCGGGTCAGCGCGAGACCCAGTGCGCCCTGCAGCGCGGCGCAGCAGCCGAGCGCGATCAGCACGACCGACCAGGTGCCGGTGGACTGGTGCAGCGCTCCCGCCCCGAGCGGGCCGAGGGTCGCGATCGAGTAGCCCGCCGATTGCACGATGCTCGACACCCGCGCCGTCTCGGCTGCGCTGTCGCCGAATCCGGCGATGAGCGCGAGGACGAGCGGGAACGCGCACATGCCGATTCCGATGAGCGCCGCCCAGGCCTCCGGCGCGGCCGCGGGGGCGAGCAGCAACCCCGAGAGCGCTCCGAGGCTGGACGCGGCGACGAGGACGAAGCCGATGCGCATGCGCCGGGGACTGCGGGCGAGCGCGACGACCACCGCGGTCGCGGGCACCCCGACGGCCATCGCGATGCCGAGCAGCAGTCCGGAACGCCCGGCCGGGATCCCGGCATCCTGCGCGATGCTCGGCAGCCAGCCCATCACGACGTAGCTGAGCAGCGCCTGCAGCGAGAAGTAGGCGGCGAGGAGCAGCGTGCCCGCGGGCAGCGGGGTCCGACGACCGTCGACCGCGGTTCCCTCGGCCACCGCGGGCGCGGGCGGCCCGAACCGATCCCGCGGACTCGGCATCGCGAGCGACCAGACGATGAGCCCGATGAGCGCGGGCAGCGCCCACGCGGCCAGCCCCAGCGATGGCGATCCGAGCGCGGTCGCGATGGGGACTGCGGTCGCCGCGGCGGCCGCGGAGCCGAGCGACATGACCGTTGAATAGGCGGTCGTGACCGGACCGATCCGCGCGCCGAAGCGGGCTCGGACCACCGCGGGAATGAGGATGTTCACGATCGCGAGGCCGCCCGTCGCGATCACGGTTCCGGCCACCACGACCGCGGGTTCGGGGATCCCGCGGATCGCGAGACCGGCCGTGAGCGCGACCAGCCCCGCGAGCACGGTCCGTTCGGCTCCGAGCCTCGCCGAGAGGCGGGCGGTGCCGAATCCGGCGACCGCGAACACCGCGGTCGGCAGCGACGGAACGATGATCGCCGCGACCGGGGTCAGCGCCCCGCTCGCCGTGAGCGCCGTCAGCAGCGCGCTGGCGCTCGTGACGCCGAGACGCAGGTTGACCGCGACGAGCAGCAGCGCCACGAGCAGCATGACGGGTCGGCCCGTCGAACGCGCTTCAGAGCTCCGCACCGTGTCCTCCCCCAGGGGTCAAAGATCAAACGTCTAACCATTAGACGTCGACTATCCTGTCACACATGGCACTCGATCCGGTCCACCAGTCCTCGCTGAGCGATCAGGTGGTCGACCGGCTGCGCGCCGAGATCGTCGGGGGCCGCTGGCCGCTCGACGAGCGGATCCCGCCCGAGCCCGAGCTCATGGCAGCGCTGGGCGTGGCACGAGGCACCCTGCGGGAGGCGCTCCGCGCGCTCCAGTACACGGGCATGATCGAGATCCGACGCGGCGACGGCACCTTCGTCCGCGCCCGCAGCGAAGTGCCAGGCGCGCTGGCACGATCCGGGGCGAGCCTCGCGGAGGTCCTCGAGGCGCGTGCGGCGCTCGAACCCGAACTCGCCCGCCTGGCGGCGATGCGCGCCGACGCCGCCGACCGGGATCGGATCGAAGCGGCGCTGCGGGTACGATCCGCGGCCGACGACGCGCACTGGGTGGATGCGGACGTCGCCGTGCACGAAGCCATCGCGAGCGCCGCGCACAACCCGATCCTGTTCGAGGTCTACACCGCGCTGCTCCCCCGGCTCCGGGAGTCCATGGGCGCGTCGCTCGCGCGGGAGGGATTCCGCCGCGACGAACCGCGCGGCCACGACGAGGTGCTGGCCGCGATCCGCGCGGGCGACCCGGAGGCCGCAGCAGCGAGCGCCCGGGCCAACCTGTCGGCCACGGCGGAGTGGGATCTCGGGGAATCGCCCGCGGAGTAGGCTCGTTCGCATGATGCCCGCACGATCCCCCATCGACGGCGTCCGCGCGCTCTCGACCGCCGCAGTCGCGGGCGTCGCGCGGATGGCCGGCTGGCAGCGCGCGCTCGACTGGGCGAACCGCCCCGTGATGGCGCTCTCCGACATGCAGCCGGTCACGGCGAACTGGTGGCGGGGGCGCCGCAAGCAGTCGGGCCGGTTCCACTACCTGGCGCTCGGGGACTCGACGGGCCAGGGCATCGGTGCGTCGGTGCCGGGCCGGAGCTACGTCGGGCAGCTCGCCGATCGCATCGAGGCCGAGCTGGGCGAGCCGATCCGGGTGACGAACCTGTGCGTCTCGGGCGCGACCTCGTTCCTGTGCGCGCGGGATCAGCTGCCGAAGGCCGTCGAGCCGCTGCGCGAATCGCCCGACCTCGTCACCCTCGACATCGGCGCGAACGACATCGCCGAGTGGGATCCGGTCGCGTACCACCGCAATCTCTCGCGGATCCTCGATGCCCTTCCCGGCCACACGGTGCTGGGTGAGGTGCCGTGCTTCCATCTGCCCTGGAACGATCGCAAGGTGCACGAGGCGAACGCGATCCTGCGCCGGGTCGCCGAAGCCCGGGGGCTCGCGGTCGTGCCGATCTACGAGGCCACCCGCGCGCGCGGCCTCCGCGGGATCCTCACGGAGTTCGCCGAGGACGCGTTCCACCCGAACGACCGCGGCTACGAGATCTGGGCCGATACCTTCTGGCCGGCGGTCGCCGTGCGGGTCGCCGCGGCACGAGCGGCCGCCGCGATCCCCGGGATCACGCCGGGCGATTCCGAGGCGCCCGCGGAACCGGGCGACGCGGTCGGATCGCCCGTCGCGGCGCGCGAGCAGGTGGAGCGCAGCGCATGACGCCCGGGCCCCGCGACGAGTGGCAGGAGCGCGTCGACGCGGTATGGGCCGACGCCGGGGCCGATGCGGCGACCGTGATCGAACGCATCGCGGCCCTCGCCGCCGAGCTGCCGGAGGACGACCCGCGCGGCCCGTTCGAGCTGGGCGGCGCCTTCGATTCGGGCGGCCACGAGGCCGAGGCCGCCGAGCAGTACGCGAGGGCGGTCGAACTCGGGCTCTCGGGCGGCGCACGCGCCCAGCTCGACATCCAGTACGCCTCGACCCTGCGCAACCTGGGCCGCTTCGACGAGGCCGTCGCGATGCTCCGCGGGTCCGTCCGGGACCCCGGGCTCGGCGCGTCGACCGAGGCCTTCCTCGCGCTCGCGCTGCACTCGGCAGGTCGCCCGGGCGAAGCGCTCGCGGTCGCGATCGAGGCGCTGATCCCGACGCTCCCCCGCTACCGGCGCTCCCTGCAGGGCTACGCCGACGAACTGCGGAACGGCCCGGCGGGCGGCCCAGCCGCGGACTGAGCGCTCAGCCGGCGAGACCGCGCAGCGCCGTCGCGGTGAGCGCGCGCGAGCTCGACGGGTGGAACATCCCCGCCAGCACGTCCCGGTAGAGGCGGGCGAGCTCGGAATCGGCCTGGAAGCCGCTCGCCCCCGACGCTCGCATCGCGGTATCGACCGCGCGGCGGGCCTCGTCGGTGGCGCGGTTCTTCGCGGCGGCGAGGGCGAGGAACCAGTCCGCGCGGCTGCGCCGCTCGTCGACGTCGCGCGCGAGGATCTCGATCGCATCGAGCGATGCCCGATGGTCGAGCACGGCCGAGGCGAGCCGCGTGCCGGTGTCGGGATCGTCGAGGCGGATCCCCTCGCCGTCCGCGGTCGGCCGCCGGGCCGACGCGGTCGCGATCTCGAGGGCGCGGTCGGCGAGGCCCGCGTACACCGAAGCGGTCAGCAGGGAGAACGCCGAGAAGATGCCGAGCACGAGCGGCTGCGAGCCGTCGAACGGCGCGAACCGCGCGGCGACATCGGCTTCGGCGACGCGCACCCGGTCGAGCCGGGTGGTCCAGCTCTGGGTCGCGCGCATGCCGAGCGGATTCCAGGTGCCGGGATGCTCGATACGTCCCTCGGGCAGGCCGTCGGAGGCCTGCCCGGGGGAACGCACCCCGGCGGCGGCGCGCCGGACGAAGCCGAACATCAGCTCGGGGTCCCGGCCGGGGGCCTCGCTGCGCGCGTGCAGGCCGAGCCGGGTCCAGACGGGCGAGAGGGTCGTGAAGATCTTGGTGCCCGACACGAGGTAGCCGTCGCCGTCGCGTTCGGCGGTCGCCCGGGCGTCCATCAGCACCGCGTCGTTGCCGGCTTCCGAGACGCCGAAGGCGAAGACCTCGCCCGCCGCCGCGTCGCGCAGCACCCAGTCGAGGCTGGCGTCGCCGCGCTCGTGCAGGAACCGGGCGACCTGGACCCAGACGAGGTGCATGTTCGCGCCGAGCGCTGTCGCCGGGGCGTGGGCAGCGAGGCGGCGCTGGGCACCTACGAGCTGCTCGAGATCGAGGCCGGCGCCGCCCAGCTCGACGGGGACCGCCGCCGCGAGATACCCGGATCCGCGCAGTTCGTCGAAGTCCTCGGCGAAGAAACGGTTGTCGGTGTCGAAGCCCGCCGCCCGTTCGCGGAACCGCAGGAGCATCGGGGCGGGCAGCAGGTCGTCGATCGTCTGAACGCTCACGACCTCAGCCTACGCCCGCCCCGACCGGCTCAGTCCTCCAGCAGTTCGGTGACGAGCGCGGCGATGTCGCTGCGCTCCGAGCGGGTGAGGGTCACGTGCCCGAACAGCGGGTTGCCCTTCAGCTTCTCGATCACCGCGGCGATGCCGTCGTGGCGGCCGACCCGCAGGTTGTCGCGCTGGGCGACGTCGTGCGTGAGCACGACGCGCGAGCGCTGGCCGATGCGGCTCAGCATCGTGAGCAGCACGTTGCGTTCGAGCGACTGCGCCTCGTCGACGATCACGAAGGCGTCGTGGAGGGAGCGCCCGCGGATGTGCGTCAGCGGCAGCACCTCCACCAGCCCCCTGGCCTCGACCTCGTCGAGCACGTTCTGCGACACGATCGACCCCAGGGTGTCGAAGACCGCCTGGCCCCAGGGGCCCATCTTCTCCTGCTGGTCGCCGGGCAGGTACCCGAGCTCCTGGCCTCCGACCGCGTAGAGCGGCCGGAAGACCATCACCTTGCGGTGCTGCTGCCGTTCGACCACGGCTTCGAGCCCCGCGGCGAGCGCGAGCGCCGACTTCCCGGTGCCGGCTCGGCCGCCGAGCGAGACGATCCCGACCGACTGGTCGAGCAGCAGGTCGATCGCGAGCCGTTGCTCCGCGCTGCGTCCGTGCAGCCCGAACACCTCTCGGTCGCCCCTGACGAGGCGGACGGCACCCTCGCGCCCGTCGATCCGGCCGAGCGCGGATCCGCGCGGCGAGGTGATCACGAGTCCGGTGCCGAACGGGAGCTCGCGTGCGTCCTCGACGCCGTCGAGGCGTTCCTCGTCCCACAGCTCGGCCATGCGCTCGTCGTCGAGTTCGAGCTCCGCGATGCCCGTGTACGCGTCGTCGTGCGCGAGCTCGGCCCGGTACTCCTCGGCTCCGAGGCCGATCGCGGCGGCCTTCACCCGCATGGGGAGGTCCTTCGAGACGACGGTCACGGCGAGCCCCTCGGCGGCCAGGTTCTGCGCGACGGCGAGGATCCGGGTGTCGTTGTCGCCGAGCCGCATGCCGCTCGGCAGGGTCTGCTGATCCGAGTGGTTGAGCTCGACCCGCAGGGTGCCGCCCTGGTCGCCGACGGGAACCGGGAAGTCGAGCCGCAGGTGCTGCTCGCGCAGCCCGTCGAGCAGCCGGAGCGCGCGTCTCGCGAAGAACCCGATCTCGGGATCGTGCCGTTTCTTCTCGAGCTCCGTGATCACCACGACCGGGAGCACGACCGCATGCTCGGCGAATCGGAAGAGCGCGCCGGGATCGCTCAGCAGGACCGAGGTGTCGAGCACGTAGGTGCGCTCGGCCTGCGGCAGCCGTTCGTGGGTACCGGTCGCGGGGGCTTCCGCGGTCCGGACGGCGTCGGCGCTGGTGGAGTGGATTTCGGCCACGGGGGCTCCCTTGCTCGGGGATCTGCGGATCCCGTCTGCGCGGAGGCCGTTGCCACCGAGGGGGAAATGGCCTCCTCGACCGGGCGCTTTGCCCGATGCACCACACGGTACGCGCGTACGCCGCGAAGCCGCTCCACGACACGCACCCCGCCGGGTGAACGTTTCGGGTCCGGCGCGGGTCCGGCGCGCGAACGATGGCCTTCGGAACGGCGCTCGCGATCTTCCGGATCGCTCGCGCGCGCCTCTTCCACAACCGTGCCCGGAGACGGCTGGGAATCAGATATTCTGTCGTGGTTGCGCTCCCCTCGCCGTCCTCGGCCGTGGCGGGCGCGTCACACCGACGACACGCACACAGAAACGGGGTCCTTCGTGCGCACGATCGACTGGATCGATGGAGCCATCGAACTGATCGACCAGACGCTCCTTCCGCATACGGTGGAGGTGCACCGCGTCACCGAGCTGCCCGAGCTGATCGACGACATCAAGCGGCTCGCCGTGCGCGGGGCCCCCGCCCTCGGCGTCGCCGGCGCGCTCGGCGTCGCACTGATCGCGGCGAGCGTGCAGCGCTCGGGCGGCGACGAGGAGCTCGACACCGCGGAGGTCCGCCGCCAGGCCGCGCTGCTGCGCGAAGCCCGGCCCACCGCGGTGAACCTGTCGTGGGGCGTCGACCGAGCGCTCACCGCCCTCGACTCGGGCGCCGAGGCGGTGCTCGAGGAGGCCCTGCGCATCCGCGACGAGGACATCGCCGCGTGCATCTCGATGGGGCTGTACGGCGCCGACCTGACCCGTGAGCTCACGGGCAAGGATCGCGTCCGCGTCATGACCATCTGCAACACGGGCAGTCTCGCCACGGTCGAGCGCGGGACCGCGCTCGGCGTGATCCAGACCCTGCTCGAGCAGGGCTCCCTCGAAGAGGCGTTCCCGCTCGAGACCCGCCCGCTGCTGCAGGGCGCGCGCCTCACCGCGTGGGAGCTGCAGCGCATGGATGCGCCGTTCCGCCTGCTCGTCGACTCGGCCGGCCCGTTCCTGCTCTCGCGCGGGATCGCCGACGCCGTGTTCATCGGTGCCGACCGCATCGCGGCCAACGGCGACACGGCCAACAAGGTCGGATCCTTCTCGCTCGCCCTCGCGGCGAAGCACGCCGGGGTCCCCTTCATCGTGGTCGCCCCCGAGTCCACGGTCGACATGAGCACCGCGAGCGGCGCCGACATCGAGATCGAGGACCGCGGAGTGGACGAGGTCGCTGGCTTCGGCGGCGTCCGCACGGCACCCGAGGGCATCGCCGCCGTCAACCCCGCCTTCGACGTCACCCCGAACGAACTGATCACTGCGATCGTCACCGAGCGCCGGGTCATTCTCCCGGGCCGCGGCGAGACCCTGCGGGACACCCCGCTGGGCGAGCTGCGCGCCTGAACCATGCAACGAAAGGAACCCTGCATGTTCTTCACCAAGCGCCGCGCCACTGCGGCTCTCGTCGCCGGCGCCGCAGCCGGCGCCCTGCTGCTGAGCGGCTGCTCGGGCAACGCCGGCGGCTCGGCGGACTCCTCGGCCGACGGCCCCTCGTTCGTCTACATCACGAGCGATCCCAT
This sequence comes from Leucobacter sp. HNU, assembly GCF_047946755.1. Lineage (GTDB taxonomy): Bacteria > Actinomycetota > Actinomycetes > Actinomycetales > Microbacteriaceae > Leucobacter. The sequence continues at coordinate 398,800 of NZ_CP178837.1, read as the reverse complement.
CGGTCAGAACGAGTTCCTCAAGTCGGGCAAGACCGGCATCGAGAAGGTCGCGAAGGACAACGACGGCACCGCGAAGACCTTCGAGTCGAAGGACGAGGCGAACCGCCGCTCGAACCTCGAGTCGGCCGTCGCCCAGCAGCCCAAGGTCATCGTCATGCTGGGCTTCCAGTTCGGCGACATGGCCAAGGAGTTCGCCACGCAGTACCCCGACCAGAAGTTCCTGCTGATCGACACCACCGTCGAGAACGCGCCGAAGAACCTCTACCAGGCGACCTTCCGCGAGCAGGAGCCCTCCTACCTCCTCGGGTACGAGGCCGGCCTCCTCACCAAGACCAACACCGTCGGCTCGGTGCTGTCGCTCGACATCCCGCTGCTCAAGAAGTACTCGGGCGGGTTCGACGAGGGCGCCAAGGCCGCCAAGGCGGACGTCAAGACCGTCGCACCGCAGATCATCGGCGGCGACAACCCGTTCGCCGACACCGCGCGCGCCAAGGAGCAGGCGATCGCATTCGCCGGCACCGGCGCCGACCAGGTGTTCGCCGTGGGCGCAGCGGCCAACGGCGGCATCTTCGACGCTGCGAAGGAGAAGAACTTCTTCGCGTACGGCGTCGACGCGAACCAGTGCCAGATGGCTCCGGGCAACGTGGTCGACGGCACCGTCAAGGCCGTCGACAAGGTCGTCGAGACCGTCGTCGGCGAGATCATCGACGGCAAGAGCGCTGCCGACGCGACCTCCTCGTTCGGCCTGAAGGAGCAGGGCATGTCGATCGTCAGCCTCTCCGACGGTGCGAAGGACTCGGGCTGCGTGGTCATGGAGCACGCCGACGTCCTGAAGAAGGTCACCGAGGTCCGCGACCAGATCGTCGCCGGCACCGTCAAGGTCACCGACCCCACCAAGTAGGGCCGGTCGTTCCGGCCGCCAACCGCCCGCCGGTTGAGCGAGGGACGAGTCGAAACCGAGGCCCGCGCTTCGGTTTCGACTCGCAAGCTCGCTCAACCGGCGGGTCGGCTTCCACCACCCCAGCACCACCCCCTTCGAAGGAGCGAGCATGATCCCCGAGGTCGAGATGCGCGGCATCACCAAGCGCTTCCCCGGCGTGCTCGCCGACGACGACGTCCACTTCGAGGTCGCCCCGGGCGAGATCCACGCCCTGATGGGCGAGAACGGCGCCGGCAAGTCGATCCTCATGTCGATGCTCGCCGGCGTCTACCAGCCCGACGAGGGCGAGATCCTCATCCGCGGCGAGCAGCAGCACTTCGCCTCGCCCCTCGACGCGATCGATGCCGGCATCGGCATGGTCTTCCAGTCGTTCAAGCTCTTCCCCTCCCTCACCATCGCCGAGAACGTCGTGTTCCGCAGCGAGCCGACGAAGCGCGGCCTCATCGATCGCCGCGAGGCGAACCGTCTCGTCTCCGAGATCGCCGACCGCTACGGCCTGGCGCTCGATCCCGCGGCCCGCGTCGACTCGGTCCCCGTCGGCGTGCTGCAGCGGGTCGAGATCGTCAAGGCCCTCTACCGCGAGGCGAAGGTCCTCATCCTCGACGAGCCCACGGCCGTGCTCACCCCGCAGGAGACCGAGCGCCTGTTCGACGTGCTCCGCGCGCTCAAGGCCGACGGACGCACCATCATCCTCATCACGCACAAGCTGAACGAGGTCATGGCGATCTCCGACCGCGTCACCGTGCTGCGCGACGGCCGCAACGTGGCGCAGCTCGTCACGGCCGACAGCTCCCCCGCCGAGATCACGCGCCACATGACCGGCCGCGACGTCGACCTCACCACCCCGCCGCCCGCGCAGGAGCCGGGCGACACCGTGCTCGAGGTCCGGGGCCTGACGGTCTCGGGCGACGGCGGCCGCGACAGCGTCGCGGAGGCCTCCTCGCGGTGCGCGCGGGCGAGGTCGTGGGCATCGCGGGCGTCGCCGGCAACGGCCAGGTGGAGCTCGCCGAAGCGATCCTCGGCATGCGCCAGGCCGCCGCCGGTTCCGTCTCGGTCTCGGGCGTCGACCTCAGCCGGGCATCGATCGCGGCCCGCCGCGACGGCGGCATCGCCTACGTGCCCGAGGACCGCCACGCGGTCGGCAGCGCAGGCACCGCGGACGCCATCGACAATCTCGCCCTCGGCCACCATCGCCGGGCCCCGATCATGCGCCGCGGCCTCCTGTCGCGCAGCGCCATGACCGATCACGCGAAGCGCCTCATCGCCCGTTTCGGGGTCAAGATCGCGAGTCCCACCACCCCCGTCGGCACGCTGTCGGGTGGCAACCTGCAGAAGGTCGTCGTCGCGCGCGAGCTCGACTACCGCTCGCCCGTGCTCGTCGTCGAGCAGCCCACCCGCGGCGTCGACATCGGTGCCATCGAGTCGATCCACCGCGAACTCTGCGAGTACCGCGACGCCGGAGGCGCACTGCTGCTCATCTCGGCCGAGCTCAGCGAGATCATGTCGCTCTCGGGCCGCATCCTCGTGATGTTCGAGGGCCGCATCGTCGCCGAGGTGCCCCGCGCCGAAGCGGACGAGGCCCTCCTCGGCCTCTACATGGCCGGCCACGAGCCCGAGGAACGGCACCGCCCGGCGGGCGCCGCAGTCCGCGTCAGCGGCGCACAGAACGGAGACGCGCAGTGACCCAGGCAGTGAACGATCGGCCGGGCTCGGGCGTGCTCCCGCGTATCGGCCGCTGGCTCGCGGGCCCGATCCCCGTCTCGGTGGTGCTCGCGCTCGTCGTGGGTGCCGTGTTCATGCTCGTCGCCGGCGTCGACCCGATCTCGGGCTACCGCGCCATGGTGTCTGGCTCGTTCGGCACCGGCATGGGCATCGCGAACACCCTCGGACGCGCCATCCCGATCATCGGCATCGGCATCGGCATCGCCCTCGCGTTCCGCGCCGGCATCATCAACCTGGGCACCGAGGGCCAGGCCGTGCTCGGCGCGCTCGCCGGCGGCTTCGTCGCGGTCTACATGCCCGGCCCCGGCCCGCTCGTCGCGCTCTGCGCGATGGTCACCGGCGTGGTCGCGGGTGCCGCGTGGGGCCTGCTCGCGGCGCTGCTGCAGAACTCGCTCGGCGTGCCGATCCTGCTCGCCACGCTGCTGCTCAACTATCCGGCCCGATACTTCTCCTCCTGGCTGATCCGGTTCCAGCTGAAGGATCCCTCGACCGACCTCGTCGCGAGCAAGCAGATCGACCCCGGCGCGCAGCTGACCGCGCTCGTGCCCGCGGGCCCTACGGCCGAGGCCGTGCGACGCACCTTCGGACCGATGAGCCCGATCACCATGGTGCTCACCCAGGTCAACTGGTCGCTCGTGATCGTCGCCGTGCTCGTGATCGGCGCGATCTTCGTGAACCGTCGCACCCGCTACGGCTTCGAGGCCGGGCTCGCCGGGCAGAACCCCGAGTTCACGCGCTACGGCGGGGTGAAGCCGGGCCCGCTCGTGCTGCGCACCATGGCGCTGTCGGGCGGCATCGCCGGACTCATCGGCGTGCTGATCGTGATCGGCGCCCCGAACACGCGCATGATCGAGGGCCACATCGTCCAGACGAACTACGCCTGGACCGCGCTGCTCGTCACCCTGCTCGCGCTGTACCGCCCCCTCGGCGTCGCGATCGCCGGCCTCTTCTTCGGCGCGATCATCGTCGGCAGCGAGGCGATGGGGCGCGACCTCGGGCTGTCCCCGCAGATCGCCGCGGTGATCCAGGCGCTCGTCATCATCCTGCTCGCCTACCGGGTGGCGCTGCCCCGGTTCCGCAAGAAACGGCAGGACCCCGGCCCCGTGGATCCGCCGACGTCCGCACCCACGGTCCCCGCCGCGGCGGCTCCGTCCGCCGTCGCCCCGACCACCGCAACCACCGAGCCCGGAGGCGAACGATGAACCTGCTCGCCATGTTCGACCAGGACCTGGTCGCCTCCGTCCTCCGCTCGCTCATCCCGATCCTGCTCGCCGCGCTCGGCGGCATGATCTGCGAGCGCGTGGGCATCTTCAACATCGGCCTCGAGGGCATCCTGCTCATCGGCACCTTCACCGGTGTCGCGGTCTCCTACGGCACCCACAGCTGGATCCTCGGCTCCCTCGCGGCGATGATCGCGGGCATGCTGTTCTCGATGATCCTCGGCTACGGCGCGGTGTACCGCAAGGGCGATCCCATCGTGCTCGCGGTCGCCATGAACATCCTGGCCGTCGGCATGACGAGCTTCCTGCTCCTCGCGATCTTCCACGTCCAGGGCGTGTTCAAGGATCCGAAGATCGACGGGATCCCCACCTGGCGGATCCCGGGCCTCGCCGATATCCCCGGCATCGGCCCGCTGTTCTCGCTGACGCCGATCGGCTACCTCGCGCTGCTGCTCGTCCCCGTGCTCTGGGTCGTACTGTTCCGCACGCCCGTCGGCCTGCGCCTGCGCGGCGTGGGCGAGCGCCCGCTCGCCGCGGCGACGCTGGGCGTGAACCCCCAGCGCTACCAGCTGCTCGCCGTGCTCGCCTCGGGCGCGCTCGCGGGCCTGGGCGGCGCGCAGCTCGCGCTCGGAAACGTGGTGCAGTTCACCGAGAACATGTCGGCCGGCCGCGGCTGGATCGCCGTCGTCGTGGTCATGCTCGCCCGGGCGCACCCCGTTGGCGTGCTCGGTGCGGCGCTGCTGTTCGGCTTCGCCGACGCGATCGGCTTCCGCCTGCAGTCCTTCGGCCTGCCCCAGCAGCTGACCGATGCCGGTCCCTACATCGTGACCCTGGTCGTGCTCATCCTCATGAGCCGACGGTTCAAGCAGACCCGGGCGGCGCAGCTCGCATGAGCCGGTCCGATTCGGCCGACGCGACGCCCCCGTGCCCCGAGATCCCCGAGGAGGCGGCACGCTGGGTCGCCGCGCTCGGTCTCGAACCGCTCCCCCACGAGGGCGGGCTGTTCCGGCAGGCCCACCTCGACGCGCATTCGACCGCGATCTACTTCCTGCTCGCGGGCGATGACTTCTCGGCGCTGCACTCGCTCGAGTCGGTCGAGATCTACCACTGGTACGCGGGCTCCCCGCTGCGCCTGCTCCTGCTCCACCCCGATGGGACGGCCGAGGAGCACCTGCTGGGTGCCGACCCCGCGGCCGGGCTGCTGCCCCAGTTCGCCGTGCCCGCGGGAGTCATGCAGGGCTCCTCGTCCGCCGGCGACTGGACCCTGGTCGGCACCACCATGGCACCCGGGTTCGACTGGGAGGGATTCCGGCTCGGGGATCGCGCGGAGCTCTCGAAGAGATACCCTGGGTTCTCGAACCGGATCGCCGAACTGACCCGCTGAGGAGACCGCAGCCGATGGCCAACGACGCCCCTCGAGTACTCGTCGTCGACGACCCCGATGTGGCCCTGCTGGTGCGCACGATCCTCGAGCGGCGGGCGGGCTGCACCGTCGACGTCGCTTCCGACGGCCTCCGCGCGGTCGAGCAGGCCGCGGCCGCGCGCCCCGATGTCGTCATCACCGACATCGAGATGCCGGGCCTGAACGGACTCGAGCTGCTGGCCGAGCTGCGCCGCAGCATCCCGGGCGTGCCCGTGATCGTGATGACCGCGCACGTCTCGGTCGAATACGCGGTCTCGGCGCTGCGCGCCCAGGCCGACGAGTTCCTCACCAAGCCGTTGGACAACGCCGCGCTGGTCGAGACCGTGCGGCGTCTCGCGGCCGAGGGCCGCGCCCGAGGCACGGAACGGCCGGTGGAGACGGTGCTCGCCATCGGCGCGCACCCCGACGACGTCGAGATCGGCGCCGGCGGAATCCTGGCGGCGCACGCCGAGGCCGGTGACCGCATCACGATCCTCACCCTGTCCCGCGGAGCCAGGGGCGGCGACGCCGACAGCAGGCAGCACGAATCCCTCGCCGCCGCGGAGCTGCTGGGCGCCCGTCTGTTCCTGCAGGACCTCGTCGACACCGAGATCCCGAGCAGCGGACCGACGGTGCGGCTCATCGAGGAGGTCGTGCGGGAGGTACGCCCCACCGTCGTCTACACCCACTCCGGGCATGATCGGCACCAGGACCACCGGGCGGTGAGCGAGGCGACCATCGCGGCGACGCGCCGCGTGCCGACCGTCGCCTGCTACCAGAGCCCCTCCGCCACCATCGACTACCGGCCGACGCGGTTCGTCCGCATCGAACGGTTCCTGGACCGCAAGCTCGAGCTCCTGCGGTGCTTCGATTCCCAGACCGCGAGCCGCGACTACCTCTCGCCCGAGTTCGTCACCGCGACCGCGCGATACTGGACCCGATTCGGCGGCGGCACCGCCGTCGAACCCCTCGAGGTGGTCCGGGAGAGCTCCGAACTCGCCCGAACCGCCGAGCACCTGCGACTGGAGAGCTGATGACCGCCCGTGTTCTGGTGACCGGAGCCGGAGGCCCCGCCGGTGTCGCCGTGATCCGCTCCCTGCTGCGCCGCGAGGACGTGACGGTGTTCGCCGCCGACAGGGACGGCTGGGCCAGCGGCCTCTATCTGGTGCCCGCCGAACGACGACGGCTCCTGCCCCCGGGGCGCGACGACGCGTTCGTGCCGGCGCTCGCCGCCCTCGTCGCGGGCGATCGCCTCGACCTCGTCGTCTCGACCGTCGACGTCGAACTGATCGCCCTCGCCGACCGCCGGGACGAGCTCGCCCCGGCCGTGCTGGCAGCGCCCTCGGCCGAGACCCTGCGCGTCTCGCTCGACAAGCTCGCCCTCGCGGATCGCTGCGCGGCGACGGGCCGCTCGCCGCGCACCGTGCTCGCGGGCCCCGACGCGCTCGCCCTCGACTGGGAGTTCCCGGTCTTCGCGAAGCCCCGTCAGGGCGCCGGGAGCCGGGGGATCCGCCTGGTGCCGGACCGCGCGGCGCTCGAAGCGCTGCCCCTGGACGAGGGCCTGATCGTGCAGGACCTGCTGCCCGGCGAGGAGTACTCAGTCGACGTCATCGCCGATGCGAACGGCGGGATCGTCGCGGCGGTGCCGCGCACACGCGCCCGCGTGGACTCGGGCGTCGCCATCGCGGGACGCACCGTGCTCGATCCCGAGCTCGAGGACACGGCGGCGGCCGTGGCCCGCGCGATCGGGCTCGTCGGCGTCGCCAACGTGCAGCTCCGCCGCGATCGGGCGGGCCGTGCGATGCTGCTCGAGGTCAACCCCCGGTTCCCCGGGGCCCTCCCGCTGACCATCGCCGCGGGGGTCGACATCCCCTCGCTCGTGGTCGACCTGTTCCTCGGCGAGACGCTGCCGGAGCGGGTCGGGTTCCGCGAGGTCGCATCCGTGCGCTTCCTCGAGGACGTGATCGTCGAGGTCGACGCGATCCTCGAGTCCGAGCACGCCGGGCACCAGGACGAGTCGTGAGCACCGCATCCGCTTCGGTGCTCCGAGGCGATCACCACGTCCACTCGACGTTCTCCGACGACGCGGTCTCCTCGCTCGCGCAGAACGTCGCCGCGGCCGCGACGGTCGGCCTCGAGACGCTGCGGCTCGTCGACCACGTTCGCCGCAGCACCGACTGGGTGCCCGAATACCTCGCCGCCGTCGCCGCGCTCCGCGTACCCGACGGGCTCACCGTCCTCACCGGCGTCGAGGCGAAGATCCTCGATCGCGCGGGCTCGCTCGACATCCCGGCGCTCCCCGCAGGCATCGACCGGATCCTCATCGCGGACCACCAGTTCCCCGGGGCCGACGGACCGCTCGGACCGTCCGAGGTCCGCGCGCGCCTCGCCGCGGGGTGGTCCGAGGAGGACGCACTCGACGATCTCGTGCACGCGCTCGTCGCGGCGATGCACCGCCATCCCGGCAGCCAGCTGGCGCACTGCTTCTCGATCCTGCCGAAGATCGGACTGGCCGAGTCCCGGCTCGGTGCCGAGCGCCTCGCGGCCTGGGCATCCACCGCCGCCGCGACCGGAACCCTCGTCGAGGTGAACGAGAAGTGGGGCTGCCCCGAGCCCGCGACCCTCGCGGCCCTGCGCGAGGCGGGTGCCGGGATCGTCGCGTCGACCGACAGTCACGACGCGGCCGAAGTCGGACGCTACCGGCGGGTGCGCGACCTGCTCGACGCGGCGGAGCCCTCGCGTGAGCACCCCGAACGGCTTCGAAGTCGCCCTGATCGTGTTCCTGCTGGTCTGCGTGCTGCTCGGCACCACCCCCGTGTTCAACACGGCCTTCCAGTTCCTGGTGCTCCCGCTCCACGCCTTCAAGAACCACTACCGGCGGGCGGCCCCCTACACGCCGAACATCGCGGTGGTCGTCCCCGCGTGGAACGAGGGGCTCGTGATCGGCGCATCGATCGATCGGCTCCTCACCCTGGAGTACCCGCACGATCGGCTGCGCATCTACGTGGTCGACGACGCCTCGACCGACAGCACCCCCGACGTGGTCCTCGGCAAGGCGGCCGAGCACCCGGGCCGCGTCGTGCATCTGCGGCGCGAGCAGGGCGGCGAAGGCAAGGCTCACACGCTGAACCACGGCCTCTCGCGCGTCCTCGCCGACCCGTGGACCGAGGCGGTGCTCATCATGGACGCCGACGTCATCTTCGCCCGCGATTCGCTGCGCAAGATGAGTCGGCACCTCGCCGACGAGCGCGTCGGCGCCGTCACCGCGTACATCGCGGAGGGGAGCCACGACCGCAACTATCTCACCCGGTTCATCGGCATGGAATACGTGCTGGCGCAGCTCGCATCCCGACGCACGCAGAACGTGCTCGGAGCCATCGCCTGCCTCGCCGGCGGCGCCCAGCTGCACGCGCGGGCCAACCTGGAGGCGATCGGCGGCAGGATCCCCACCGGGACCCTCGCGGAGGACACCATGACCACGTTCGAGGGCCAGCTGCGCGGACGCCGCATGGTCTTCGAGCCGCACGCGGTCGTGCTGGCGGAGGAGCCCCGCACCGTCGACGCGCTGTGGAAACAGCGTCTGCGCTGGGCCCGCGGCAACGTGCAGCTCACCTCGATCTACCGGAAGGTCTGGTTCCGCCCGAGCCGGCTCCACCGGCTCGGCAGCCTCTCCTTCGGGCTCAGCTGGTTCAGCATCCTCCTGCTCCCGGTCTGGCTACTGCTCGCCTCCGCGGCCCTCTTCGCGCTGCTGCTCCTGCACAGCGGCATCGCCGAGGCCGTGTTCCGCTTCATGTGGATCCTCGCGGCCTGCACCTACCTCTTCTCGATGCTGTACGCCGTGCAGCTCGACGGACGCACCGGGCGTCGTTCGTGGCGGGAGGCGCTCCTGTTCCCGGGGCTCGGTGCGATGATCCTGATGGCGATCGCGCTGTTCCCCCGGTTCTCCGACGCCCTGCTCACCGACTGGCTGGGCGCGCTCACCCCCGAGGATCGCTTCGTGTACGCCTCGATCCTGTACCTCTGGGGCCCGATCTCTATGCTCGGCGCCTGGGCGGCCCGCTGGGTCGAACGGCTGCCCGGCGGACGCTTCGTCGCAGGGCTCTGCATTTACGTGTTCGGGTACGGATCGCTGCTCTGCGCGATTACTGTGGACTCGTACATCAAGGAGTGGCGCCGAGCCGACGCATCCTGGGTCAAGACCGAGAAGGTCGGAAGGGTCGTCTCATGAGTCCAGCACCGGAGCTCGACGAGATCGCGCGCGATGCACGGCGCGAGCGCCGGCTCGTGCCCCAGGCCCTGATCGCGCTCGCTGCGGTGGCCGCCATCGCCGTCGTTCGAGAGCTGTTCCTCCGATGAGCGCGCCGCTCGCCCTCACGGTGGAGGACAGCACGGACCAGTCGGCGCTGCTTCGTCTCCTGCTCGAGCGCGAGGGCTTCGAGGTCTTCGCGACCGCCGATGCCGAATCCGCCATCGCGGCGTTCGCGGAGATCTCCCCGTCGCTCGCGATCATCGACCTCCGCCTCCCCGGCCTCACCGGAGCGGAGTGCTCCCAGCGGCTGCGCGAACGCTTCCCCGAGTGCTTCATCGTGATCAGTTCGGTGCTCGATCCCGCCGATTATCCCGACGCCGACGCCGCGCTTCCGAAACCGGTGACCTCGGCGGCCATGCACGAACTCGTCGTCGGGCTCGCGGCATGAGCGAGGCCCCGCAGGGGCGGCTGCGCCGCCTCCTCGACCGCCCCGGCCCGCTGCTCAAGCAGGCCCCGACGGCGATCGCACTCCTCGTCGCGCTCGCCCTCGTCCACCTGGTCCCGGGCCTCGCCCCGGTGTCCGAGACCGCGGTCCTCACGGGGACCGCGGTGATCCTCGGAGCGACTGCCGGAGCCTGGGCGCTCAGCGCCCGCCGGCGGTACGACGGAGTGCTCGTGCTCCTCGTCCCCATGATCGACGTCGTGGGGCTCGGTCTGTTCCGCGCGGGGACCGGCGGCGCGCACTCGCTGTTCGGCGCGCTCGTGCTGCTGCCGGTGGTGTGGCTCGCGACCGCTGCGAAGGTCCGGTACGTCGTCGTCGCCGTCCTGCTGAGCTCCTTCACGATCCTCATGCCCTACCTGTTCGCCCCGCCGGACAGCCCGACCGACTGGCTCCGCGGCGTCGTCTCGCCGCTCGTCTACGCCGCTGTCGCCGCCGTCATCTTCGAGCTCTCGCGTCAGCAGCGGGTGCGCGTCGAACAGGCAGAGCGGCTCATCGCGGACCGCACCCGGGCGCTCGAGCAGAACGCCGAGATGATCGCCCGGCTGCGCGAGAGCGAGCAGCGGTACCGGGCCCTGCTCGAATCGTTCGAGAGCCTGTGGGCGTCGATCACCGCTCAGGCCGTCATCGCGACCGACTGCCGGGACACGGTCGAGGCATGGAACCCGGGGGCCGAGCGGATCCTCGGTCTCTCCCAGGCCGAGGCCCTCGACGAGGTCCGCGTGGATCGGTTCTTCCCCGCCGACGTGCTCGAGATGCTCGGCGAGGAGCACCCGGACCTGCCGCATCCCCACGCCCCCGAGGATCTGCCGCGGGGCGTCCGGGCGCTGTTCTCCCGCGCCGATTCCGACGCCACGGTCGACGCCGACCTCGAGATACTGACGGCGACCGGGATCACCGTGCCCGCGAGGATCACGGTGACCCCGCGCAAGGACGGGACGGGGCAGCAGCGCGGCTATCTGCTGGTCGTCACCGACGAGACCCGCGCGGTGGAGGTCGCCCGCATGAAGGACCAGTTCGTCGGCATGATCTCCCACGAGCTCCGCACCCCGCTCAGCGCGATCATCGGGTTCCTGGACCTGCTCCGCAGCGACCCCGAGCGCCCCCTCGCGGAGGAGCAGCGCGAGTTCGTCGACATCATCGAGCGCAACGCCCAGCGCCTGCTCGCCCTCGTCGGGGACCTCCTCTTCACCGCGCAGGTCGAGTCCGGACGGTTCCCGCTCGAGTGCTTCGACTCGGACCTCTCCGAGAGCGTGCGTTCCGCGGTCGAGTCCGCGGGGCCGCACGCCCAGCGCGAGGGGGTCGAGCTGCGCACCGAGCTCCCCGAACGCTCCGTCATGGTCTCCATCGATGCGCGGCGCATCGGCCAGGCGCTCGACAACCTGCTGTCGAACGCGATCAAGTTCACCCCGCGCGGCGGCCGGGTGACGGCATCGGTCCGCCCCCTCGACGGTGCGGTGGTGCTCGCGGTACGCGACACCGGCATCGGAATTCCCGAGGACGAGCAGGGCATGCTCTTCACCCGGTTCTTCAGAGCGTCGACCGCCACGAGGAACGCGGTTCCCGGGATCGGTCTCGGCCTGAGCATCACCCGGGCGATCGTGATCGCCCACGGTGGGCGCATGGAGGTCACGAGCCGCGTGGGCGAGGGCACCGAGTTCCGCATGACCCTGCCGATGGCGCCGCCCACCGAGGCGATTCCGAAGGTCCGGATCCGCGCAGGTCGCAGGTAGTCGGGATCGGGTCCGGTCTCGCAGGGGTCGGGGCCGCGCACGCCACCCGGCCGAGCGGAGATCCGCACGATCTCGGAGCATTCCCGCGATTTCGTCCGCTCCGCCGCAGATCTCCGGAATCCTGACGGCGCCTGCGCTCGACGGGACGCGTCTGCGTCTCGGTCTGCGCCTAGTCGGCGATGAGCACGTCGAGCGCGGTGTCGAGCGCTCCGTCGACGGCGCGGGTGACGATCTCGCGGTAGGGGTCGTAGCCGTCCATCGCGTCGTCCTTCGCGGCCAGCGGGTTGCCGTCGATCGCGAAGACCGCGCCGGCCTCGATTCCGTGCAGCGAAGCGATCACGAAGAGGGCGGAGGCCTCCATCTCGACCGCCACGATGCCTGCGCGCTGCCACATGCGGTGGTCGATGCCGGTGATCACGTCGCTCGGGTAGAACATGTCGCCCGTGAGCACGATGCCCGAGTGCACCTCGAGCCCCGTCTTCGCCGCGGCGGCCTTCAGCGCGACCGCGAGCTCGGGGGTCGCGATCGCGGGGAACTCGGTGGGCACGAGCTGGTGGCTCACCCCGTCGGCTCGCACGGCAGCGGTCGCGACGACGATCGCGCCGTCGACGACCTCGGGCTGGATGCCGCCGGCGGTGCCCGAGCGGATGATGCGGGTGACGCCGCCCCGGGCGAGCTCTTCGAAGCAGACGGCCGCGCCGGCCGCACCCACCCCGTGCGAGGCGACGGTGACCGGAACCCCGCGGTGGGTGCCCGAGTACACGTGGTACTCGCGGTTCGCGGTGAGCTGCCGCACGTCGTCGAGGCGCTCCGCAACACGCGCTGCGCGGCCGGGGTCCCCCACGACGAGCGCGCGGTCGGAGAGGTCGGCGACGCGAGCGCGCAGGAGCGGGAGTTCGGCATCGGCGGGAAGACGGACGGGCGCCATTGCGGTCACCTTTCGGGTCGGAAGCGAGGAACGGGCCCGGTCGCATCGCACCGGGCCAGGTCCTTCAATCGTAGGGCCGGATCCCGGCTCAGGAGGCCCGCAGGCGAGCAGCCGCCGCGGCTGCGCGGTCGCGGATCCCCGCCGCGTCGAGGGTGAGGTGCTCGCCGTCGGCGTAAACGTGGCGCCCGCCGATGAACACGTGGCGGACGTCCGTGCCTCGAGCGGCGAAGCCGAGGTGGGAGGTCAGCGACGCGTGCGGGATCGCGGAGGCGCCGCGGACGTCGAGCGCGATGACGTCGGCGAGACGGCCGACCTCGAGCGCGCCGGTCTCGGGGAATCCGACCGCCTCGGCGCCGCGGCGCGTCGCGATGTCGAGCACCATCGACGCGCGCACGGCGGCCGCGTCGTGCCGGACCCCGCGGTGCACGATGGTGCCGGTCTTGATCTCCTCGAAGAGGTCGAGGGTGTTGTTGCTCGCGACCGAGTCGGTGCCGAGCGAGAGCCGCACCCCGGCGTCGAGCATCTCGGGGAGGCGGGCGACTCCGTTGCCGAGCTTGAGATTCGACACCGGGTTGTGGCTCACCGCGACTCCGGCTTCGGCGAAGCGCGCGATCTCGCGGTCGGTCAGGTGCACGCAGTGGGCGGCGAGCACGGAGGCGTCGAAGAGGCCGAGTGCATCGAGGTGGTCGCCCGGCGTCGCCCCGTACTGCTCGCGGATCTGCTCGACCTCGGCCGGAGACTCGGAGACGTGGATGTGGATCGGCAGCCCGGTGCGCTGCGCGCGCTCGGAGATCTCGCGGAGGAACTCGGGCGGCGAGGTGTAGGGCGCGTGCGGACCGTAGGCGAGCCGGATCTGGGGATCGCCCGCGAAGACCTCGGCGAGGCGCTCCGTCTGGTCGAGCGCCTCGGCGCCCGTCCACGGGGCGACCCCCGGGAACCCGACGGCCTCGGCCGTGAATGCGGCCGGAGCTGCGAGCACGCGCATGCCGCTCGCCTGCACGAGCCGCAGCAGCGCCTCGTCCCAGTGGTACATGTCGGCGAAGGTCGTCGTGCCGCTCGCGATCATCTCGACCATGGCGAGCTCGAGGCCCACGGCGACGTCGGCGTGGGTGAGGTGCTGCTCGAGCCCCTGCACGGCGGCGAGCCAGGGCATGAACCCGTCGTCGTCGGATGCCCCGCGCAGCAGGGTCATGGCGGAGTGCGTGTGGCCGTTCACGAGTCCGGGCATGAGCACGTGGCCGCTCAGGTCGTGCGTGGGGGTCGAGTCCGCCCGTGCCGGACCGACGTAGGCGATGCGGCCGTCGGCACCGAACTCCAGTTCGACGCTGCCGGGCTCGCCGCCCATGGCGCCCTCGGGGGTCAGCAGAGCGTCGGCGCGCAGGATCGCGGCCTCGATCGGGTTGCTCATCGGAGTCCTCTCGTCCGGTGTCGGGGGGGCGGCTACCAGCCGGGGGTGGCGAGCATGCCGCCGTCGACCGCCAGGTCCTGCCCGGTGATGAATGCGGCGGCGTCGGAGGCGAGCAGCACGCAGGCGTCGCCGATGTCGCGGGGAGCGGCCATGCGGCCGAGCGGAGCGTGCGCCAGCCAGCTGGCCACGCCCTCCGGCCAGTTCTCGGCGAGTCCCGGCACCTCGACGAGGCCCGGCGACACCGTGTTGACCCGGATCCCCGAGGGCCCGAGCTCGAGCGCCGCGGCGCGCGCGTGCATGAGCAGCGCGGCCTTGGCGCTGGCGTAGTGCGCGTGCCCGGCCGCCGGGCGATGCCCCTCGATCGAGGCGATGTGCGTGATCGAGCCGCCGGCTTCGAACACCTGCGCCGCCGCCTGGCTCAGGGAGAACACGACGCCGACGTTGGTGGCGAACATCGCGTCCCAGGATTCGCGGCCGAGCTCGGAGAGGGGTTCCACCGGCTGGATCCCCGCGTTGTTGACCAGCGCGTCGAGTCCGCCGAGCTCCACGGCGCTGCGCGCCACCAGGTCCTGCGGTGCGCCGGGCTGCGACAGGTCGGCGCCGACGGCGACCGCGCGACCTCCGATCGATTCGATCTCGGCGACCAGGCGCGCCGCGGCGTCGGCGTTGGAGCGATAGTGCACCGCAACCGCCGCACCGGCCTCCGCGAAGCTGCGCGCGATTCCGCCGCCGACGCCGCCCGTGGCACCGGTGACGAGCACCCGGCGGCCCTGGAGCGACGGCAGGCGTGCGGCGTGATGCGTCTCGTTCATGCCCGCAATCGTATCGGCGACCGCCGACGTCCGCCCGAGCACCGCACGCGGCTCGGCCCCGCTACTTGCCGAGCCGGCGCTGCCGGCTCGAGTAGTCGCGCAGCGCGCGCAGCAGGTCGACTTCGCGCAGGTCGGGGTAGAGCGCCTCGACGAAGTAGAACTCGGAGTGCGCCGACTGCCAGATCATGAAGTCGCTGAGGCGCTGCTCCCCCGAGGTCCGGATCACGAGGTCGGGGTCGGCCTGGCCTCGGGTCCAGAGGTGCTCCCCGATGGTCTCGGGGGTGAGCCGCTCGGCCAGGGTCTCGAGCGTTCCGCCGGCCGCCTGGTGCTCCTCGATCACGCTGCGCATGGCCGCGGTGATCTCGCTGCGTCCGCCGTAGCCGACGGCCAGGTTCACGTGCAGGCCGGTGTGGTGCTTCGTCCGCTCCTCGGCGTCGTGCAGGGCCTCGGCAAGCTCGGCCGGAAGCCCGTCGCAGCTGCCCACGTGCTTCACGCGCCAATCACCGTGGGACCCGAGGTGCCGCGCGAGATCGCCGATGATCCCGAACAGGTCGGTGAGCTCCTGCTCGTGCCGTCCTTTGAGGTTGTCGCTCGAGAGCAGGTAGAGGGTGACCACCCGGATCCCCGCGTGCTCGCACCACCCGAGGAACTCGGGGATCTTCCGCGCACCGGCCCGGTGCCCGAAGGCCACCCGCTCCTGCAACCGCTGCTTGGCCCAGCGCCGATTGCCGTCGACGATCACCGCGATGTGGTGGGGCGAGCGCTCGCGATCGATCTCGCGGCGCAGGCGCCGCTGGTAGAGCCGATAGAGGGGCCCGGGTCGCGGAGCGGTTCGTTCGGGCGTCACTCGTCGATTCTATCCGCGCAGCGCGTTTGCAGGAGGTCGACATATATGCAGCTTCGGTGCTGTCGGCTCCGTACACTCGGAAGCATGAGCCAGCGAGCCAGTTCCTCGTCCGGTCGCGAGCGTCGTCTGCCCGATCCCGATCGGCTCTCGCTGCCCCTGCTCGAGGACGCCCTGGAGCATCCGCAGCCGACGGAGCCGAAGCCGAAGTGGCGCGGCTGGATCCACGCCGGCACCTTCCCCATCGCCATCGCGGCCGGCATCGTGCTGATCTGCCTGGCGCACGGCGCGGTCGCGAAGTGGGCGGGGGCGGTCTACCTGCTCACGAGCGCACTGCTGTTCGGCATCTCGGCGCTCTACCATCGCTTCAACTGGAAGCCGACGACCAAGCAGGTCTTCCGCCGGCTCGACCACGCGAACATCTTCCTGCTCATCGCGGGCACGTACACTCCCTCGCGCTGCTGGCCATGCCGCTCGACCGGGGCATCCTGCTGCTCGTCCTGGTCTGGGCCGGCGCACTGCTCGGCATCGGCTTCCGGGTCTTCTGGATCTCGGCCCCGCGCTGGCTGTACGTGCCGCTCTACGTGCTGCTCGGCTGGGCCGCCGTGATCTACCTGCCCGACATCTGGCAGGCGAATCCGGCGACCATGATCCTCGTGGTCGCCGGCGGCCTGCTCTACACCGGGGGCTCGGTCGTCTACGGCCTCAAACGGCCGAACCCGGTGCCCGGCGTCTTCGGGTTCCACGAGATCTTCCACACGCTCACGGTCCTCGCGTTCCTCTGCCACTGGGTCGCGGCGCTGCTCGTCTCGCTCGACCCGGTCTACCTGCGCTAGGAGCGGCGCCGGGCCGGGATCGCGAACGCGAGCATGGCGCCCAGCGCGGAGACCGCGGCTGCGAGCAGGAACAGCGCCCGGAATCCGCCTGCCCCCGGAGCGCCCGACGCGGCGACCCCCACCGAGGTGAGGATCAGGGTCGCGACCGGGGTGCCGAAGGCCGAGCCGACGGTGCGGAGCACGCCGTTCACTCCGAGCGCCGCCCCCAGTCCGGAACGCTCCACGTGCCCGGCGATGAGCTCGGCGATCACGGCGAAGCCGATGCCGTTGCCGAGGCCCACGAGGCTGAAGAACAGGATCACCGCGAGCAGGGATGCCGGCCGCAGCGCGATCCCGAGGCCGCCGACGCACATCGCGGCGAGCGCGATCGCGGCGACGGCGCGGCCGCTCAGACGACCGAGCAACCACGGTGTGAAGCGTCCGCCGAGGAACACCAGCACCGCGCCCGGGAGCAGCGCCGCACCGGTCGCGGTGACCCCGAGCCCCTGACCGATCGCGCCGGTGCCGGGACCGGGCGCCTGCAGCAGCAGCGGCAGCCCGACGTAGAACGCGTAGGGCACGAAACCGAGGAAGAGCGTGAGGGCGTTCGTCGCCGCGAGCGCCCGATTCGTCACGAGCACGGGATCGATGAGCGGCCGCGCGATGCGGCGCTCGACGACCGCGAGACCGACGAGGCCGAGCACCGCGAGCGCTCCGAGGCCGAGCACCGCGGGCGAGAGCCAGCCCCAGCGAGCGCCCTGCGAGATCACGAGCAGGAGCGGCAGCAGGGTGAGGATCAGGAGGCCGACTCCGGCCCAGTCCTGCGGCGCGGCGCTGCCGCGCTCCCCGCGGGCACGCGCCAGGCGATGAGCAGCACGGACAGGAGCCCGAGCCCGCCGCCGATGGCGAACAGCCACGGCCAGCTCAGCAGGTCGGTGACGGCGCCGCCCACGACGAGCGCGAGCCCCGCGCCGAGCCCCATGGTGCCCGAGAGCCAGCCGATGGCGACGGCCCGCCGTCGCCCGACGAGCCGATCGCGCACGATCGCGACGGCGAGCGGGAACGAAGCGGTGGCGGCTCCCTGGAGCACGCGGCCTGCGAGCATCACGGGAAGGGCACCGGAGAGCCCCGCGACCGCGCCACCGGCGACGAAGACCAGCATGGCGAGCACGAGCACCCGGCGGTGCCCGTGCCGGTCGCCCAGTGCGCCGATCACGGGGGCCGCGACCGCACCGCTGAGCAGGTACGCGGTGAGGATCCAGCCCGCGGTCGCGCTGTCGAGCCCGAGCTCGGTGGAGAGCACGGGCAGTGCGGGCACGAGCAGGGTCTGCATCATCGAGAAGGCGAGGACCGCTGACGCGAGCGCCACCGTGAAGCCCGGCGGCGCCTGCGGAACGGGGGCCCGCACGACGGGGGTGGCTGCGGTGTCGGGTTCGGAGGCCTGGGTCGGTGCGGTCACGGATCTCCTCGGGTCGGCGGCGGTCGGGCGCGCTGCGGTCGTTCGGAACGGAATGCTTCGTTCCGTTCAAGATGCTAACAGCCCCCTCGCTACGATGGAACCCATGACCGGTGAGGAGCGCCTGCGCGGCCGCGAACGGGAGGCGCGCGACAACGACCGCATCCTGCTGCAGGCGGCGCGCGAGGTGTTCGTGCAGCGCGGCTGGCAGGCGCCGATGTCGGCCATCGCCGAGCACGCGGGCATCGGCATCGCGAGCATCTACCGCCGCTACCCCAGCAAGGAGGAGCTCGTGCTCCAGCTGCGGATCATGGCGCTCGGCGATGTGATCCGCATCGCGTCGGAAAGCCTCGACGGCCCCGGATCCAGCGTCGCGCGGTTCCTCCGCCGCCACATCCGCGAGGCCGCGACGCCGCTCATGATCACCTTCGGCCGGCACGTGCGCACCTCCCCCGAGATCGACGGGCTCGCCGAGGAGCTCCGCACCGCGCTCGACGCCCTCATCGCGCGCGATCTCGCCGCGGGCTCCGTCCCGCAGGGATACACGGCGGCGGATCTGATGCTCGCCGTCACCCACCTGCGGCCCAACCTGCCGGCCACTCGCGAGCGCACGACCGAGATCCACCTGCGGCACGTCGACTACTACCTGCTCGGCCTGGCGGGCGCCATCGCGCACCCCGAGCTCGTCAGCGGCACCGGGGCCACGTGGGACGAGTGGCTCGCGTTCAACGCCGTCGACGAGGACGCGGCCGCGGCTCGGGCCTGACGGGGCTCACGCCTCCGACAGCACCTCGAGCACCGCATCGCCGTAGCGGTCGAGCTTCGCCTGCCCGATCCCGGTGATGCCCAGCAGCGCATCGCGGCTGCCCGGGACGTGCACCGCGAGTGCGCGCAGGGTCGCATCGCCGAAGACGATGTATCCCGGCACGCCCTGCTCCTTGGCCTCCGCGCTGCGCCACGCGCGCAGGCGCTCGAAGCGTTCGAGCTGCGCGGGTTCCAGATCCTGGGCCGCCTTCGCCTTCGCCCCGCCGGAGCCGCCGCGCTTCTGCGCGAGCACCTCCTCGCGCATCTCGACCCTCTCGCCGCCGTAGAGCACGGCGCGGCTGGCCTCGGTGGGCACGAGCACGCCCCATTCCCCGCGGCTCTCGATGAGCCCCGTCGCGATGAGGTGCCGCACGACGCCGCGCCACTGAGCGACCGTGGGGTCCTGCCCGATGCCCCAGGTCGAGAGCTCGTCGAGGCGCATCTGCGTCGCCCGCTCCGAGCCGACGCCGCGGAGCACGTCGATGTGCTGCCCCGCCGCGTAGGTGCGGCCGCGTTCCTTCGAGATGCGCACGATGGTCGACAGCAGCTTCTGCGCCGGGATCGTCGCGTCCCACAGCTTCGGCGGGTCGAGGCAGACGTCGCAGTTGCCGCACGGCTGCCCGGTCTCCTCGCCGAAGTAGCGGAGCAGGTAGACGCGGCGGCAGGAGGTCGTCTCGCACAGTGCGAGCATGTGGTTCAGGTGCTCGATCTGATTGCGCTGCGCGGCCGCATCGCCGTCCGAGGACTCGATGAACTGCCGCTGCTGCACGACATCGGCGAGACCATAGGCCATCCAGGCCTCCGACGGGAGCCCGTCGCGACCCGCGCGACCGGTCTCCTGGTAGTAGCCCTCGACCGACTTCGGCAGATCGATGTGGGCGACGAAGCGCACGTCGGGCTTGTCGATCCCCATGCCGAAGGCGATCGTCGCGACCACGACGACGCCGTCCTCGCGCAGGAACCGGGTCTGCGCCGCGAAACGCTCCTCTGCGGGCAGGCCCGCGTGGTACGGCACGGCGTCGATCCCGGCCTCGCGCAGCTGGGCGGCGGTCTGCTCGACCCGTTTGCGGCTGAGCGCGTAGACGATGCCCGCTTCGTCCGCGTGCTCCTCGCGGATGAAGCGGACGAGCTGCTGCCGCACCTGCGCCTTCGGCTCGATCCGGTAGCGGATGTTCGGCCGGTCGAAGCTCGACACGAAGTGCCGCGCGCGGTCCAGGTGCAGCCGCTCGGTCAGCTCGCGGTGCGTGGCCGGAGTCGCGGTCGCGGTCAGCGCGATACGGGGCACCTCGGGCCACAGTTCCGCGAGCGCTCCGAGCCGCAGGTAGTCGGGGCGGAAATCGTGCCCCCACTGCGAGACGCAGTGGGCCTCGTCGATGGCGAAGAGCGCGATACGGCCCTGCTGCAGCAGCTCGACGGTGCCGGGAGCGCTCAGGCGCTCGGGCGCCAGGTAGAGCAGTTCGAGCTCCCCGTCGCGGTACGCGCGCTCGACCTCGCGCCGCTCCTCGGGTTCCATCGCCGAGTTGAGCGCCCCCGCTCGCACGCCGGCGAGCCGCAGCGCCGCCACCTGGTCGTGCATGAGCGCCACGAGCGGAGACAGCACGATGCCGGTGCCGTCGCGGCAGATCGCGGGGATCTGGTAGCAGAGCGATTTTCCGCCGCCCGTCGGCATGAGCACGACGGCGTCGCCGCCCGCGGCGACGTGGCGGATGATCTCCTCCTGGTCGCCCCGGAACGCCTCGTAGCCGAAGACCTCGGAGAGGACGGTCCGCGGATCGCGCTGCGTCACCCGGTTCAGCTCCGGGGCTCGGGATCCTGCGACCCGGACCCGGCGGACCCGGTTCCGTCACCCGCGTCGGCGGCCTCGCTCGCGGCGCTCGGACCGTTCTTCGCCTCCTGCGCAGCAGCCTCCGCCTCGGCCGCCTCCGCGGCCAGCTGCGCCTGCACCTCGCCGCGGATGCGGCTCCGGCGCAACCGGCGATTGAGATCGAGCAGCAGCAGGATGACGGCGACCGCGAGCACGGCTACCGCGATGAATCCGAGGACGCCGGGAGACGCGGTGTTCGGGTCGAACTCCTTCTCCTTCTCGGCAAGGATGATCGCTCCCGAGAGAACGGTGGCGAGCGTGGTCATGCGGTCTCCTCTTCGACGCCCTGGAACAGATCGGCCTCGAACTCGCTCGTCGCGACGCGCGATGCGGCGAGACGGTAGTCCTCGTACGGCCAGGCCTCGCGCTGCAGCTCGTTCGGCCAGAAGAAGAACGGACTGTCGGGCGGGACCTGGCTGGCGTGCGCGCGCAGCGCCTCGTCGCGCTGCTCGAAGAAGGCGCCGACGTCGACCTTGGCCGTGCCGTTGTAGGGGCGCTTCGCCATCCACTCGGTCATCTCGGCGAACTGGGCCGCCAGCTCGGACCCGGGCTCTCGCTCGAGCAGCCGCTCGTAGACCGCGCGCACGCGGTCGGCGTTGAAGATCTCCTCGTAGTAGAGCTTGCGGATCGCCCAGGGCGCCCCGGCCTCGGGGTAGGACTCGGCGTCGCCCGAGAGCTCCCACGCGCGCTTGCTGATCTCGTGGCAGCGGATGTGATCCGGATGCGGGTAGCCGCCCTGCTCGTTGTAGGTGATCATGACGTGGGGGCGGAACTCGCGCACCACCCGGACGAGGGCCTCGGCCGAGACCTCGACCGGGATATCGGCGAAGGATCCCGCCGGGATCGGATCGCCCTCGTCGGGAAGGCCGGAATCCTGGTAGCCGAGCCAGCGGTGCTCGAAGCCGATGATCCCCTGCGCACGCGCCATCTCGTCGCGGCGCAGCCCGGCGAGATCGCGTCGGCTCTTGGGGTCGCGCTGCACCAGCTCGTTGAGCACGTCGCCGCGCTCGCCGCCCGTGCAGCTGACGATCAGCACCTCGACGCCGCGGTCGAGGTAGTGCGCGTACGTCGCAGCGCCCTTGCTCGATTCGTCGTCGGGATGCGCGTGTACCGCGATCAACCTGAGCGTCATGGCGTCCTTTCGCATCTGCGCCCGAGGGAGCCCCGGTACGCTTGCATCGGGCACACAGTCTAGTTGCCCGAGATGAGGAGGATCCGTGTCCGAGGCGGCAGCGAGCGCGCAGACGCTCGAAGATCGCTACGGTCGCGGCACCCAGCGCCGGTTCGACCGCCGTTTCGCCTGGATCATCGCCGGTGTGCTGCTGCTCGCCGGCCTGTGCGTGCTCCTCTTCAGCGGCTGGCAGTCCGGTTCGCAGGTCGAGTACCGCAACATCGGCGCACCGCACAAGGGCGGCAGCACCGTCACCGTCCGCTTCGAGGTCACCGCACCCCCGGCACCCGGGTCGCCTGCGCGGTCGAGGCGCTCTCGCCGTCGTTCGCGACCGTGGGCTGGAAGGTCGTCGAGCTGCCCGAATCCCAGGAGCGCACCCGCCGGTTCAGCGAGGAGCTCGCCACCACCTATGCGGCGACGGCCGGCCAGGTGAAGGAGTGCTGGGTCCTCCAGGCGGCCTGATCGCGCCGGCGTGGCGCCCCTCCGTGCGGCTCCGCGGCGCTGTCGGACCCGACTGCTAGGCTGCTCAGAACCCGCGCGGGAGTTCCGCGCACTCGCGGGCCGAGTCCGGCCCGCGCATCCAGAGAAGAGGATCACGCATGGCCGCAGCGACCACGCAGACCTGGCTGACCCAGGAGGCGTTCGACCGTCTCAAGGGCGAACTCGACGAACTGACCGGCCCCCGCCGGAAGGAGATCGCAGCCCGCATCGAGGCGGCTCGCGAAGAGGGCGATCTCAAGGAGAACGGCGGCTACCACGCCGCCAAGGACGAACAGGGCAAGATGGAGGCGCGCATCCGCGACCTCGAGGAGCTGCTGAAGCACGCCGTCGTCGGCGAGGCCCCGCAGGCCAGCGGCGTCGTCGAGATCGGCACCATCATCACCGCCGAGATCTGGGGCGACGAAGAGCGCTTCCTGCTCGGCAACCGCGAGCTCGCCGACGGCTCCGACCTCGACGTCTACAGCGCCGAGAGCCCCCTGGGCGCGGCGATCCTCGGCCTCAAGGTCGGCGACACGACGAGCTACGCCGCACCCAACGGCAAGCAGATCGAGGTCAAGGTCCTCGCCGTCGACACCTACGCGGGCTGAGACGACGCACGTCCCAGGAGGGGCCGGGATCGCATCGATCCCGGCCCCTCCTGCGTTCGCCGCGCATCACCCGTCGCCGCCGAGCCCCTCGGCCCAGAGGTCGACGCCGAGCTTGATCGTCAGCACTCCCACGACGGCGAGGAACAGCACCCGCACGAACCGTGAACCGCGCGCGATGGCCATCCGCGACCCGAGCAGGCTCCCGCCGACGTTGGCGATCCCCATCGCGAGCCCCAACGGCCAGAGCACGGCGCCGAGCGGGATGAAGAAGAGCAGCGCGCCGAGGTTCGTCGCGAAGTTGACCACCTTCGCAGTCGCCGTGGCGCGAAGGAAATCGTAGCCGAGCACCCCGACGAGGGAGATCACCAGGAACGTCCCCGTGCCCGGGCCGAGCAGCCCGTCGTAGAAACCGATCGAGACCCCGATGGCGCCGGAGACGGCGAGGTGCGCGGCGCCGCGGTGGCGCAGTCGCGAGACCTCGCCCAGCGACGGCTTCAACAGGGTGACGAGCCCCACGACGAGCAGCGCCAGGAGGATGATCGGCTTGAAGACCTGCGTGGGCAGGAACGCCGCGAGGAGGCTCCGCCGAACGCGCCGACCAGCGCGACCCCGGCCATGGGGAGCACGGTCCGGGGGTTCGGGCGCACGCGCCGCGCGTACGCGATGCTGCTCGTCGCGGTGCCGAACACCGAGGCGAGCTTGTTGGTCGCGAGGGCCTGCACGGGAGTGATCCCCGGAACGAGCAGCAGCGCCGGCAATTGCAGCAGTCCGCCGCCGCCTACCACGGCGTCGATCCACCCCGCGGCGAACGCCGCGACGAGCAGCAGCGCGAGCACGCCGGCATCGGCGTCGGCGGGAAGCAGCCCGTCCACCGGCATCACCCGCGTGGACGGCGCTGCGCGCCGCCCACGCCTCGGGTCACGATTGCTCGCCCTGCACGGCGATCACCTCGGTGACCGTGCCGTCGCGATGCAGGCGCGGGTCGTCGGGCTGCACCGGAATGGTCTCGGTCGTCGCCGCCGGCCCTCCGGGGCGCTTCGGGCTGCGCCGGGTCCGCCCCTCGAGCCATTTCGCCACGGCCGACAGGATCAGGCACATCACGATGTAGATGCCGCCGATCACGAACGCCGACTGCAGCAGCGGCCGCCCGAACTGCACGTTGCTGCTGAACTGCTTCGCCAGGTAGAGCAGCTCGGGGTAGGTGATGATGAAGCCGAGCGCGGTGTCCTTCATGGTGACCACGAGCTGCGAGACGATCACGGGCAGCATGGCCCGCACCGCCTGCGGCAGCAGGATCAACCGCATCACCCCGCTCTTACGCAGGCCGATCGAGTACCCCGCCTCCTTCTGCCCGCGCGGCAGGGATTCGACCCCCGCGCGGAGCGCCTCGGCGAGCACCGATCCGTTGTAGGCCACCAGCGCGATCACCACGGCCGCGTAGGGCTCCATGCTGATGCCGACCGAGGGCAACCCGTAGTAGAGCAGCATCATCATGACCAGTACGGGCACCGCGCGGAAGAGCTCCGTGATGGTCGTGATGGGGATCCGCACCCATCGGTGGTCAGAGAGCCGGCCGATGGCGAGCAGGAATCCGAGGGCGACGCTCAGCACCGCCGCCAGCCCGAAGGCCGCGAGGGTCTTGCCGAGGGCCGCGAGGATCTGCTCCCAGATCGTCGCGTAGGTGAAGAGTCCCCACTTCGTCCCCGAGAACTGCCCCGAGAGGGCGAACCGGTACACGATGAAGGCGATGATCGCCCCCACTCCCAGCACGGTCACGACCGCGAGCACGCGGTTGCGCGCGATCGCCCGGGGGCCGGGGACGTCGTACAGCACAGAGGTCATCGCACGATCCTCCACTTCTTCTCGAGACGGTTTTGGACGAGGCTCAGGAGCATGACGAGCACGACGAACACGAACGCGACCCAGAGCAGCACTTCCATCGGGCTGCCGGGGCGGCCGGCCGCATCGTTGATGGTGGCGCGCAGCGCGGCGAGCTCCGCGACCGAGAACCCGGCCGCCACGGTCGTGTTCTTCAGCAGGGCGATGAACACGCTCATCATCGGGGGCACCACCGAGCGGAACGCCTGCGGGAGCACGACGAGGGTCATGACCTTCCCGAACGGCAGGCCGATGGCGCGGGCCGCCTCGGCCTGCCCGACCGGCACGGTGTTGATGCCTGCGCGCAGCACCTCGGCGACGTAGGTCGCCGTGTAGATGCCGATCGCGAGGATGCCGAGCAGCAGCGTGCTCAGCTTCGGCAGGCCGAGGGCCGGGTAGCCGAGCACGAAGAAGAAGAACACGAGCGTCAACGGCGTGTTCCGGATGAGGTTCACGTAGAGGGTTCCCACGCCCCGCGCGATGGGCACGGGCGAGACCCGCATGGCCCCGACGAGCACGCCGAGCACCAGGGCGAGCAGCCCTCCCCGAAGAACACCAGCAGGGTGTTCGTGATTGCGGTCCCCCAGAGATCGAGGTTCCCGAAGATGACGTCCATCCGTCTTCCTCTCGTGCGGGCGGCCCGGGGCGGGCGCGGGCACCGTGCCCGCCCCGAGCGCCTCAGCGGTTAGTAGGCGTCTACCTTGGGCTGATCGACCTTGATCCCCGAGCTGCCGAGGTTCTTGTCGAAGATCTTCTTCCAGGTCGCGCCGCCGTCGGTGAAGAGGGTGTTGATGTGCGCGCGGAGCGCGTCGTCGCCCTTCGCGAGTCCGACTCCGTACTTCTCTTCGGTGAGCAGCGGGCCGGTCGTCACCATCAGGTTGTCGGGATCCTGCGCGGCATAGCCGATGAGGATCGCCTGATCCGTCGTCACCGCATCGACCTGGCCGTTGACGAGGCTCTCGACGCAGGCCGAATAGAGATCGAACTCCTGCGTCTTGATCTTCGGGAAGTTCTCCTTGATGTTCTGGATCGGCGTCGAGCCGGTCGCCGAGCACACGGTCCTGCCGTCGAGCTGCTCGAGCGACTGGTAGTCGGTCCCGCCCTTCTTGACGAGGAGGCCCTGGCCCGTGACGAAGTAGGGCCCGGCGAAGTCGATGTCCTTCTTGCGCTTGTCGTTGATCGAGTAGGTCCCGACGTAGTAGTCGATGTCGCCGTTGACGATCGCCTGCTCGCGGTTCGCCGAGGCGATCGCCTTGTACTCGATCTTGTCCTCGCCGTAGCCGAGCGAGGCGGCGATCCAGCGTGCGATGTCGACGTCGAAGCCGCTGCGCTCCTTCGTCACGTTGTCGAGATACCCGAGGCCCGGCTGATCCTCCTTGACGCCGATGATGACCTTGCCGCGCTTCTGGATCTTCTCGAAGGTCGGGCTGCCGTCGACCTTCACGTTCTCGGCGGGCTTCGGGATCACGGACTCGGAGCTGCCGTTCCCGGTTCCGCCTCCCTTGGCGTCGGTGGGGCTGCCGCCGTTGCAGCCGGTGAGCGTCAGCGCCGCGGCGGCGATCAGCGCGCCGGCGGCGAGGAGCTTCTGGGTTCGCATGATGGATTCCTTTCGATGGGTCGGGGTTTCGGGTGCGCCGGAGCCCCGGTACCGCGAGGACGCGGCGCCGAGTCGATGCGGCCCGGGCGGGTCAGTTGGTGATGAGCTTCGAGAGGAAGTCCTTGGCGCGGGTGCTCTGCGGGTTCGTGAAGAACTCCTCGGGCGTCGCCTGCTCGACGATCTGCCCGTCGGCCATGAACACCACCCGGTCGGCCGCGCGGCGCGCGAAGCCCATCTCGTGGGTCACCACGATCATGGTCATGCCCTCCTTCGCCAGGCCGACCATCACGTCGAGCACCTCGTTGATCATCTCGGGGTCGAGCGCGCTCGTCGGCTCGTCGAACAGCATCACCTTCGGGTGCATGGCGAGCGATCGGGCGATCGCGACGCGCTGCTGCTGTCCGCCGGAGAGCTGCGCCGGGAGCTTGGAGGCCTGCTTGTCGACTCCGACCCTGGCGAGCAGTTCCATGGCCTCGCGCTCGGCCTGGGCGCGGCCCACTCCGTGCACCTTGATCGGGCCGAGGGTCACGTTCTCGAGGATGGTGAGGTGGGCGAACAGGTTGAAGGACTGGAACACCATGCCGACCTCGGCCCGCAGCTTCGCGAGCGCCTTCCCCTCGGCCGGCAGCTCCCTGCCGTCGACGCGGATCGATCCGCTCGTGATCGTCTCGAGCCGGTTGATCGAACGGCACAGGGTCGACTTGCCGGAGCCCGACGGGCCGATGATCACGACGACCTCGCCCGCGTCGATCGAGAGATCGATATCGGTCAGGGCCTGGAACTCGCCGTAGTGCTTCTGCACGTTCTCAACGACCACCAGCGGTTCGCTCGCACTCATCTCGTCTCCGTCTCTGGATCGCGACCCGCTCCGCGAACCTCGCGTCCCGGGCCCGCTGCCTGTCTGAACGATCCGGGGTGCGTTGCCGCCCCGAGACGGAGTGCGGCAAGCGCGTTCGCCGTCGAACCGCTTGGCCCCCAAGCTAGGCGCGACGATGGCCCGGAGTCAGCGCTCTTGAGCGCATCTTGAGCTTTCGCTTGAGCGCTTCTTGAGGTCCGGTCGGAGTCAGCGCCGCGCGTCGACGTAGAACTCCGCGGCGCCCGGGTGGAGGTCGAGCGGCGCGGTGAAGATCGCCTCGCGCCGGTCGAGCAGCTCAGCCGCGGGCACCTTCCGCGCGATGGTCGAGCGCGACGAGAACAGCACCCGGGTGGCGTCCAGGATCAGCGCATCGGACGCATCCTCTGCCGCGACCAGGTAGTTCGGCACCGTCATGGTCGTCGTCGGCGCTTCCGAGCCGTAGCCGCCGATCGGGAGTTCGGCGAGCCGGTAGACCCCGGAGTGCTGCGCGTTGACCCGGGACACCGTCGCCGCGTCGATGGGCAGCAGCCGTATCCGCTCCGACCGTGCCAGCCGCTCGATGGACGGGGTCGGGAACCCGCCCACCCAGAAGAACGCCGCGATCTCGCCGCGATGCAGCGCGGCGATCGATTCGTCGAGACCGAGCGCCGGATTCTCGATCCGCTCGGGAGCCACGCCGGATGCCGCGAGTACCCGGTTCGCGATCACCTGCACGCCGGAGGTCGGCGACCCCAGCGACACCGGGCGTCCCGCGAGGTCGGATATGCGGCGGACATCGGAGTCCGCGGGGACGACGACCTGCACGGACTCGTCGTAGACCCGGGCCACGGCGCGCAACGGGAGCGGAGCGTCGAAGCTCCCGGTGCCGGTGATCGCGTCCGCGGCGGTGTCCGCCTGCGCGAAACCGAGGAGCGCCCGCCCCGAGGCGACCCGTTGCAGGTTGTCGACCGAGCCGTTCGTCTCGGAGACCGAGACGTTGATCCCCAGTTCCCGATGCAGGGCCTTCGCGTACTGGTCCCCGTAGTTGAAGTAGATGCCGGCGATCCCGCCGCCCGCGACGAAGTACTGCTGCGTGCGGTCGTAGCCGGGGTCGGCGCATCCGTTCGCGCCGAGCAGCACCACGAACGCCGCCAGCAGCAGCCGCAGGATCCGGGAACGCGGCGAGCTCCCCCGCATCAGCGCCCCTCCCCCGGCAGTCGCAGCACGACGCGCAACCCGCCGCCCTCGGGAGCCTGCACCTGGACCCCGCCTCGCAGGTCGCCCAGCAGATCGGACGCGATGGCCAGGCCGAGCCCCGAACCGGGCACGTTCTGGTCGCGCGGGCTGCGCCAGAACCGACTGGTCACCAGCTCCAGTTCGTCGGGTTCGAGTCCCGGCCCGTGGTCCCGGATCGCGATCCAGCAGCCCTCGGCATCACGATCGACCGACACCTCGACGGCCGAACCCGCCGGAGCGAACTTGAGCGCGTTGTCCAGCACCGCGTCGAACGCGCTCTCGACCGAGGTGCGATCGGTGAGGCTCAGCACCTCCGGCGCGCCGAGCAGCTCCACGCGGACTCCGCGGTCGGCCGAGATCGGATCCCACGCGGCGATCCGGCGCGCCGAGAGCTCGACGAGGTCGACCGCGACGAAGGCGGAATCCTGTCTGCCGGACCGGGCCATGCCGAGGAGCGCATCGAGGATCTGGGTGAGCCTGCGCCCCTCGGCCCGGGTCTTCTCGACGTCCTCGTCCCAGGATCCGTCGAGCCCGGTGGCCAGGTACTCCACCCGCATGAGCAGGGCCCCGAGCGGGTTGCGCAATTCGTGCGAGGCGTTCATGGCGAACGCCTCCTGACGCTGCATCACCCGTTCGATCTCCTCGGCCATCTGGTTGAACATCCGGATCATGCTCCGCATCTCCGGCGGCCCGGTGTCGTCGGAGATGCGCGCATCGCGCTCGCCCCGCTCCACCGCGGCCATCGCCCGGTCGACTCGCAGCATGGGGCGCAGCACCCAGTTCGCGAGGCGGACCACCGCGAACAGCAGGAGCAGGATCGTGGCCGTGCACGCGGCGGCGAGCAGGCCCCAGTGCGTGAGGATCTCGGCCCGGACCCGGTCGGCGCTCGCCGAGATGTAGATCGCTCCGAGCACCGTTCCGTCGTCGAACACGGGCTCCACGGCGACCATCTCGCCCATCGACCAGGGCAGGACCGGCGGCTCCGGATCGCTCCGCCGACCCGAGAGCGCGAGCGCGACCTGCCCCTGCGCCTCGCCGTCGAGGGCGTCGAAGCGCCCCCGCCCGAGGCCCACAGAGCGCCCGATCGGTCGAAGACCGCGATGCTCGTGCCGTAGAGCTCGCTGAACCGCGCCATCTCCCCCGCCACGGTGTCCGGGCTCCCCGCGCGCAGCGCCTGCCGGACCCCGCTCTGGAAGTAGCTGAGGTCGCCCAGCTGCTGGCTCGACACCTCCTCCTGGACCGCGCGGGCGACGCTCCACGCGTACGCCCCTCCGAGTACGAGCAGGATCACGGTCATCGGGATCAGGAGCACGAGGATCAGGCGCTGCCGCACGGTTCAGGCGCCCGTCAGTCGATAGCCGACCCCTCGGACCGTCGCGATGAGCGAGGGACGGTCGAGCTTGCGTCGCACCGATCCGACGTGCACCTCGAGCGAGCGGTTGAAGCCGTTCCAGTCGCTCCCCCACACCTCGCGGATGATCCGGTCGCGGGGTACGACGACACCGGGATACCGCACCAGGACCGCGATGATGTCGAACTCCTTCGGGGTCAGGTCGACCGGGGCGCCGTCGACGAGCACGAGCCGGTTCGCGAGGTCGATGGTGACCCCGTCGACCGAGATGCCCGAACTGTGCTCGGCTCCGATGGGCAGCGTGCGCGAACGCCGGGTGACCGCCTCGATGCGTGCCACGAGTTCGCGCACGTCGTAGGGTTTCACGACGAAGTCGTCCGCACCCGCGTGGAAGCCCCTGATGCGTTCCTCGACGTGGCTCCGCGCGGTCGCGACGATGATCGGCACACCCGAGAGCCCCCGGATTCGGCGGCACACGTCGAGCCCGTCCATGTCGGGCAGACCGAGGTCGAGCAGCACGGCATCGGTGTCGGCGCCGAGCGCTTCCAGCGCCGCCGCACCGCTGCCGACCCGATCGGTCGTGAACCCCGCCTGACGGAGGAACGCCCCCAGCGCGTCCGCGACGCGCTCGTCATCTTCAACGATCAGGATCTTCATGCCGGTCTTCTCCGCCCGCTCGGGAGCACCCCCAGACTAATCCAGGGCGGAGAAGCCGACGAATCGGACCGGTTCGTACAGGAACGCTACTCGTACATCCCGATGTTGATGGGCCCGGTGAGGTCCGGCGCCGGGGCCTTGAACCCCTGCGTCTTGATCACGAGGTAGACGAGGCCGATCGCGGCCCAGATCCCGCCGACGATCATCGACAGGCCGTCGAGACTGAACCAGAGCCAGACGTTGATCGCGACGCCGATCGCCGGAACCACGACGAAGGCGAGCCAGGGGCCTGGCCCGCGGCGCTTGAGGAACCGGAAGAAGGTGAAGATCACCGACAGGTTCACGAAGGCGAAGGCGACGAACGCGCCGAAGTTGACCATCGAGGTCACCTGCTCGAGACCGATGAACACCGCGCCGAGCGCGATCACCGCGACGAGCAGCACGTTGGCGACGGGCACGCCCGTGCGTGCGTTGACCCCGCCGAAGAGGCGCTTCGGCAGCGCGCCGTCGCGGCCCATCGCGTAGAGCAGGCGCGCGGCGCTCATCTGCTGGGTGAGCCCGCAGCCGAGCACCGACATCATGTAGCCTCCGACGAAGAACGCCTGGAACACGGCCCCGCCGATGAACTTGGCCATGGTGGGCGAGGCTCCGACGATGTTGCCGAGCTCGGACACGTCGGGGAACAGCGTCTGCATCACGTAGGTCACGGTCATGAAGAACGCGCCGGCGGCGATCACGATGATGAAGATCGCGCGCGGCACATCGCGCGTGGGCCGTTCCGCCTCCTCCGCGAGCGTCGACACGGCGTCGAAGCCGAGGAACGAGACGGCGAGGATCGCAGCACCCGCGGTGATCGCCGCGGGCTGGATGTCGCCCGAGAAGAACGGCGTCGCCGAGAATACGGCCCCGTTCTCGCCGTTGGCGATGTTGACGAGCGTGAAGATCACGAAGGCGAGCGCGACCACCAGCTGGATCCCGACGAGGATCATGTTCATGCTCGCCGCAAGCTTCACCCCGACGAGGTTCAGCGCGGTGCTGATCCCGACGGTGAGCACGACCCACACCCAGAACGGCACTTCGGGCAGCAGCGCCCCCATGTAGATCGCCGACAGCACCGCATTGAGCAGCGGCAGCAGCAGGTAGTCGAGCGTCGCCGCCCAGCCGACTAGGAACCCGAGGTGCGGGTTGATCGCCTCCTTCACGTAGGTGTAGGCGGATCCCGCGATCGGGAAGAACCGCACCATGCGCGAGTAGCTGAAGGCGGTGAAGAGCACCGCGATCATCACCACGAGGTAGGCCAGCGGGACGTGGCCGGAGGTCGCCTCGGAGACGATCCCGAACATGTCGAACACCGCGAGCGGCGCCAGGTACGCGAGCCCGATGAACACCAGGTGGCGCAGCTTCAGGGTGCGCTTGAGCCGACCGGGCTGGTGCGTGATCGCGTGCGCGAGCTGGTCGTCGCCGGCGGCGACGGCGGAGTGGGATGGCAGCGTTGACATCGTGGGTCCTCGGTTCGGGTCTGGCTGATCAGTGCGCGTGGGAGTGGCCGTGGTGGTCGCCGACGGGCTCGCCGCAGCTCTGCCCGGCCCCGCCGGGATCCTTCGCCCCGACGGCCGCGGCCGAGCCGTCGAGCTCGCCGTGCGCATCGTGGATCGGCGATCCGCCCACGACCGTGAGGTCGGCGCTCTGCTCGAGGATCTCGGCCGGCTCCATGCCGTAGAGATCGCCCGACCAGACGACGAGGTCCGCCAGGTAGCCGGCCTTGAGCATGCCGACCGAGTCCTCGCGGTGGAACGCCTCCGCTCCGCCCGTCGTGTAGGCCTCGAGCGTGCGGTCGAGGTCGAGCCGCTCCCCCAGGGTCCAGGCGTCGCTGCCGTCGAGACGGGCACGGGTCATCGCGGCGTAGACGCCGACGAGCGGGTCCATCTCGCCCACCTGCCAGTCGCTCGAGAAGGTCACACGGGCACCCGACTCGATCATGGAGCGGTAGCGCCACGCGCGATCCCAGCGGGCCTCGCCCACGTTCTCCATCCAGGTGCCGGCGACGAGGTCGGGCGAGGAGTGCCGCGGCTGCATCGCGGCGACGACGCCGAGCTCGGCGAAGCGCGGCAGATCCTCGGGCGCGAGGCACTCGACGTGCACGATGCCGTGGCGGGCGTCGCGCGCCCCGTTGGCCCGCTGCGCGGCCTCGATCGAGTCGAGGGTGAGGCGGATCCCCCAGTCGCCGGTCGCGTGGGTGTGCACCTGGTAGCCGAGGCGGTCGAGCTCGACGAAGAGCTTGGTGAACTCGGTGGGCTCGAGGCTCGTGTGCCCGCGGTGCCCGGGACGGTTCGCGTAGTCCTCGAGCATCGCCGCGGTGTGCGGCTCGATCACGTCATCGGCGTAGAGCTTCACCGGTCCGAGCGAGAAGCGCTCGTGCTGCGGGGTCTCGCGGATCGCGTCGGTGATGCGGGCGCGGAAGTCGCCGTCGGCGCCGACCGGGTGGTAGATCGCCGCGATCGTGCGGCTCGTCAGCTTGCCCTCGCGCTCGGCCCGGGCGAACAGATCGAGCTCGGCGAGCGGCACCTGCGGCTCGACGACGGTCGTGATGCCGACCTTGGCGGCCATGTCGAGGCTGTTCACGATCTTGTTGTAACGACGATCCGGTGAGTACATCGGGATGTCGCGCTGCAGCTCGGCGAGGCCGTCGATCGTCATGGCGCTCGTGTAGAAGTCGGTGACCCAGCCGGTCGGCTCGCCCGTGGTCGGGTCGATCTCCGGGTTGCCCCAGGCGATGTCGCCGCCGTTCAGGATCCCGAGCTTCGCCATCGCCGGGCGATTGAGCCACACCGAGTGCTGGTCGTAGGTCGTGATGAACACGGGCTTGTCGGTCGTGCCGACGAGGTCGTCGGCGTTCGGGCGGCGGCCCTCGACGACGGAGTAGAGCGCGTTCTCGGCGCAGATCCAGTCGAGCTCGGGATGCGTCTCGGCGAACTCGGCGATGCGCTGCCGCACGACGTCGAGGCTCTGCACCTGGTCCAGGCTCACGGCCAGGTCGTCGAAGCCGAGCAGCAGGTGGTTGTGCGTGTCGGCGACGCCGGGGGTGACGAGCCGGCCCTCGAGCTGCACGGTGTGGCGCGCGGCGGGGGCATCGGCGGCGGAGCCGACGTAGCTGATGCGATCGCCGGTCACGGCCAGCGCCTCGGCCCAGGGCTGGGCCGGGTCGAAGGTGCGGATGCGTCCGCCGGTGTAGAGGGTGTCGACGGCCATGTCATCTCCTGCTGCGTTGGGGTTCCGTTGGGGCCGGCGGCCCCTGCTCGTCCGCTTCCGCGTGCGTTGGCGGTCGGCGCGGCGAGTTCTTTTACTCCAGAGTAAATTAATTTACTCAGATGTCAAGAAACTCGGTGCGTGGACCGCCGAGCGCGGCGATCCGGGCGCGACCGGCTGGCATACTGGCTGCATGGCACGCCCCAGCACGCAGAAGCAGCGCCGGATCGAGGTCGTCGATGCGGCGCTCGCCGCCGCAGCCGAGCACGGCCTCCGCAACCTCTCGCTCACCGACGTCGCGAACCAGGCCGGAGTGACCCGCGGCGCGCTGCTCTACTACTACGAGGACCTCGACGCGATCCTCGTCGAAGCGCACGCCGCCGGCATGCACCGCGTCGGCGCCGACCGCGCCGCGCTCGTCGCCGCCGCGCGGGAGCCCGCGGAGCAGCTCGCCATCGCCATCGACGCCGGCCTGCCGAGCGGCCCGGACGACGCGCTCATGCGCCTGCTCTACGAGTTCGACGTGCTCGCCGGCAAGTCGCCGCTGCACGACGAGCTGGTGCAGCGGCTCTATCGCGAGCAGCTCGAGCTCTACCGCGGGATCCTCTCGGCCGGCGTCGCGTCGGGCGCGTTCGCGCTCACCGGTTCGCTCGACGACATCGCCATGAACCTCGTGGCGCTCGAAGACGCGTACGGCCTGCACATCGTCGCCGGCGGCAGCATCACCGTCGAGGACGCGCGGCGCGCGATCCGGCTCGCAGCGACCCAGGCGGGTGCGACGCCGGCCGCCTGACCCGGGCTCGGCCGGGCCGGGACGGGCCGGGCCGGGGTCCGCTTCGGCCGCCGGCGCCGCCGCGGCGTCCACCGCCTCCGCCGCCCCGGCGTCCACCGCCTCCGCCGCCCCGGCGAGAAAACGTGTGTTCGACGAGAGCACCCCTGTTCACCCCGCGACTCGCCGTTCTCTCGCCGAAATGACGCACTCTCGCGGGCCACGAAGCTGCGGTTCCCCGCAGAACGCGCAACCGCGGGCCCCCGAAAGCTCGGCGCTCACAGCACGCACGTACGCACACCTTCCCGGCGGCTCAACCGGAGTTCTCCACAATCACCCCTCCACCGCTCCGTCAGCCGGAGCGATGCTGCAGGATCGCTCCATGTCCGTTCGATCCGCCCTCGCCGAAGTCGCTCCACTGGTTCTCGACCGAGCCAGTCTGGTCCGCGCGGGCGTCTCCGAGCGTTCGATCCCAGAGGCGGTCAGATCCGGCGTTCTGCGGAGGCTCCGCGCGGGCTGGTACATCGACGCGGTGTCCTGGAATCGAGCGAGCGATCGGACCCGCCACCTCGCGGCGACCCTCGCAGCGAGCCGAGCGCACACGCGCGCACGTACCGGTTCGGCCCACGCGGGTCCCGGCCAGCTCCTCTCCCACCGTTCGGCGGCGACGCTGCACGGGCTGCCGGTGTGGTCCCGCTGGATCCGGGCGGGCTCACCGATCGCGGATCCGGCTCTGGTGCACGAGACCGTACCGCCGGGCGCCCGGAACGGTTCCGCCGCCTCGACGAAGCGGCATCGAAGCCCGATCGGCGGTGCCGAGGTGGCCCGTGTCGAGGGATTCCGCTGCACCGCGTTGCAGCGCACGGTCTTCGATCTCGCCCGGACCGAGCCGTTCGCCGTGGCCCTCGCCTGCGCCGACGAATCCCTCCGGCGAACGGCCAGGAACGGGTACCGCGTCGATCACGAAGGCTGGGACGCCTGGCGGAGGGCGTTGCTCGAACGCGCCGCGCAGCTGCCACGCGGGCGCGGCGTCCGAGCCGTCCGCGCGCTCGCCGCGCTGGCCCACCCGCTCGCGGATTCACCTCTCGAAAGCGTCAGCCGGCTCCGCCTGCTGCAGCTCGGGATCGACGCCGAGCTGCAGTTTCCGGTCCCGGCGGAGGACGGCGGAACGCTGCGCCTCGACTTCCGATTCGCCGGGCTCGGGCTCTTCGGCGAATGCGATGGCCGCGCGAAGTACTCGGATGAGGGGCTGCGGCAGGGGC
The DNA here is from genome assembly GCF_047946755.1 of Leucobacter sp. HNU. Classification (GTDB taxonomy): domain Bacteria; phylum Actinomycetota; class Actinomycetes; order Actinomycetales; family Microbacteriaceae; genus Leucobacter. The sequence continues at coordinate 363,014 of NZ_CP178837.1, read as the reverse complement.
GCACGGCAGAGGACATCTCCTACGCCGAGAAGCTCAGGTACGACTGGATCTGCGGGACGACCGGCATGCGCGGGGTCCGCTGGGGTGCGGCGCAGGCCGTATCTGCGGAGCGGCTCGCGGACCGGCTGCGCGCGTTCCGAGTTCCGGTTCCGGGGACGGCGACCGGCAGGTACGGTCCCGAGATCGCCGGCTTCCTGAATCGGCTCCCGCGGTGAACTCGGCCGCGGGCGGCGGACCCGCACGAGAGCGGTCGGCTCGGCTTCGGCTATCGGCTCCGGGACAGCCAGCGGCCCCGACACCGACACCGACTCCGCCGGCGCAACGAGAGCACCCGTGTCCCATGAGAGCACCCGTGTCTGACGAGAGCACCCGTATTCGCGCCGCGACTCACCGTTCCCCCGCCGAAACTGGGTGCCGCCGCCGAAGAAGCGTGCTCTCCTCGGGCGTCAGCCGGCCGAACTCGGTCCCGGCCGAGCGCGGGCCCTGGTCGAACGCAGTCCCCCGCCGAGCGCGCAGCCCGGCGCAGCAGCGCAGCTAGTACCGCTCGCCCACCCGCACCGTGTAGCCAGCGTCGCGGAGCGCCTGAGCGACGGCCTCGCCGTGCTCGTGCCCCCGGGTCTCGATGTGCAGCTCCAGCTCGACCTCGCTGATGGGCAGCTCGGTGGCGTGCCGGGTGTGGATCACCTCGACGACGTTCGCGTTGGCCTCCGCCACGATCGACGCCGTGCGCACCAGCTGCCCGGGGATGTCGGGCAGCAGGATCCGCAGCTTCATGTACCGGGCGGAGGCCGCGAGACCGTGGCCGATCACGCGCTGCAGCAGCAGCGGGTCGATGTTGCCGCCCGAGAGGATCGTGGCGGTGGGACCGCTCGCATTGATCTTGCCCGCGAGCATGGCCGCCACGCCGGCCGCGCCCGCCGGCTCGACGACGAGCTTCGCACGCTCGAGCAGCACGACGATCGCGCGGGCGAGATCGTCGTCGCTGACCGTCACGATCTCGTCGACGTAGTCGCGCACCATCTCGAAGGTCAGGTCGCCGGGGCGGGCGACCGCGATGCCGTCGGCGATCGTCGGCTTGGTCTTGACGGTGACGGGGTGCCCGGCCACGATCGACTTCACGAACGGCGAAGCGTTCTCGGCCTGCACGCCGATGATGCGCATGGACCGGCCCTCGCGCTCCGCGCGGAGCTTCGCCGCGGCGGCGACGCCCGAGATCAGGCCGCCACCGCCGATCGGCACGACGATGGTCTCGATGTCGGGCGCGACCTCGAGCATCTCGAGCGCGACCGTGCCCTGACCGGCGATGACCGCCGGGTGGTCGAACGGCGGGATGAAGGTCGCGCCGGTCTCGCGCACGAAGGTCTGCGCAGCGACGTTCGTCTCGTCGAAGATCTGGCCCTCGAGCACGACGTCCGCACCGTAGTTGCGGGTCGCCTGCAGCTTCGGCAGCGCGACGCCGAGCGGGGTGAAGATCGTCGCCTTGATGCCGAGCTCGCGGGCGGCGAACGCGACGCCCTGCGCGTGGTTCCCGGCGGACGCCGCGACGACGCCGCGAGCGCGCTCCTCCTCGGTGAGCTGCGACAGCCGGTTGTACGCGCCGCGCAGCTTGTAGGCGCCGGTGCGCTGCAGGTTCTCGCACTTCAGGTAGACCGTCGGCACGTCGAGGATCTCGGCGAGGAACCGCGAGGTCTCGAGCGGGGTGCGCTGCGTGACACGGTGCACGATCGGCAGGGCAGCCTCGAATTCCTCGAGCCCGGGGGCGACGAACTGCTCGGTCATGCTGCTCCGTTCCTGCGGCCGAGTCGGGCCGCGTGCCTGGCCCGCTGCTTGACGAGCCGCGTGCGCTTTTCGAGGGTGTGGAAGTCGTCGACCGGGTCGCGCCCGGATTCCCATCTGCGGTGCGCCAGCACGTTGACCACCGAATTCGCCGCCGCCGCGATGGGCACCGCGAACAGGGCACCCGGGATCCCGGCGAGCAGGGCACCGGTCGCGACCGCGAGCACGACGCCGAGCGGATGCACCTGAACCGCGTTGCCCATGATGAGGGGCTGCAGCACGTGGCTCTCGAGCTGATGCACGAGGATCACGACGATGAGCAGGATCAGCGCGTTGATCGGGCCGTTGTAGACGAGCGAGACGAACACCGCGACGGCACCCGTGGTGATGGCGCCGAGGAACGGGATGAAGGACCCGAGGAAGACGAGGATCCCGATCGGCACGGCCAGCGGGACGCCCAGCAGCGCGGAGCCGACACCGATGCCGATCGCGTTGACCAGCGCCACCAGGATCTGCACCCGGGCGTACTGCCCGACCGAGACCCAGCCGGCGCGACCCGCGGTATCGACCGGGGCGTGCGCGCTCTTCGGCAGGAAGCCGAGCACCCAGAACCAGATGCGCTTGCCGTCGAACAGCAGGAAGATCAGCGAGAACAGGGTCAGCAGGCTGCCCGTGATGAAGTGGCCGGCCCCGGTCGCGATGCCGAGCGCGCCGCTCCAGATCTCGGACTGGTGGTCCTGGATCGCTTTCAGGCCCTGGTCGAGATAGCCCTGGATCTTGTCGGCCGAGATGCCGAAGGGGCCGGACTCGAGCCAGGCGAGGGCGCCCTGCAACGAGGTCTCCGCCTTCGCCGCCACGTCGTCGAACCCGTTTCGGAATTGGCTGACGATGAGCCAGACGAGCAGGGTCACCGATGCGATGAGGGTGAGCAGGGCCGCCACGACGCCCATCCAGCGCGGCATGCCGCGACGCTCGAACCAGCGCACGATCGGCTCCAGGAGAGCCGTGAGCAGGATCGCGATGAGCACCGGGATCACGATGATGCGGACCTGGGCGATGAGCCACAGCAGGGCCGCGCACGCGAGACCGATCGCGATGAGGCGCCACGACCAGGCCGCCGCGACGCGCACGCCGAGCGGGAGCTCCTGCGCTGCGTTCCGGTCGGTCTCCGCCTCGGGAGCTCCGGATTGGGGTGAGGTGTCTGCCACGGTCACATCCTAGTGACCGGGTCTGCCCGCGTCGGAATGTCGGTGGCTGCGGATAGGCTCCCGTCATGCCCGAGATCCTCACCCCCGCCGAAGCCCGCCGCACCGCGCTCGCCGCGCAGGGCTTCTCGGCGAGCGCGCGGCTCCGAGCGAGGCGCCCGTTCGACCCCGCGCTCGAACGGCTGCACGTCCTGCAGATCGACTCGGTCAACGTGTTCGCCCGCAGCCACTATCTGCCCGTGTTCTCGCGGCACGGCTCCTACGACCCCGACGCGCTCGATCGGCACCTGTGGTCGAGCGGCGGCTTCACCGAGTACTGGGCGCACGAGGCGGCGTTCATCCCCGTGGGCGATCGCCCCCTGTTCGGCTGGCGCATGGAGGACTACCGCGCGCGGCACCGATCCGACGGCCGCAGCGAGGCGCTGTCCGGGGCAATCTCGGCGGTGCGCGCCTCACTCGCCGAGAACGGCCCGCAGTTCGTGCGCGACCTCGAGACCGGTCCCCGCGAGCGTCGGGGTCCCTGGTGGGACTGGAGCGACACGAAACGCGCGGTCGAGATCCTCTTCGCGGCCGGCGAGGTCGTGAGCGCGGGGCGCGAGCGCTTCGAGCGCCGCTACGCGCTGGCCGAGCAGGTGCTGCCCGCATCCGCGCTCGGCGCGCTCCCGCGTGCCGAGGCGCAACGCCGGCTCATCGAGCAGGCGGCGCGCTCGCTCGGCGTCGGCACGCTCGCCGACCTGGCCGACTACCACCGGCTGAAATCGGGCGAGGCGAAGCTCGCGGTCGCCGACCTCGAGGAGGCGGGAGTGCTGCTCCCCGTGCAGGTATCGGGCTGGCGCACGGCGGCGGGCAAACCGCTGCCCGCCTGGATCCACCGCGACGCACGGATCCCCTCCCGGCTCGCACCCGACGCCCTGCTGACCCCGTTCGACCCGGTGTGCTGGTTCCGCCCGCGCGCCGAGCGGATGTTCGATTTCCACTACCGCATCGAGATCTACACTCCGAAGGAGCAGCGGCAGTACGGCTATTACTGCCTCCCGCTCATGGTCGGCGGCCGTCTGGCCGGCCGCATCGATCTCAAGGCCGACCGAGCCGGGCGTGAGCTCCTGGTCCAGGCGGCCTGGCAGGAGCCGGGCGCCCCGAGCCGAACCCCCGAGGCGGCCCGACGGCTCCTCGCGCAGGCCGCAGCATGGCAGGGCCTCGATTCGGTCCGCGTCTCGGGCGCGGGCAACCTCCCGCTTCCCGAGCGCTTCGACCCGGCGAGCTGAGCCCGGGGTCCCAGACGCACCGGGAGGCCGGAACCGCCGGCACGAACGCAGCCCGGGGGGACCGGGACCACCAGCACGAACGCAGCCGGGACCACCAGCACGAACGCAGCCCGGGGGGGACCGGAACCACCAGCACGAACGCAGCCGGGACCACCGACACGAACGCAGTCAGGACCACCGGCACGAACGCACCCGGAGCCCCCGGCACGAAGGCGCCGCGGTTCGCGCGGCCCCCGCTCGTTCCGAGCCCCGGCTCAGCGCAGTTTGCCGAGCCACCTCCGCACCAGCTGATCCTTGCCACCGGTGAACGGCGGCATGATCGTCGCCGCGAGGGTGTCGGGCGCGAGGGGCTTCGACAGCACCGCCTTCTCGTGGCTGAACACGCGGAAGGATCGTTCGCCGTGATACGCACCCATGCCGCTGGGGCCGACACCGCCGAAGGGCAGATCGGGCACCGTGAGGTGCAGCACGGGGGCACCGAAGGTGAGCGCACCGGAGCTCGTCTCCCGCTCCCAGCGGCGGCGCACCTCCGCCCGCTCGGTGAACACGTAGGCGCTGAGCGGCTTGTCGCGCCCGCTCACGAAGCCCAGAGCCTCGTCGAGACCCGATACCTCGACGAGCGGCAGGATCGGCCCGAAGATCTCGTCGCGCATCACCGCGGAATCGGGCGATACGCCGCGGAGCACGGTGGGCTCGATGAAGCGATCCGCAGCGTCGCTGCGCCCGCCGGCCACGATCTCTCCGTCGCGCAGGTAGCCGACGAGCCGCTCGAACTGGGCGTCGTTCACGATCCGCCCGTAATCGGGATTCTGCGCGACCGCGCTGCCGTACAGCTCGTGGATCGCATCCGAGAGCGCGGGAGCGAGCCGCCGCAGCACGTCGGCGGTGCCGAGCACGTAATCGGGGGCGACGCAGGTCTGACCGGCGTTCAGGTACTTCGCCCACACGATGCGCCGAGCCGCGGCGGGCAAGGGAACGGAGTCGTCGACGTAGACCGGCGACTTGCCGCCGAGTTCAAGGGTGACGGGCGTCAGGTGCTCGGCCGCGGCGTGCGCGACGATCCGTCCGACCCGCCCGTTCCCGGTGTAGAAGATGTGGTCGAAGCGCTCGGCCAGCAGCGCCGTGGTCTCGGGCACCCCGCCCTCGACGACGGCGACCGCGCGCCGGTCGACGTACTCGGGCAGCAGGCGGGCGATCGCGCTCGAGGTCGCGGGAGCGAGCTCGCTCGGCTTCACGACGGCCGCGTCGCCCGCGGCGAGGGCCCCGATCAGCGGGGAGAGCGCGAGCATCAGCGGGTAGTTCCACGGCGCGATGATGAGCACGACGCCGAGCGGCTCGGCGACGACCTTGGCCGCGGCCGGCTGGAGCATGAGCGGAACGCCGACCCTGCGGGGTCGCATCCACCGCCCCAGCTCGCCGAGGGCATGGTCGATCTCGGCCACGAGGAAGCCGATCTCGGCAAGCTGCGATTCGATGGCGGGCTTGCCCAGGTCGGCGAGCAGGGCCGCCTCGAAGTCCGAGCCGCGCTCGACGAGCATGCGGCGCAGCCCCTCCAGCTGGAGCCGCCGCCAGGCCTCGGGCCGGGTGGTCCCCTGCGCGAAGCCGTAGCGCAGGCCTCCGACGATCTCGGTGATGGCAGGGATCGATACGACGTCGCTCATGCGCTCACCCTACTGTCGGCGGCTGGCAAGAGCGAGCGTCCGAGACGCCTACTTGTGGAAGACGGGAATGATCAGGTAGATCCCGCCCAGCACGCAGAGCGCGGAGAGGCCGAAGCAGACGTTCGCCGCGATCTGCGCCCAGGTGGGGCGCCCCGAGACCTCGAGGTCGTCGTCCTCGTCGTCCCGCGAGGGACCGTTCGGCTCGACCGTGCCGTCCTCGCGAAGCGGCGCCGGAGCCGGGATCGCGAGGAAGCGGATGCCGAGCGCGTAGAGTCCGACGACGACGCAGGCCGACAGGAGCGCGGCGATGAAGACCTGCAGGAACGCGATCCAGTCGATGGTCACTTCTGGTCTCCCTTCGCCGCGGCCTTGCGCGCGGCGCGCTTGTTGGCTCGTGCGGCAGCGCGTTCCGCGGCCTGGATCTGGCGAGCCGCTTCCTCCGCGGCCAGCTCGGCGGCTCGGGCGGCGTGATCCGAGCGCACCGCCGACTTCGCGATCGGGGTGAGCGGCGGGATCGTGCCGGTCTCGGTCGGGACCGGCTTCACCTTGCCCCGCTTGCGGATGCGAACGGCGTAGCCGGACTCGGCGACGTCCGGCACGTTGATCGCGTTCGAGTGGTCGACCTTGTTGCGGCTCGACCGCCAGAAGATGAAGAGGATGAAGAGGAGGCCGAGGACGGCGTCGATGACCACGCCGGCGGTGCCGAGGCCCTGTGCGAGCAACGCGGCGAGCGCGCCGACGATCGCGGCCGATGGCAGGGTGAAGAGCCAGCCGAGCGCGATGCGACCGACGGTGCGCCAGCGGACGCTGGATCCGCGACGACCGAGACCGGAGCCGATGACGGAACCCGACGCGACCTGGGTGGTCGAGAGGGCGAAGCCGAGGTGGCTCGACGCGAGGATCGTGGCGGCGGTGCTCGTCTCGGCGGCGAAGCCCTGCGCGGGCTTGACCTGGGTGAGGCCTGCGCCGAGGGTGCGGATGATGCGCCAGCCACCCGAGTAGGTGCCGATGGCGATCGCGAGGGCGCAGGCGACGATGACCCAGAGCTGGGGGCCCGTGCCGGGTGCTTGGGTGCCCGCGGCGACGAGCGTGAGCGTGATCACGCCCATGGTCTTCTGCGCGTCGTTCGTGCCGTGCGCGAGAGCGATGAGGGAGGAGGACGCGATCTGCGCGTAGCGGAAGTGGCCGCGGCCGTCCTTCTTGCCGTCGTGCCTGCGCGTGATCGCGTAGGCGATCTTGGTGGCGACGAAGGCGACGAGACCCGCGGTGAGCGGGGCCGCGAGCGCGGGGATGATGACCTTTGAGAGCACCCCGCCGAAGTTGATGGCACCGATGCCCGCGCCGACGAGCGCGGCACCGATGAGGCCGCCGAAGAGCGCGTGCGACGAGCTGGAGGGCAGGCCGTAGAGCCAGGTGAGCAGGTTCCACACGATGGCGCCGATGAGACCGGCGAAGATCAGCTCGGGTGTGATAAGCACCCCGCCGTCGCCCTCGTTGATGATGCCGCCCGAAATGGTCTTGGCGACCTCGGTCGACAGGAACGCACCGACCAGGTTGAGGATCGCGGCCAGGAGTACGGCGGCCTTGGGCTTGAGCGCGCCGGTCGCGATGGGGGTGGCCATCGCGTTCGCGGTGTCGTGGAAGCCGTTCGTGAAATCGAAGAAGAGCGCCAGTACGATGACCAGCGACACGATGAGGGTGATCTCCACCGGTGTCTTTCGTTCGAGGCGGGTTCGGTCTACGCCCGGAGCAGTTCTCGGTGGAGGCGGATCGCGCCCCGCACCCCGCCTTTGCGCGCGCGTGAATCATCGTTCCACCTCGATTCCGGCGGGTCAAGTCACGCGCGGTTTTCCTCGTATTCCGTTCGACTCCATCGACCGTTCATCGAGGGGTTCCCCGACCGTTCCCGTGCGGTTCACGCAGGTGCCTCCGCCCGGAGGGTCCGGGCGGAATGCACGGGAGCCGCGTATGGTTGCACCGAACGGAGGCAATCATGCAACAGGAGTTCGTCCCCGAAGCGGGAACGATCACGATGTTCTCGACCGAGTGGTGCGGGTACTGCAAGCGGCTCAAGACGATGCTCGACCGCACGGGCATCGGCTACGAGATCGTCGACATCGAGCGGACGCCCGGCACGGAGGACCTGGTCAAGGAGGTCAACGGCGGCAACGCCGTCGTCCCCACCGTGGTGTTCCCCGACGGCACCACCGCGACGAACCCGTCGCTCCCCGAGGTGCAGCAGCGCCTCGCCGCCGCGGCCCAGGCCTGACGCCGAGCCGCACCGCATCGCGCGCAGCACGGCGCTCGATCGTTCGGTTGCGGCGAATGGCGGCTGGATCCGAAATCGAGCCGCCATTCGCCGCAACCGAACCGAACGGTCACCCGAACAGACGGCGCACTTCTTCGTAGCGGTCCTCGGGCACCGTGTTGAGTCGCCCGACCGCCTCCGCGAGCGGCACCATCTCGATCCGGGTGCCGTGCAGCGCCGCCATGGTGCCCCACTCGCCCGCCGCAGCGGCGTCGGCCGCGGCGATGCCCGCGCGGGTGGCGAGCACCCGGTCGAAGGCGGTCGGCACGCCGCCGCGCTGCACGTGCCCGAGCACGGTCGCGCGCGACTCCATCCCCGTGCGTTCCTCGATCAGCGGGGCGAGCACCTCGCCGATCCCGCCGAGGCGGGGGCGGCCGAAGCCGTCGAGCCCGGCGCGGGTCACCTCGTGCTCCATGCCCTCGAGCTTGAACCCCTCGGCGACGACCACGAGCGGAGCGCGATCGCGATCGCGGACGCTCTCGACCCAGGCGCAGACCTGGTCGAGCGATTCGGAGTACTCGGGCAGCAGGATCACCTGCGCGCCGCCGGCCATGCCCGCGTGCAGGGCGATCCAGCCGGCGTCGCGCCCCATGACCTCGAGCACCATGCACCGCCGGTGCGATTCGCCCGTGGTTCGCAGTCGGTCGATCGCCTCGGTCGCGATCGACACCGCGGTGTCGAAGCCGAAGGTGTAGTCGGTTCCCGCGAGGTCGTTGTCGATCGTCTTCGGCAGGCCGATGGTCGGGATCCCCGCCTCCGAGAGGATCCGGGCGACCGTCTGGGTCCCGTTGCCGCCGATCGTGATCAGCCCGTCGACGCCCTGCTCGGCGAGCTTCGCCCGGATCCCCTCGACACCCACCTCCGGGGTGAGGGGACTCACTCGGCTCGTGCCGAGGATCGTGCCGCCGAGCGGAGAGATGCCCCGCACCGCGGCGCGGTCGAGCGGGATCCACTCCCCCTCGATCACGCCCCGCCAGCCGTCCATGAAGCCGATCATCTCGAAGCCGAGCACGTCGACCCCGCGGAGCACTGCTCCGCGGATCGCCGCGTTGAGTCCCGGGCAGTCGCCGCCCGAGACGAGTACTCCAATGCGCATGCCGCATCCTTCTTTCGCACCGTCAGTTGCCCATGGGTGCGGGCGGCTCGATGCAGCGGTGCGCGGAATCGGGCCGGGATCCCCGAACCTGGTTCCGATGCTAGCGCGGAAGGGGTTACTCGCGAGCGGCGATGGCCTCGTTCAGCACCTGCATGAGCGCGGCGAGCTGCACCGAGTCCTCGTCCTCGTGCTTCGCCTCGGCGCCGTCGAGCGCGCGGGCGGCGAGGCCGGCCTTGCGATCGATGAGCTCGGCGATCTTGGCGTCGATGGTCTGCGCGGCCACGATCCGCCACGCGGTGACGGGCTCCTCCTGGCCGATGCGGTGCACGCGGTCGATCGCCTGCGTCTGCTCGGCATCGGTCCAGCTGAGTTCGGCCAGGACCACGTCGGACGCCGCCTGCAGGTTGACGCCGACGCCCGCCGCGGTGAGCGAGCAGACCGCGATGGCGACATCGGGATCCTGGTTGAAGGCGTCGATCTGCTCCTGGCGGGCGGTCGCCGTCTGGTCGCCGCGGATCGAGATCGTGGTGAGCCCGCGCTCGGCGAACGCGGCCTCGGCACGATCCATCACGTCGATGTGCTTCGCGAAGAACACGACCTTGCCGACCGAGCGTGCGAGCTGCGCCGCGTAGTCGGCGGCGAGCCCGGCCTTGGCCTGGCCGATCTGGCGGACCATGGTGAAGACGTTCATGCCGTCCGCCGACGAGTTCGATTCCTCGAGCTCCTGCGCGCAGACCATGCGCACGAGCGCCTCGTCCGAGAGCTTCTCCCCCAGCTTGCCGTTCTTCATCGCGGAGAAACGGTCGTAGAGCTTGGCGGCGAGCTGGCGCTCCGCCTCGCGGATCCCCCGGCCGAGGTCGTCGTCGAGTTCGACGGGCAGATCGACGACGCGCTTCGCGGGCAGGTCGGCGGCCACGTCGATCTTGCGGCGGCGCACGATGCCGAGGTCGACGACGCTCTGCCGAGCCGCCGGATAGAAGCCGGCGTCGGCCGGCGTGTAGCCGTTGGCCTCGAGCGCGGCCATGAGCTCGCGCCCCGGCTTCTCGGCATCGGTCCACCCGAGGAACCGCCAGATGGCGCGGAAGTCGTCGATGTCATTGATGAGCGGGGTACCCGTGAGCGCGATGAGCAGCGGGTTCGCGACGCGCTCGCGGATCCGGTCGGCGATCGCGAGCACGTTGCGCGAGCGCTGCGACTGCACGTTCTTGATCATGTGCGCCTCGTCGACCACCATGCCCTCGAAACCGAACCGCGAGATCCAGCTCAGGTGGCGGTCGAGGATCTCGTAGTTCACCACGAAGACGTCGGCGAAGGCGTCGATGTCCTGGCCGTCGCCGTGGATCACGGTGACGCGGCGCTGCGGGGTCCAGCGCTGGGCCTCGCGGGCCCAGTTCATCTTGACCACGTTCGGCACGACGACGAGCAGCGGGTAGGCGCCGGCGACCGAGGCCGCGAGCACCGACTGCGCGGTCTTGCCGAGGCCCGGCTCATCGGCGAGCAGGAAGCTGCGGTGACCGTCGCGCACGCTCGCCAGCAGGCGAGCCTGGTGGGGCATGAGCTCGAGGCCGCGGGGCGCGAGCCGGTCCGGCACGGGGGCTCGGGCAGCGCCATGCACGCCGAACCGCCGCCGCCCTGCTCGAACGACTTGAGCAGCGGGCTCAGCAGTTCCCAGTTCGCGAGTCGCACCACCGGCGTCGGGCCCTGCGCGGGCGCGAGATCGGGTGCGAGGAAGGGATTGGCGCGCATGCGCGCTTCGATGCCCGCGGGCTCCACCTGGCGCTCGGCCAGCTCGGGCGGCACGATCGCAGCGCGCGGTTCGGGAGCCGGCGCCTCCTCGGGGAGCTCGATGCCGGCCTGCATGAGCATCTTGCGCTTCAGCGCGCGGGTCGCCTCGGTGATGGGCGCTGCGGGTTCGAGCAGGGTGATCAGGCTCGTATCGCGGGCCGCGGTCTTGGCGAGGATCCCCGCGATGCCGTCGAGGCGCTTCAGCGTCTCGGCGCGCTCGCTCTCGGCCACGCCCTCCTCGGTCTTGACCCGGGCGCGTTCCTCGCGCATGAGCAGCGCGATGACGTGGAACTTGGTGCGGTTGGCCGGCGTCGCCTTGCCGCGCTGGGCGGAGGCCTCGACCTCGCGGACGGCGCGGGCGAGCAGCGGGATGATGCCCTCGTTCTGAGTGTGGCGCTTACGGTTGGACCGTGTCTGGGCCGGGCGCGTGGCAGTCGTGGATGCCATGGGTCTCCTGGTCGGCGGGGTGCGCGGCCGGGAACCGGTGCCCGGTGCGCGAGAGCCTTCGCGAGTCGGCCTGACGTCGTGCGTGGCACGGCGGCGCGACCCGGATCGATGGTCTCGCTGCGATTCTATCAGGCCGCGGGATCGACCAGGTGCAGGATCCGGCGCGTCTCGGCGACGTCCTCGCACATCCGCTCGATCAGCGCCTCGATCCCGGTGAACGCGACCATGCCGCGGAGGCGCGCGACGAAGCGCACTTCGATCGATGCGCCGTAGAGATCTCCCGAGAAGTCGAGCAGGAACGCCTCGACGCGGGACTGCGCGTGCGGGGTGAAGGTCGGGTTGTTGCCCACCGAGATGGCGGCCGGGTGCGTCTCGCCGTTCACGGTCGCCCACCCGGCGTACACGCCGTCGGCGGGCACGAGCCCCTCGACCGTGCCGCCGAGGTTCGCGGTGGGGAAGCCGAGCTCGCGTCCTCGCGCATCGCCGTGCACCACCTCGCCGCGCACGGCGACGGGGCGCCCGAGCAGCCGCCCGGCCCGTTCGACGTCCCCGTCGGTGACGGCCTCGCGCACCCGCGACGACGAGATGCGGCCGAGCTCGGGATCGTCGATCGACCCCATGAGCTCCACCGTGAATCCGAGCCCGGGTGCGAGCTCGCGCAGCAGCGCCACATCGCCGAGCCCCCGGTGCCCGAAGCGGAAGTCCTCGCCGACCACGATGCGGCGCGCGCCGAGGCGGGCCACCAGGATGTCCCGCACGAAGTCCTCCGCGGGCACGGCGGCGAGCGCACCGTCGAAGTCGACCATCACGCAGGTGGTCACGCCGGTCTCGGCGATCGCCTCGAGCCGCTGCTCGGCGCTCATGACCGGCTGCGGGCACGCTTCGGGGCGCAGGAGGCTCAGCGGATTGCTGCGGAAGGTGAACACGACCGACTCGGTGCCGTCGGCCTCGGCGGCGGCCGCGAGGCGGCGCAGGATCGCCTGGTGCCCCAGGTGGACCCCGTCGAACTTGCCGATCGCGACCGTGCTGCCGTTGGGCATGCCGCCCTGGGGCAGCGCGTCGAGCGATTCAATGCGCCGCATGCTGCGCTCCGTTCCGCTCGGGTCGCGCGGAGCGCGACAGCCAGACGAGCCCGAGCACCGGCAGCACGAGCGGAATGAAGAGGTATCCGGCACCGAACCAGGACCACACCGAGGGGTGCGCGAACCACTGCGGCACGGCGAAGCTCAGCACGCCGACGAGCAGCACGCCGATCAGCTCGAAGCCGATGGCGACCCAGGCCACGGTGCGCCACGCGCCGCGGCGCTTGATCAGGGCGACGGAGGCGACGATGTAGACGATCCCGGCGACGGCCGAGAGGCTGTAGGCGACGGGCGCCTCGTCGAACTTCGAGACGATCTGGTAGACCGATCGGAACGTCGCCGCGATCGCGAGCACGAGGTACACCGCGACGAGCACGCGACCTGCGCCGCGCAGCTTCTCGGTGGAGTCGGCTGGGGCGAGGGCGTCACGGGTCTGCGAATCTGGCACGGCTTCCAGTGTATCCGCCGGCCGGAGGCCCTCCTCCGCGGGGGTCACCCCCAGATGACCTGCATACGGTAGGTCATCACGGCGACCGAGACGAGCACGACCACGAGGACGAGATTGGCGGTGCGGCTGCGATCGACGAGCGCCCAGAAGCTCGCCGCGAACGGCAGCGCGAGCGCGACGATCAGGTACATCCAGAACTCGAGCGGGTCGCCCGCCGGAGCGTTCCCGACCGCGGGCGCGACGATCGCGATGATCACCTGCACGAGCAGCAGCACTCCGGCCAGCAGGGTCGCGCCCAGCGCGAAGTCGTTGGGAGCGCTCTTGCGCAGGAACACCACGAGACAGGTCGCGGCCCCGGCGAGGGCGACGGCCATCTGGAGGATCGTGAACCAGAGGATCATGCCGCACTGTTCCCGTCGACGGGCACCGGGAAGTTCGTGACGACTCGGGTGCGTCCGCGCTTGACCTCGACGAGGCCGATGAGGCGGTCGTCGGGAGCGACGGCCGCGGCGAGCTTCGTGTCGGGCGCATCGACCTCGAGCCGCTTGCCGTTGCCGAGATCGACGGCCTGTGCTGCGGTGAGCCGCACCACCGGGAACAGCCGAGCGGCCACCTCGGTCGGGGTGAGCAGCGGGCCGGGGTCGCCCGCCGCCAGCCGCTCGGTGCTCACCGCGTCGGCGACCGAGAACGGGCCGACCTCGGTGCGGCGGAGGGCGGTGAGGTGGCCCCCGACGCCGAGCGCCGCGCCGAGGTCCCTGGCGAGCGCTCGAATGTAGGTGCCCGAGGAGCACTCCACCACCGCGTCGACGTCGATCACGGGCTCCCCGCCCGGTCCCGTCGCGATGCGGGGCTCGCCCAGCTCGAAGCGGTGCACGGTGACCGGTCGCTTCTTGAGCTCGACGGTCTCGCCGGCCCGCACCCGGTCGTAGGCGCGCCGGCCGTCGACCTTGATCGCGCTCACGGCGCTCGGCGACTGCTCGATCGCACCGGTGAGCTCGGCGGCGGCGGCGCGGATCCGTTCCGGCGCTTGCGCGAGGGCCGCGATGGCGGCGGGGTCGGCGATCCCGATCGCCTCGCTCTCGCGGTCGTCGGTGACGGTCGCGATCCCGAGGCGGATGGTCGTGGCATAGACCTTGTCGAGCCCGACCAGGTGCGTGAGCAGTCGGGTCGCCGGGCCTGTGCCGAGCACCAGCAGCCCCGTCGCCATCGGGTCGAGCGTGCCCGCGTGGCCGACCTTCTTGAGGCCGAGCGCGCGTCGGGTCTTCGCGACCGCGTCATGGCTCGTCCAGGTCTCGGCCTTGTCGACGAGCAGGATCCCGTTGGGGGCGTCAGTCTTCTGCGGGGCGGTCCCCGCGCTCTCGGCGTGCATCGCCGTCCAGCTTATCCGGCCGACCCGGCGCGGCCGCGGCCGGCGCTTCGCACGGATTTCCCTATTTCGGACGATGCGGCGGCCCTGCGACGCGGCCGAGCATGGAGGCATGAGGAAAGCACTGCACCACCTGTTCGTCTCCGCGTTCGTCTACGGCGGCCTCGCGCTCGCCTCGGGTCTCTTCTTCCGCGAGTTCACCAAGGCGAACGGATTCCCGGAGGGCGGGGTCACCCAGCTGGGACTCGCGCACACGCACCTGTTCTCGCTGGGCTTCTTCCCGTTCCTGATCCTCCTCGGACTGGAACGGGCGTTCCGCCTGTCGGCCGCGCCGAAGCTCTTCGCCTGGTTCCTCTGGCTCTACCATGCGGGCATCGTCGTCACCGCCGGCATGCTGGTCGTGCACGGCACGCTCACGGTGCTCGGGATCGCGTCCTCCCCGATGATCTCCGGGATCGCGGGCCTCGGCCACATCGCTCTGACCGCCGCGATCATCGTGCTGTTCTTCCTGATCCGTGCGGCGATCAGGCGCACCCCGGCGGACGACGCGGGTGCCGTTCCCCCGCCGTCGGAGCTCCGCGGCGCCTGATCGCCGACGCGCGAACCGGGACTCCCCGCGCGCGAACGCACCGGGCGGTGGTCTCCGAGGAGACCACCGCCCGGCTCCCGCGCCGTCGCGCCGGACGAACCCGGTTATGCCCGGCGTCGTCGCGCGACCAGCAGGGCTCCGCCGCCGATCGCCAGCAGCGCCAGCGCGCCGAGTGCGAGGCCGCCGAGGTCGCCCGCTCCGGTCACAGGCAGCGATCCGTCGCCGTTGGCTGCGGCGTCGCTCGTCGAGCCCTTCGTGCTGCTCGACCCGGCCGCCGTGTCGGTGCCGTTCGCGGAGCTCGCGCCGGCCGCCGAACTCGCGCCGTTCGCCGAACTCGTGCCGTTCGCCGAGCTGGTGCCGGCCGCCGAGCTGGTCCCGTTCGCCGAGCTCGTGCCGTTCGCGGAGCCAGTGCCGTTCGCCGAGGCGTTGCTTCCGTTCGGGCAGGCCGCAGTGGTGAAGGTCGTCTCCCGGCTCTCGATGCCGTCGACCGTCTGCACGACGGTGTACTCGGTTCCGCAGGTGAGTCCGGTCGCCGTCCACTTGCCGGTCTCGTCGACGGGGCCGGTCGCGACCTCGGCGCCCGCACCGTCGCGAACCGTGAAAGTGCCGCCGGCCGTTCCGGTGCCGCTCACCGAGGTGGCCTCGGTGCCGGTGACCCGGGGAGCCGCGGGGATCGAGCTCTCGGCGTTCGGATCGATCGACGAGTACTGCGAGGTGAAGCCGTTCGCGTCGACCGTCTGCAGGCGGATGTGGCCGCCCGTGTGCCCCTTCGCCGGCAACGTGACCCGGTCACCGGGGCGCACGTCCTCGACCTTGCCGAGGTACACCTCGGCGTGGTCGTCGGCGGTCCAGTAGACGTGGAGGGTCACGGGCGCCGTCGCGTCGTTGTTGCCCGGCAGGTTCTGCGCGGGCTTCGTCGCGGTGAAGGTCGCCTGGTCGGCGTCGCCGTCGATCGAGACCTGGTCGGCACGGTAGGTCTGCACGGTGTTGTTGCTCACCGTGTCGCCCACGTTCCAGAGGAACCAGTAGGCGCTGTGCTCGACGTCGGTGGTGAGGCTGCCGCGCGTGTGCTCGCCGAAGGTGTTGCCCGCGACGAGGAGCTTGCCGCGCGCGTTGTGCACGATCGGCGCTTGCGAGCCGCCCTCGCGGTCCGCGAGGTAGTTCCAGCCGAAACCGTCGATCGCGTTGCCCACGACCGTCCAGCCGACGCTCGCGTCGTTCGTCGCTGCGTTCGCGGAGTTGTAGACCGCCCAGTGGTTGAACGAATCGGCGCGCATGTACGGGTCGTCGTTCTTCTGCGTCAGCGTGTTCCCTGACACGACGTTACCGGTCCCCGGTGCGTCGATGCGGATCGCCGAGCGCGAGACCGCGGCGTTGAGGTTCTTGAGCGTGTTGCCCGAGATCGACACGTTCTTCGCCGAGGAACCCTCGACGCGGATCGTGTCGAGCGCGTACAGGTGCTCGAAGAAGTTGCCGCTCACCTGCACGCCGTCCAGCGAACGGCCGAGCTGCAGCGCGGCGGCTCCACCGTCGACGGTGTTCGTCACGGTGTTGCCCGTGAACCGCGCGTCCGACACCGATCCGCGGAAGACCGCGCCCCCGGCGTAGTCGATCCGGTTGTCCGAGAAGTCGAGCCCGGCGAACTCCGCGGTGTTGTCCGACACGACACGACCCAGGTTCTTCGCGTCGGTTCCGACGAACTTCGTGCCGGTGATCTCGGTACCGGTCAGCTTCTGGCCTGCACCGTAGAAGTGCACGCCTTCCTTGCCCGGCGACTGGAACGTCGAGTCGGCGATCTTCACGCCCGTGGCGACGACACCGGGGTTGATGAAGAGGCCGTGGGAGGGCGAGGTCTCCTCGAGCGCACCCAGCGTGCTGTTCGAGACCGCGAAGCCGTTCACCACCGAGTCGTCCTCGAACATGAGATGGCCCCAGTTCTCGACCCCGCGGCTGACGAGGCCATCGATCACGGTGTTCGTCACCGTGGCCTTGTTGTCGACCACGACGCTGCCCCAGTAGGGGCTGTAGATCGTGGTGTCGACGATCCTGGTGTCCGCCGCGCCGTCGAGCAGCAGCACCCCGACCTCCTGCACCGGCGAGGTGGGATCCTCCAGGTGCACGCCGTCGATCACCGTGCCCGCGCCGCGGACGGCGATGCCGGACTCCGCCGCCCGCAGGTTCTTGAGGTTGCTCAGCGAGACGTTGTCGGACTTCACGTAGATGCCGGCGAGGTGGGATCCGTCCTGGTCCTCGATCCCGTCGAGATTCGTGAAGTCGATCGAGACGGGAACCTTGGCGTCGACGACGTACCTCGCGCCGTTCGCAGTGTTCTCCGAGCCCGGATTGAGCACGGTCGTCGACATGCTGTTCCCGGCGTTGACGGAACCGGGGAAGGCGATCTGCCCGGTCCCGGCGAGCGACGGAGCGAAGTCGATCTTCACCCCGTCCGGGTTGGACGAGGCGTTGGCGATCTCGAGCGCCCCGCGCAGCGTGCAATCCGTCCCGCCGGCCGTCGCCGCGCAGGTGCCCGCACCGGCGTTTCCGCCGAGTCCGAGGCTGGTGACGGTGATGGTGTCCGCTGCCGCGTTCGCCGCCGATACCGGCACCACAGCGCCCGCAGCGACCGTCGCGAGCCCGAGCGTCAGGACGAGCGCGCTCCGAGCGGCGCCGCTGCGCGCACGCCCGGGCAGGTTGCCCGATCCGCCTGTTCGATTCCCCATGTTCTCCCCAATTCGTGTGTGAGTCGTCGAGGCCGCGCGCGCCGATTCTGCGGGCGGTCCCCCGCAGTACCCAAGCAGTTCCCAGGCCCCGCACTGCGGTTCTCCAGCAAAATGACCCCCGTTCCGGGGACACGCGATCCTCCCTGCACCGACGTCGCTCCCCGGCGGACCCGTCGGTGCTCCTCCTAGACTGGTCGGGTGCCGACTCCCCCAGCTCCCGCGGTCCCCGCGGCTTCCGCGAACGACGGCATCGCCCCCGCGCTGATCCGCTGGTTCGACGGCGCCGCGCGCGATCTCCCCTGGCGCGACCCGGCCGCGTCCCCCTGGGCGGTTCTCGTGTCCGAGTTCATGCTGCAGCAGACCCAGGTCGACCGCGTCCTGCCCCGCTATCTCGAGTGGATGGAACGCTGGCCGACGCCCGCGGCGCTCGCGGCAGCCGAACCGGGCGAGGCGCTCCGCGCCTGGGATCGGCTCGGCTACCCCCGTCGGGCGCTCTGGCTGCACCGGGCCGCGCAGCAGATCACGGACGAGCACGGCGGCGAAGTCCCCCGGGACGTCGATACGCTGCTGTCGCTCACCGGGATCGGACCCTATACCGCGCGCGCCGTCGCAGCCTTCGCCTTCGGCGACCGGCACCCCGTCGTCGACACGAACACCCGGCGGGTGCTCGCCCGCGCCGTGCACGGGCGAGCGGCGGCGGGCATGCCCGCACCGCAGGATCTCCACGACATGGAGCAGCTGCTGCCCGAAGGCGAAGCCGCCGCACAATCGTTCAACGCCGCCGCGATGGAGCTGGGCGCGATCGTCTGCACGGCGCGCGCACCCCGGTGCGATCTCTGCCCCATCGCCGAGCTCTGCGAGTGGCGCGGCGCGGGCTACCCCGAGAACGCACCAGGCAAACGCCCCAGGCAGGCGAAGTTCGAGGGCAGCGACCGCCAGGCTCGCGGACGCGTCATGGCCGCGCTGCGCGCGGCCCACGGCCCGATCCCCCGCGATGCAGCGCTCGCCGCCGCCCGCGGCGAAGTCGCCGAGGCCCCGCAGCGGGATGGTGTCCGCGGCTCCCGAGAACAGGCCGAGCGGGCGCTCACCACGCTCCTGGCCGACGGGCTCGTCGTCGCGGACGACGACCGGATCCGGCTACCCTGACCCGCACCTGCCACGCGGTCGGCCTGGTTCCGCGCGCACGCCGGGACTAGCATGCCCGGCATGAGCATCAGACTGGAGAACGTCGGCATCGCCGTGCGCGACCTCGAGGCGACCATCGCCTTCTTCACCGACCTCGGCCTCACCGTCCTCGGGCGCGACGAGGTCAGCGGGGATTGGGCGGACACCGCCGTCGGCTTGGACGGCAACCACGCGCGCATCGCGATGCTGCAGACCCCCGACGGGCAGGGCCGTATCGAGCTGTTCGAGTATCTGCACCCCGACGCGATCGAGACGGAACCGACGCTGCCGAACGAGATCGGGATGCACCGGGTCGCATTCGCCGTCGACGACATCGAGGCATCGCTCGCGATCGCCGCCGCTCACGGCTGCTTCCCGCTGCGCGGAGTCGCGAACTACGAGAACGTCTACAAGCTCAGCTATCTGCGCGGGCCGAGCGGCATCATCGTGATGCTGGCCGAGGACCTGCGGAAGAGCTGACCCGGGCTCAGCGCCCCGCGGCGCCCGCTTCGGGCTCGTCGTCGAGGTCCTCGTCGGTGTCGTCGAGGTCCTCGTCGTCGAAGTCGTCGTCCACCTCTTCGTCGAGCGCCTCGAGATCGTCGTCCTCGTCGTCCGAGTCGTCGGCGGCCTCGGCCTGCGGCTTCGAGTAGGGGTCGGCTTCGCCCGCGTACTGCGCGTTGGCCGCGAGCGCCTGAGCGGCCTCGTCGCGCTGCTTCGCCTCGGCCAGCAGCACCGAGAGGTGTTCCGCGGTCTCGGGCAGCTCGTCGTGGATGAACTCGAGCGTCGGCGTGAGGCGCGTTCCGAGCTGACGCCCGACCTCGCTGCGGAGCATGCCCGTCGCCGCCTTGAGCGCCGCCGCCGAGTCCTGCTGCTCGTCCTCGCTGCCGTAGACGGTGTAGAAGACGCTCGCGTGCTGCAGATCGCCCGTGACGCGCACGTCGGTGATCGTCACGAAGCCGAGCCGCGGATCGCGCAGCCCCTTCTCGAGACGTCGAGCGATGATCTGCTGGATCCGCTCCGCAACCTTGCCAGCCCTGGGATTTGCCATGCCCCCAGCCTACCGTGCGCGGTCGGCGGACGCGCCCGGAGTCGGCCTCGAACCGGCATTCGCACGGGAGCCTGACGGGCCGCGAAAACGGGTGCGGCCCGGGAGCCGAAGCTCCCGGGCCGCACCCGTTCGGGTCGAGCGACTAGTCGCGCGCCTTCTCCACCATCTCGGTGGTCTCGATCTCGTCACCGATCTGGATGTCGTTGTACTTGCCCAGACCGATACCGGCCTCGAAGTCGGTCT
Source organism: Leucobacter sp. HNU (assembly GCF_047946755.1). Taxonomy (GTDB): domain Bacteria; phylum Actinomycetota; class Actinomycetes; order Actinomycetales; family Microbacteriaceae; genus Leucobacter. Next base: position 342,811 of record NZ_CP178837.1, on the reverse strand, counting down.
TGACCTCGGTCACGTCGTCCTTGAAGCGACGCAGCGACTCGATGGCCAGGCCGTCGGCGATCACGACGCCCTCGCGGATCACGCGCGCCTTGGCGTTGCGCGTGATGGTGCCGCTGCGGACGATGACGCCGGCGATGTTGCCGAACTTCGACGAGCGGAACACCTCGCGGATCTCCGCCACACCCGACTGGACCTCTTCGTACTCGGGCTTGAGCATGCCCTTGAGCGAAGACTCGATGTCGTCGAGCGCGTTGTAGATGACGTTGTAGAACCGGATGTCGATGCCCTCGCGCGCTGCGCGCTCGCGGGCCTTGACGTCGGGGCGCACGTTGAAGCCGATGACGATCGCGTTGTCGATCGTCGCCAGGTCCACATCGGACGCGGTGATCGCGCCGACGCCGCGGTGCAGGATGCGCAGCTGGACCGAGTCGTCGACCTCGATCTTCATGAGCGACTCCTCCAGCGCCTCGACGGCACCGGCGACATCGCCCTTGATGATCAGGTTGAGGGACTCGACCTTGCCGTCCTCGAGGGCCTTGGTGAACTCCTCCAGGCTGAGGCGCTTGCGCGCCTTCGCCAGCTGGGCGTTGCGCTCCACGGCCTCGCGCTTCTCGGCGATCTGGCGTGCGGTGCGGTCATCGCTGGTGACGATGAAGTTGTCGCCGGCGCGGGGCACCGAAGACAGACCCTGCACCTGGACCGGACGCGACGGCAGCGCTTCGAGCACGGTCTCGCCGTTCTCGTCGTGCATCGCACGGACGCGACCGTAGGCCGTGCCCGCGACGATCGCGTCGCCGACGCGCAGGGTGCCCGACTGGATGAGGACGGTCGCGACCGAGCCGCGGCCCTTGTCGAGCTTCGCCTCGATGGCGACGCCTCGAGCGTCCTTGTCTGGGTTCGCGCGCAGGTCGAGACCGGCGTCGGCGGTCAGCAGGACCGCGTCGAGCAGCTCGGTGATGCCCGTGCCGTTCTTCGCCGAGACGTCGCGGAACATGACGTCGCCGCCCCATTCCTCGGAGACCAGACCGAACTCGGTGAGCTGCTGGCGCACCTTCTCGGGGTTCGCACCCTCCTTGTCGACCTTGTTGACCGCGACCACGATCGGCACTCCGGCCGACTGCGCGTGGTTCAGCGCCTCGATCGTCTGGGGCATGATGCCGTCGTCCGCCGCGACCACGAGGATCGCGATGTCGGTGACCTGCGCACCACGGGCACGCATGGCGGTGAACGCCTCGTGACCCGGAGTATCGATGAAGGTCAGCGCGCGGTCGATGCCGTCGTGCTCGGTGTGCACCTGGTACGCACCGATGTGCTGCGTGATGCCGCCGGCCTCGCCGCCGCCCACGTTCGCCTTGCGGATCGCGTCGAGCAGTCGGGTCTTACCGTGATCCACGTGGCCCATGACGGTGACCACCGGGGGCCGGGGCTGCAGGACGTCGTCGCCCTCTTCTTCGAGCTCCGCCTCGATGTCGATGTCGAAGCCCTCGAGCAGCTCGCGGTCCTCGTCCTCGGGCGAGACGATCTGGATCTTGTAGCCCAGCTCGTCGCCGAGGATCTCGAACGTCGCCTCGTCGAGCGACTCCGTCGCCGTCGCCATCTCTCCCAGGTGGAACAGGATGGTGACGAGGTTCGAAGCGCTCGTGTTGATCTTGTCGGCGAAATCGCTCAGCGATGCGCCGCGGCGCAGACGGATCGGGGTCGATCCGTTGCCGCGGGGAACCTGGACGCCGCCGATCGAGGGCGCCTCGCGCATCTCGAATTCAGCGCGCTTCGCCCGCTTCGACTTGCGTGCCTTGCTCTTGGAGCCGCCACGGCCGAACGCGCCCGCGGTACCGGCACCTCGGCCGCCACGACCACGACCCGCGAAGCCGCCGCCGGGACGCGGGCCGGCGAAACCGCCGCCCGCACCGGGTGCGCCGCCGCCACCGGGACGGTTGAAGCCGCCACCGCCGCCGGGACGACCGGGGCCGCCCGGACGACCGGGGCCGCCCGGACGACCGGCGCCAGCGCCGCCGCCCTGCGGGCGCGGAGCGGGCCGGGGGATGTTGCCGGGGTTCGGGCGGTTGCGGCCCATCCCCTGGTTGGCCGCGAACGGGTTGTTCCCCGGACGCGGCGGACGCGGGATGCCCATGCCCTGGCTGCTCGCGAACGGGTTGTTCCCCGGACGCGGGCCAGCGGGCTTGGGAGCGCCGGGCTTCGGGGCCGCAGCGGGCTTGGGAGCACCGGGCTTCGGAGCACCGGCGGACTTCTCGGCAGCCGGGGCGGCCGGAGCCGCGGGCTTCGAGGGTGCGGCGGGAGCCGCGGGCGCAGCAGCGGCAGGGGCCGCCGGGGCCGGCTCGGGCTTCGCGGGCGCGGCGGGCTTCGCCGGGCCGGGACGCGGGCCCGCAGCGGGCTTCTTCGGCGCGGGCTTCGCCGCCGCCGGTGCATCGCCTTCGGCGCCGGGCTTGGCGACGCCGTCCGCCTCGAGGGCGGCCTTGACCTTGCGCGCCACCGGGGGCGCGACACTGGACGAGGACGCCTTGACGAACTCGCCCATATCCTTCAGCTTGGCCAGGACGACCTTGCTATCGACACCGAGCTCTGCAGCGATCTCGTGTACGCGTGGGTTTGCCACTTTTCTCCTGTCTGGGTTCACGCCAGACAGGCGAGAACCATGATTATCGGACGGGCCTCATCGTGAGCCGCTCATTAGTTGTCCATGAGTGTTTTCAGCCTGTTCTCTAAGGGGGCTGGCATCGGGTTTCCCCGATGCCCTGAGTGCACGCGCGAATGATCCGCGCGACACCGCGAGTTCGAGACACCTGCGCGTGGGATGCACCCACGCGCCGCGCCCGGGAAGCGCCGCGCGCTCATCGACCATGAGCCGACCCCCGCGCAGCACGACTCGGAGCAACTCTGCACGTTCCGCACGTTGGCGGCACGCAACACAGGTCCGAACCGCAACCATCTTACCAGCTTCCCACTTGCACGTCTTCCCCGGCGCGTTGCGCCCCGGGGCGGAGGAGGCGCCGCCGACCAGCGGCCGGCGCCGCCTCCTCCGCAGTCTCGATTCAGTCGTTCATGATCGAATCGGGCTGGATGCGCCGATCCGGACGTTCCGCGTCGGGCTTCGCCGCTCCGCGAAACGCGCTCAGATCGACATCCTGCCCGATCGGTCTCAGTCGTTCATGATCGAATCGGGCTGGATGTCGATCTTCGCGCCCGTCAGCTTCGCGGCGAGACGGGCGTTCTGCCCCTCCTTGCCGATCGCGAGGGACAGCTGGAAATCGGGCACCAGCGCGCGCACCTGCTTGAGCGACTCGTTCAGCATGAACACGTCCGTCACCTTCGCGGGCGACAGCGCGTTCGCGACGAACGCGGGCAGCTCGGGCGAGTAGTCGACGATGTCGATCTTCTCCTCGCCGAGCTCGCTCATGACGGCGCGCACGCGACGCCCCATCTCGCCGATGCAGGTGCCCTTGGCATTGATACCGGGCTGCATCGCGCGGACCGCGACCTTGGTGCGGTGACCGGCCTCGCGAGCGAGCGAGACGATCTCGACCAGGCCGGAGGCGAGCTCGGGCACCTCGAGCTCGAAGAGCTTGCGGACGAGCCCGGGGTGGGTGCGCGAGACGACCACCTGGGTGCCCTTGAGGCCCTTCGAGACGCTCGTGACGTAGACGCGGATACGAGCGCCGTGCGGGTACTCCTCGCCGGGGGCCTGCTCCTCGGGGGGCAGGATCGCCTCGACGTCGCCGAGCGAGACGTGGATCATGCGCGGGTTCGGGCCCTGCTGCACGACACCGGAGACGATCTGCCCCTCCTTCTCCTTGAAGGCGAGGAGCACGGCATCGTCCGAGAGATCGCGCAGGCGCTGGCCGATGACCTGCTTGGCGGCGCTCGCGGCGATGCGGCCGAACTCGTCGGTCGTGACGTACGCCTCGCCGATGACCTGGCCGTCCTCGTCGAGCTCGGGAACGAGCACGGAGATGTCGCCGGTCTTGCGATCGAGCGTCGCACGCACGTCGTCGGCGCGGGGCACGGGGATGTTCTGGTTCTCGGCGTGGCGCAGATAGGCGGACTGCACCGCCTGCTCGATGATCTCCACCAGCTCGTCGAACGGGATCTCCCGTTCACGCTCGATCTGTCGAAGCGTGACAAGTGGAATCTGCACGGTGGCCTCCTTATTCAGCTGTGGGACCCGCGCTCGCGGGTCAAACGCCTAGGATACCGCACTTCCCCGAAACGGCACAGGCGGCGGCCCTCCGGGGCCGCCGCCTGTGCGCGGGTGCGGAACGGATCAGGCGCCGAACAGCGCGGGCACCTCGGCCAGCGCGACCTTCTCCTTGGCGCCCGCTGCGCGATCCCAGACCTCGGCGAAGCCCTCGGTCGCGTCGCGGCCGACCACGACCACGCGAGGGACGCCGAGCAGCTCGGCGTCGCCGAACTTCACGCCGGGCGACACCTTGGGGCGGTCGTCGAACAGCACCTCGACGCCCGCCGAGTCGAGGTCGGCGGCGAGCCGCTCGGCGAGGGCGAACACCTCGGGGTCCTTGCCGGTCGCGACCAGGTGCACGTCGAAGGGCGCGATCGCGCGGGGCCAGATCAGGCCGCGATCGTCGTGGTGCAGTTCGGCGAGGATCGCCATGATGCGGGTCACGCCGATGCCGTAGGAGCCCATGGTCACCGTGACGAGCTTGCCGTTCTCGTCGAGCACCTTGAGTCCGAGCGCTTCGGCGTACTTGCGCCCGAGCTGGAACACGTGGCCGATCTCCATGCCGCGCGCGGTCGAGATGGGACCCGAGCCGTCGGGCGCGGGATCCCCGTCACGCACTGCGGCGACCTCGGCCGTGCCGTCGGCGACGAAATCGCGGCCGGCGACCAGGTAGGCGACGTGCTTCTCGTCGGCGTTGGCGCCCGTGATCCAGGACGTGCCGGGCACGACGCGGGGGTCGAGCAGGTAGCGGATCCCGGTCGCGGACTCCTCGCCGAGCACGGGCGCGTCGAGCGTCCCCGGGCCGATGTAGCCCTTGACGAGCCCCGGGTGCTTCGCGAAGTCGGCCGCGGTGGCGGGCTCGACCTCGAAGCCCCCGAAGGCGACCTCGGCGCGCTTCAGATCGGCCTCGCGATCGCCCGGGATGCCGACGACCACGATCGAGCGCTCGCCTTCCGGCGAGGTGATCGCGAGCACGACGTTCTTGAGGGTGTCCGCCGCGGTCCACGCACGGCCGTCCTCGCGCGGCAGGACGGCGTTCGCGTGCGCCACGAGGGTCTCGATCGTCGGGGTGTCGGGCGAGTCGAAGACCTGCGCAGCGGGCTGGCCGTCGAACGGGATCGACTCGGGCACGGGAGTGACGTACGCCTCGACGTTCGCGGCGTACCCGCCCGCCGAGCGCACGAAGGTGTCCTCGCCGATCTCGATCGGCAGCAGGAACTCCTCGCTGCGCGACCCGCCCATGGCGCCGGCGTCGGCCGACACGATGACGTACTCGAGGCCGAGGCGCTGGAAGATGCGCTCGTAGGCGTCGCGCTGCTTCTGGTAGCTGGCGTCGAGACCCGCGTCGCTCACGTCGAAGGAGTAGGCGTCCTTCATCGTGAACTCGCGACCGCGCAGGAGGCCGGCGCGGGGGCGCGCCTCATCGCGGTACTTGTCCTGGATCTGGAACAGCATGAGCGGCAGATCCTTGTAGGAGGAGACGATGTCCTTCACCATCACGGTGAACGCCTCCTCGTGCGTCGGAGCGAGCAGGTGGTCGGCGCCGTGCCGATCCTGCAGGCGGAACATGGTCTCGCCGTATTCCTCCCAGCGGCCCGTCGCCTCGTACGCCTCGCGCGGCAGCATCGCCGGGAAGTGCACCTCGTGGGCGCCCGCGGCGATCATCTCCTCGCGCACGATCTGCTCGATGCGGGCCTTCACGCGCAGGCCGAGCGGCAGCCAGGCGAACACGCCCGGCGACTGGCGCCGGATGTAGCCGGCGCGCACCAGCAGCTTGTGGCTCGCGACCTCGGCATCCGCCGGATCCTCGCGAAGCGTCTTCAGGAAGTAATTGGACAGACGAGTCAGCACGACCCCAATGCTACCCGCGAGGGATCCCCCGGCGCGCACCGTAGGGTGGAACCATGTCGAGCACCGAGCGGCTTCTCTTCCGGATGCGCCGCCTGGCGCCGGTGCTGGTGCTGCTGCTCGCGGCCGCGCTCCGTCTCTGGGCGCTCGCCCGCCCCGGCACCCTCGTCTTCGACGAGCTCTACTACGTGCGCGACGCGATCAGCCAGCTCGCTCACGGGTACCCGACCACGTGGCCGAACGACGACCCCGCGCTCACGGCGGCGAGCGCGCACGCGTTCACCGATGCCGCGTCGAACGCGGTGCATCCGCCGCTCGGAAAGTGGCTGATCGGCCTGGGCGTGCTCCTGTTCGGCCCCGACACCGGCTGGGGATGGCGGATCTCGGCCGCGGTCGCGGGCGTCGCCACCGTGGGCGTCACGATGCGGCTGGCATGGCGCATGACCCGCAGCCTCGCGATCGCGTGCATCGCCGGGCTGCTGCTCTCGCTCGACGGCGTCCACGTGGTGCTCAGCCGCGTCAGCCTGCTCGACGGCTTCCTCGCGCTCGCCATCGCGCTCGGCGCGCTGTTCATGTGGAGGGACCACGAGCAGACGGGCCGCGTGCTGCGCGAGTCCGCGCTGAGCGGCGCCCGCTTCGCACCCCTGGTGTGGCGACGTCCGTGGCTGCTGGCGGCGGGTCTCACGTTCGGCGCCGCCGCGGGGATCAAGTGGTCCGGCCTCTATCCGCTCGCGGCGTTCCTCGTGCTCGTGGTCGTGCAGGATCTGCTGCGCCGGCTCCGCCTGGGCGCCAGGACCCCCTGCTCGATGCGCTCGCGCAGGCGTTCATCACGGGGCTGATCGCGCTGCCGGCCGCGGTCCTCGCCTACCTCGCGACCTGGATCGGCTGGATCGTGACGCCCGGCGGCTGGGACCGCACCCCGAAGGGATCCTGGTGGTCGGATCTGCTGCGATACCACTCCGACATGCTGGCCTGGCACGGGTCGCTCTCGGCTCCGCATCCGTACGCGTCGCACCCCATCACCTGGCCGCTCGATCTGCGCCCGACGGCGATGTACCTGCAGCAGATCTCGCAGGGATCCGCCTGCCCTTGGACGGGCGGATGCGTCTCGGTGGTGTCGACGCTGCCCAACGTCGTCGTCACCTGGGGCGGGGTGCTCGCGCTGCTCGTGCTGATCTGGCTCGTGCTCCGCACGGCGACCGGCGCCGCCAGCCCGGTGCGGGCCGCGGGCCGGGTCGCCGCTCGCGCAGCTCGCGCCAGGCCGGCGGCGGAGCGCGCCTTTCCGCCGCGTCACCGCATCGCGCGATCGCTCGTCGCGAGTCCGCTGATGCCTGCCGCCGCGTTCGTGCTGGTGGGCTACGCCTCGGGCTGGCTGCCCTGGCTGCTCACGGTGAAGCGCAGCGCCGTGTTCGAGTTCTACGCGGTCGTCCTGACCCCGTTCTCCGCGATCGGCCTCGCGCTGGTGCTCGGCATGCTGTGGGGCATCCCGATCCGGTCGGAGCGGGCCTCGGCGCGCGGCATGCGGCTCGACGGGAGCCGGGAGTCGCTGCTCGGCCGGCGGCTGACGGTCGCACTCGTGCTCGGCTTCGCGGTCGCACTCGGCGCGTTCTTCTTCCCCGTCTGGTCGGGGATCCCGATGTCGGAGTGGTTCTGGCAGGCGCACCGCTGGCTGCCCGGATGGGACTGACCCGGGCGCCGGCCGTCGGCGCTACAGCAGTCGCCGGCTGAGCGCCCACGCGGTGAGCTCGTGCCGGTTCGAGAGCTGCAGCTTGCGCAGCACGTTCGACACGTGCGTCTCGACCGTCTTGACCGAGAGGAAGAGCTCCGCGGCGACCTCCTTGTAGGCGTAGCCGCGCGCGATCATCCGCATGACCTCCTGCTCGCGTGCCGACAGCCGGTCGAGCTCGTCGTCCGCCTGCGCCGTCTCGCCGGTCCCGGCTCCGAAGGCGTCGAGCACGAAGCCCGCGAGCCGGGGCGAGAACACCGCGTCGCCGCCCCGCACCCGCACGACCGCGGCGGTTACCTCCGCGCCCGAGGCCGTCTTCGTGAGGTAGCCGCGCGCTCCGGCGCGGATCACGCTGACGACGTCGTCGGCCGCGTCCGACACGCTGAGCGCCAGGCAACGCACGCCGGGGACGCCCGCGGTGCGCCGCAGCACCTCGGCTCCGCCGCCGCCCGCTCCTCCCGGCAGGTGGACGTCGAGCAGCACGACCTCGGGGCGCTCCCGCTCGATGATCTCGACCGCCGCATCGACGTCGGCGGCCTCCCCGATCACCTCGAGCTCCGGCCCGAGTTCCGCCCTGAGGCCGGTCCGGAAGATCTGGTGGTCGTCGACGATCACCACCCGGATCGCCTGGTCCTGCGTCTCCATCAGCGTTCCGCCCTCTCGTTCGTCTCGTCCTGCGGCACGGGCATCGGCATCGTGAGCCGCACGGAGGTGCCGGTGCCGCCCGGTCCCGGCACGATCCTGGCCGTGCCGCCGGCGCGCTCCATGCGTCCGAGGATCGATTCCCGCACGCCCATCCGCCCCTCGGGCAGCTCGGCCGGGTCGAGCCCCGGCCCGCGATCGGTCACGTCGACCGAGACGCGATCCTGTCCCGTCTCGATGTAGACCGTCGCCTCGCCGCCGGCGTGCCTGGCCGCGTTGAGCATCGCTTCCTTCGCCGCAGCGACGATCGGGTCGGGTGCGACGCCGCCGGAACCGACCACCACGAGCTCGAAGCGCACGGCGTGCTCGGCCTCGAGCGCCGCCGCGTGCGCGCGCAGCGAGGCCGCGATCTCCGTCCGTTCCTCGGGACCGCCGCCGTCGGCCCCGCGGAACAGCCACTCGCGCAGTTCGCGCTCCTGGCCGCGGGCGAGGCGGGCCACCTCGCTCCCCGGTTCGGATCGCTGCTGGATCAGCGCCAGCGTCTGCAGCACGGAGTCGTGCAGGTGGGCGGCGATCTCGGCGCGCTCGGCCTCGCGGGCGCGACCCGAGCGCTCGGCGATCAGCTCGCGGTTCACGCGGAGCACCCAGGGGGCGATGGCGAGCGCGACGCCGATGAGCACGGCGACCGCCGCCGCGATCACGGTCCAGGCGCTGGGCTGCTTGGCCGTGACGAAGAACATGAGGACCCCGACGGCGACCAGCGCGAGGGCGCCGAGCACCCGCGGCACCTGGTTGCGCTCCGGCCGATCGCGGTCGGCGATCTGCCACCAGGCGAGACCGACGCCCACGAGGACGGCCAGGCCCGGCAGGATCACCTCGAGCCGCAGGTCGACGCCGAGCTGCGTCAGCACGAGCGCGAGACCCGCGATCAGCAGGCTCGCGCCGAGGACGACCTCGGCGATCGGCCGCCGCGCGGCCGGCTCGCGTGCGTCCGCTGGGGCCGGCTCCGACGGTGCCGGCACCGACGAGGCCGCCGCGGTCGGGGCGTGCGTCTTCTGGGCGGGCGTCGTCGGGGCGGACGCTGTCTGCGCCGTCGACTTCGCGGCTGAGGTCCTGGCCGCGGACGGCTCGGCCACGGAGGCCTTCCCGGCCGCGGACGGCGAGGGAGCGGGCCCGGGGGTGCCCGCGGCGCCCCGGTCGGCCGCCGGACGCGTCAGCACGCGACGCATCGGGATGATCCCCTCGTCGGCGCCGGCCCGCGGCACGGTCGCCCAGAACCACAGATAGAGGATCCCGCCCGCACCGCTCGCGAGCAGGAGCGCCGCGAACACGATCCGCACGCCCGCGACCGGGACTCCGAGGTGCACCGCGAGCCCGGCGCAGACGCCCGCGAGCAGGCGGCCGTCGTCGGGTCTCGTGAGAGCGGGGCGATCCATGCCTCCATCCAAGCATCCGGGACCGGGAATCGGGGTGCTCGGGGGCGGGAATGGGGGTCCGCTCAGGGTGATCCCCCATAGCCGCGTCGATCGACCCGAGGCCAGACTCGAAGCATGAACGAAACGACTCCCCCTCCCGGAACTCCCGGCGGCCCCGGCACCCCCGGCGCCGGCCCCGCGGGCACCCCCGGCGGACGCCCCTTCGCGGCCGGCTTCTTCGACTGGATCCGCGGCCTCCGGGTGCAGCGCAGCGACGACCGCTGGTTCGCCGGCGTCGCCTCGGGCATCGCGGCGCGCTTCGGGATCGACCCGCTGATCGTTCGCGGCGTCTTCGTCGTGCTCGCGCTGCTCGGCGGCCCGGGGATCCTGCTCTACCTGGCCGGCTGGCTCCTGCTGCCCGACACGCTCGGACGCATCCACCTCGAGGAGGTCTTCCGGGGGCGAGCCTCGGCCGGGATGCTGACCGTCACGATCATCCTCGCGACGCTCGTCTTCATCCCGGTCGTCATCGGGCTCCTCGTCCCCTCCGTCGCCGGGGTGCCGAACCTCGGCCTCTGGCACTGGGACCTCTGGGGGCGCTCGGGATCCCCGAGTGGCTCTCCGGCACGATCGCCTGGCTCTGCTGGGTCGCGATCATCGTGCTCGGCGTCGTCTGGTTGAGCCGCGCGTTCGGCGGCCAGCGCCATCCGGCCGCACCCGGGCAGCCGTCGCAGCCCGGCGATCCCGCTCAACCCGGCGCCGCCGGCGCCCCCGGCGCCCCTCGCGCTCAGCAGGATCCCGCGGCCTCGTTCGGACAGCAGACCCGCGACTTCGCCGACCGTGCCGAAGCCTGGGGCCAGCGCACCGGGGAACGCGCCGAAGCCTGGGGGCAGCAGTTCAGCGAGCGCGCGAACGCCTGGGGCGAGCGCGCGGGCAGACGAGCCGACGAGTGGACCGCCGACGTCAACGCCCGCTCCGCCGCATGGACGGCGCAGCACCGTGCCGAGCAGCGCGCCACGCGGCTCGGTCCCGTGCACACGGTGCTCACCCTCGCACTCGCCTTGCTCGCCGCCGGCGCCACGGCGCTGTGGGCGCAGCAGACGCAGGCACTCGGCGCCTCGCACATCCCGGGCGACACCGCCGGTGCCGTGCTCGCCTCGATGATCGCGGCCCTCGTCGTGCTCGCGCTCTCGCTCGTCGTCGCCGGCATCCGCGGCCGCCGCACCGGCTGGATCGGGTTCCTCTCCGCCTGCGGCGTCGTCGCGGTCCTGTTCGCCGCGGTGCTCCCCTGGGGCAGCCGATTCCAGCCCTTCGGGCACCTCGACGCCGGGGCCGAAGCTCCCGCGACGGTCATGCTCGCTGGGACCACCGTGCTCGACCTCGGATCCCTCGACTCCCGGCAAGCCGGTGAGGACTACGAGGTGTGGGTGCTCGCCGGCAACGCGAAGGTGCAGCCCCCGCCGACCGGCCCGCGCGGGTGCGCGTCGAGGTCGGCGCGGGCAACATCACCGAGCAGCGCGACGGCATCGATTTCAAGCAGTCCGGCCCGCTCGTGGCGCGCACGATCGAGACCGGTGCCGGCGAGCCCGGCCCCACCACTCGCGTGACCGTCCGCGTGCTCGGAGGCAACGTGACCGTCGTCGATCCGGCGACGTCGAACCAGGGAGGCACCCGATGAGCGACCAGGATCCGACCGCACCGATCGATCCCGCAGACCCGGTCGGCGCCGCGCCGCGAGCGGGCGAGGTGCCGCACGAGAACGCCGCGGACGCTGGCACGGAGTCCGCCTCCGCGGATCCCGCGGCTCAGACCGCGGCGGATCCCTCGGCGCCCGGCGCGGCGGCGCACGCCGCTCCGACGCAGGCCTTCGCCCCGGTGCCGCCGGTCGAGCCGCACCGTCGCGTACGCACCGGCCCCATCGTGTGGGGATCGCTGATCCTCGCGTTCTGCGCCTTCGTGGTCCAGGTGTCCCTCGCCCCGGGCACGGTCGACCCGGCCGTGTGGATCTCGGGCACCGTGCTCGGGCTCGGCGTGCTCCTGCTCGGCGTCAGCGCCGGGATCCTCGCGCGGAACGCACGGGAGCGACGCCGGAGCTGACTGCCCGGGGCCGCCGGCTTCCGGTGAAGCGCACGCCCCCGGCCGGATGCCCCGGCTCTCGCATCGAGGTGCCCCGTGTTGCGGTTGTGATTCGTCACAACCGCAACACGGGGCACCTCGACGAAATGAGTCAGGGCGGCGCGAGGAGGCGCAGACGCAAGCGCTCCCGCGTACCTTCCCCTCTGCCGCTACGCGCTGACGCTGACCCGCGGGATCTCGCGGGTGTCGGTGCGGATCCAGTGCAGCGGTACCTCGATCGCGACCCGGGTGCCGCCCCGGGCGTCGGACCCCCAGGAGATCGACCCGCCGAGCTCGCCCTCGATGAGGGTGCGCACGATCTGCGTGCCGAGTCCGTCGCCGACCCGGCCGTCGGGCAGACCGGAGCCGGTGTCGATGACCTCGACCGCGAGCCGGTCGTCGGTGCGGTCGGCCCGGATGATGACCTCCCCTCGCGACCCGCGAGACCGTGCTCGACCGCGTTGGTCACGACCTCGGTCAGGGCGAGCGCGAGCGGCGTCGCGTACTCCGAGGGCAGCTCTCCGAACTGGCCTTCCTTGCTCGGGTGCACGGTGGTGCCGTGCAGGCTCGCGACCTCGGCCGCCAGTCCGAGCACGCGGTCGAAGACCACGTCGAAGTCGACGATCTGCGAGAGCCCGGTCGACAGCGTGTCGTGCACGACCGCGATGGCCGCGACGCGGCGCATGGCCTGGCCGAGCACCTCCTTGGCCTCCTCGCTGCGCGCGCGACGGGCCTGCACTCGCAGCAGCGAGGCGACGGTCTGCAGGTTGTTCTTCACCCGGTGGTGGATCTCGCGGATCGTCGCGTCCTTGGTGATGAGCTCCTGCTCCTGCTGGCGCAGGTCGGTCACGTCGCGGGTCAGGATGATCCCGCCGGCCCGCTCTCCGTCGCGGATCACCGGGATCGATCGGAGGGTCACCACGCGGCCCCTCGCCTCGATGTCGGCGCGCTTCGCGATCTTGCCCTGGGTGATGAGCGGCAGGGACTCGTTGGTGTCGAACTGGCCCTTCAGCAGTTCGGCGAGCACCTCGCTCAGCTTCTCGCCCTCGAGCTCGTCGCGGTAGCCCAGCAGGGTGAAGGTGGTCTGGGTGTTGGGGCTCGCGAAGGTGACCTCGCCGTCGGTGGCGACGCGCACGAGGCCGTCCGCGGCCCGGGGTGCGCCGCGCTCGCGGCCCTTGGTGGTGCCCGGCGACGGGAAGAGCCCGTGCTGGATCATGGAGAAGAGATCGGAGGCGCACTCGCGGAACGCGGCGCCGATGCGCGAGGCGCTCTGCTGGTCGGCGCTGCTCGTGTGCAGCGTGACGACCGCGAACGGCCCCTGCAGCCGTCCCTGCTCGTCGCGACGGCTCACCGAGAACGCGGTGAGGTTCATCGGGTTCTCCTCGTACCAGGCCGGAGAGGTGGAGACGACCGGGGCCCGGGTGGTCATGGCCTCGTCGACGAGGTCGCGCCAGTCGGGACGCAGGAAGTCGCCGATCACGTCCCGGTAGAAGAGCGTGACCGAACCCGCCGGGCGGCTGTGCGCGACCGCGAGGTACTCCCCGCGTCGGTCGGCGCCCACAGCACGACGTCGCCGAGCGCGAGGTCGGCGAGCAGCGGCCAGTCGAGCACGAGCAGATCGAGCCACTCGATCTCCTCCTGGCTGAGGTTCGAGTACTTCTCGGCGAGATTCTGCAGCGTCGACACGGGATCAGCCTAACGTTTCGCGCGGCGGCCCCGGAACGCGGCGAGCGTGCCCGACCGAGCGAGCAACCGGGCGCAGACACCGAATGCACGGAAGCACCGTGCGCGAACACGCTTGACCGTCGATTGATCCGGTTTTCTAGGGTTGAAGGCATCCGCTCGCACGCCGCCCGGCGCTGCGAGCGGATCCGGGGTCTGTGGGGGACGTCCATCACGTTTCGAGAGGATCCCGTGCCCGATACCCGCATGCGCTCGCGCGCCCACCAGCACTCGCCCCCGCACCGGCACCGACGGCCGTCGAGCTCCGACCACCACTTGCAGTGGCCGAAGCCGCAGGAACCGGTGCCCGCCGACATTCCCGAACCGCCGCCCCGCCTGATCCGGAACCTCGCGGTCCGCGCGTTCGAGGTCATCGACGGGACCCGGACCGCGGCGCAACTGGGCCCCTGGATCACGCCGCTCGTCGCCCGGCGCCTCGAACGCCTCCGGGCGATGCACGAGGAGCGCCGCCGCGTGCTGGGCGATCAGCGCCGCTCGGTCCCGGAGGCCGGTCCCGCGCACATCACGCGGCCGCGCCCGAACGTCGCCGAGGCGTCCGTCACACTGCACACGGCGATGCGCGCCTACGCGGTACCGATGCGCCTCGAATACCTGCGCAGGCGCTGGATCGCGACCTCGCTGACGGTGCTGTGAGCCGTCCGCGCCTACTCGGAGACGGCCGCGCGCTCGGCGCGGAGCTTCGACACTTCGTAGAGGGTGACGCTCGCAGCGATTCCCGCGTTGAGCGACTCCGTCGCGGCCGAGATCGGCACCGACACGATCACGTCGCAGGTCTCCGTGACGAGACGCGAGAGGCCCTCGCCCTCGCTGCCGACCACGAGCACCACGGGACGGTCCGCGAGCTCGAGACCGGGAAGCTCGACGTCGCCGCCGCCGTCCAGGCCGATCACGAAGACGCCGCGCTTCTTCAGGTCCTTGAGCGTCCGCGTGAGGTTCGTGGCCATCGCCACGGGCACGCGCGCCGCCGCGCCCGCGGAGGTCTTCCAGGCCGCGGCGTTCACGCCGACCGAACGACGCTGCGGCACGATGACGCCCTGGCCGCCGAACGCGGCGACCGAGCGGATGATCGCCCCGAGGTTGCGCGGATCCGTGACCCCATCGAGCGCCACGAGCAGCGGGTTCTCGCCGCGCTCCTCGACCTGGTCCAGCACCTCCAGCGGGTGCGCGTACTCGTAGGGCGGCACCTTGAGCAGCACGCCCTGGTGCACGGTGTCGCGCATGGTCATGCGATCGAGCTCGGCGCGCATCACCTCGAGCACGGGAACCCCGCGCCCGACCGCCAGGCCGAGGATCTCGCGCATGCGGTCGTCCATCTCGACCTTCGCCGCGACGTAGAGCGCGGTCGCCGGGGTCTTGGTGCGCAGCGCTTCGAGCACCGCGTTGCGACCGGTGACGAGCTCGGTGTCGACCGGCTTGCGGGTGGAGCGCTGCACGCGCTCGCCCGAGCCCCCGCGGTTGCCCGAGCCGCCGCGGTTGCCGTGACGATCGCGCGCCGCGTTCAGGCGCTCGCGCGCGGCCTTGGCCTTGCCCGCCGGATGGTAAGGGCGGTCCTCCGCCTTGGGGGTCGGCTTGCGGCCCTCCAGCGCCTGACGGCCCTGACCGCCCGATCCCACGGCCTTGCCGCGGCTCTTCTTGCGTACGGCGCCCGCGCGCCCACTCTTATTGCTCATGCGAGGCTCCAGCCCGTTCCGTTCTGACGATCTTCGAGTGCGATGCCCGCGGCCTGCAGCCGGTCGCGAATCGCGTCGCTCGTAGCGAAGTCCTTGTTGGCGCGCGCCTCCGCGCGCTGCTCGATCAGTGCGCCGACGAGCGCGTCGAGCGCGCCCTCGGCCGCTGCGCCCGCGCCCGCGGCAGCACCCGCGCTCCAGACCGCGTCGGACGGATCGAGCCCGAGCACGCGCAGCATCGCGACGACCTCGCCCGCACGAGCACTCAGCTCGTCGGCATCACCGGCATCGATCGCGGTGTTGCCCGCGCGCACGGCCTCGTGCAGCGCCGCGAGCGCCTGCGGCACCGCGAAGTCGTCGAGCATCGCATCGACGAAGGCCCGCGGCAGCGCTCCCGGCTCGGGAGCGGCACCCGAGCGTTCGGTCGCGCGCGCCAGGAATCCCTCGATCCGCTCGAACGCCGCGGCGGCCTCGGTCAGCGAGGTCTCGGAGAACTCGAGCACCGAGCGGTAGTGGGCCGAGCCGAGGAAGTAGCGCAACACGATCGGCCGCGTCTGCGCCAGCAGGTCGTGGGCGAAGAGCGAGTTGCCGAGCGACTTCGACATCTTCTGGCCACCGGTGTTCACGAGGCCGTTGTGGATCCAGTGCCGGGCGAAACCGTGCCCCGCCGCCGAGGACTGGGCGAGCTCGTTCTCGTGGTGCGGGAAGCGCAGGTCGAGGCCGCCGCCGTGGATGTCGAACTCGGTGCCGAGGTAGCGGGTGGCCATGGCGGAGCACTCGATGTGCCAGCCGGGACGGCCCGCACCCCACGGGGACGGCCACGACGCGGTCGCCGGCTCGGTCTCGCGCGACGCCTTCCACAGCGCGAAATCGCGGGGATCCCGCTTGCCCACCGGCTCGGAGTCGGCGGCGTCCTCCATCTGCTCCCGGCGCTGCCGGGTGAGCGCGCCGTACTCGGGCCAGCTCGCGGTGTCGAAGTAGACGCTCGCCGAGCCGTCGGCAGCGCGGTAGGCGTGGCCGCGGTCGATGAGCCGCTCGATCAGCTCGACCATCTCGCGGATGTTCGCCGTCGCGCGCGGCTCGTAGGTGGGCGGCAGCACGCCGATCGCGTCGTACGCAGCGGTGAAGTCGCGCTCGACCCGGTAGGCCAGGGCCCACCACTCTTCCGAGCCGCCCGCCTCGCGCGCGATGCGCGCGTTGTCGAGGATCTTGTCGTCGATGTCGGTGACGTTGCGGATCAGCGTCACCTCGAGGCCCGTCGCCTCGAACCAGCGCCGCATCTGGTCGTACACGAGCGCGCTGCGCAGGTGTCCGATGTGCGGAGCGGACTGCACGGTCGGCCCGCAGACGTACAGCCCGACGCGTCCCGCTTCGCGCGGGACGAAGTCGACGACGTCCTGGGTCCGTGAGTCGTAGATCCGCTGTTGCATCCTTCGAGTCTACGGCCTCGTCAGGGGCGCTCGCCCCGTGTGACGCCGATCCCGCCTACTCGAGCTCTCCGCGCAGGAAGAAGTTCATCTGCTTCGAGATGTGCACCGCGTGATCCCCGAAGCGCTCGTGGTAGCGGCTCGCGAGGGTCGCGTCGACCACGCCGGTCGGGTCGGCCTGCAGCTTGTCGCTGAGGACCTTCTCGAAGACCTTGGCGTGCAGCTCGTCGATGTCGTCGTCCATGTCGCGGATCACGTCGATCGTGGCCGGATCCTGGTTGCGGAGGAGCTCGACGAGCTTCTCCGCCATGAGCACGTCGAGCTCGCCCATGCGCACGAAGGTCTTCTTCAGGCCCTTGGGGATCGCGCTCTCGGGGTAGCGGTAGCGCGCCAGCTGCGCGATGTGCTGCGCGAGGTCGGCCATGCGCTCGAGCGAGGCGCTCATGCGCAGCGCGCCCACCATGAGGCGCAGGTCGGAGGCGACCGGCTGCTGCCGGGCGAGGATGTCGATGGTGAGCTCGTCGAGCGCGCCCGCCTGCTCCTCGACCGCCTCGCTGCTGTCGATGACCTGCTCCGCGAGAGCGACGTCGGAGTTCCCGAAGGCGGTGGTCGCCTGCTGGATCGCGTCCTTCACGAGCTCAGCGATCTCCACGAGGCGGTCCTGCACCTCGCGCAGCTCCTGCTGGAAGACTTCACGCATATCGAACGGTTCCCTTTCCTCCGGCGCGCCGGGAGGGCGCGTCGCACGCAACGTTACGGCATCAGTGTTCCCCACGGCCGTGAACGCCTCCCGGCCCTCAGGTAAACAGGAGTTGAACACGGGGGTCCCGCCGATCGCCGCGGAATACCATGGGTGCCATGACCCCGACTCTGCTCGTGCTCGCCTCCATCGGCCTGGGGATCCTCATCGGAGTCCTGGTCACGGCGACGATCACCGCCGCACGCTCGGCCGGTCGCCGACGAGCCGCCGCCATGCGCCCCGAGCTCCCCGAGGTCGCCGTCGAGATCCTGAACGAGCATGACAGCTTCGCCGTGATCCTCGATTCCTCCCTCTCCCCCGTCTACGCGAACCCCGCCGCCCGGGACGACCCCCGCATCACCGGCGAGCAGCTGCGCGAGCAGGATTTCCTGGCCCAGGCCCGGCGCGTGATGTCGACGGGCATGACCGAGACCCGGCAGCCGTCGGCGGACGACACCGCGGACACCGTGCGCGTGCACCTGTTCCGGATCCAGCGGCGGTTCCTCGTGGTGATCGCCGAGGACCTCGGCGAGGAGCAGCGCGTCAACGCCATGCGCCGCGACTTCATCGCGAACGTCAGCCACGAGCTCAAGACCCCCATCGCCGCGATCAGCCTGCTCTCGGAGGCGGTGCACGAGGCCGCGGACGAGCCCGAGCGGGTGCGCGGATTCGCGCAGACCCTGATGAAGGAGTCGCAGCGCCTCGGCAACCTGTCGCGCGACATCATCCAGCTCTCGGAGGCCCAGGGCTCGGTGCAGCCCGAGGACCGTGAACCCGTGTCGCTCCGCGGGCTCGTGCGGGCCGAGGTGGATGCCCACCGCACCTACGCGGAGCAGCACGGCGTCGAACTCGTCGTGACCGAGCCCCCGGCGGAGCTCGGCGATCTCGTCACCCTCGGCAGGCAGGCCTCGCTCGGCGTCGCCATCGCCAACCTGCTGAGCAACGCCATCCGCCACTCCCCCGACGGAGGCCGCGTGGGAGTCGGCATGGAGGTCACCGACCGTGCCTGCGTCGTGACCGTCACCGATCAGGGAGAGGGCATTCCCGCCGAGCTCCTCCCCCGCATCTTCGAGCGCTTCTACCGGGTGGACGCCTCGCGCAGCCGCGCCGGCGGAGGCACGGGCCTCGGCCTGAGCATCGCCAGGCACACCATGCGCTCGCACGGCGGCGACATCCAGGTCTGGTCGCAGCCGGGCGTGGGATCCAGTTTCAGCCTGACCTTCCCGCTCGTCGATCTCGAGGACCCGAAGTCGAAGAAGGCGAAGAAGGCCCGCGGCTCGGCGAAGACCAAGAAGATCCAGAAGCAAGCGTCCGCATCGCGGAAGAAAGAGGTCACGGCGTGAGTCAGCGCATCCTGCTGGTCGAGGACGAGGAATCGATCTCGCAACCGCTCGCGTTCCTGCTCGAGCGCGAGGGCTACCGGGTCCGCGTCGTCGCCGACGGCTCGGAGGCGATCCGGGTCTTCCCCGAGGAGCAGTTCGATCTTGTCCTGCTCGACCTCATGCTGCCGGGCCTGCCCGGAACCGAGGTCTGCCGGTCGATCCGTGCGCGCTCGCAGGTCCCGATCATCATGCTGACCGCGAAGGACAGCGAGATCGACATCGTGGTGGGCCTCGAACTCGGTGCGGACGACTACATCACGAAGCCCTACTCGACCCGTGAGCTGCTGGCCCGGGTCCGCGCCGCGCTGCGCCGCGGCCACGCCGGCGAGCCGGAGGAGGAAGAGACCGAGGAGGGCGTGCTGGAGGAGCTCGGCGTGCGACTCGACACCGAGCGCCACACCGTCTCGGTGCGGGGCGAGGAGATCTCGATGCCGCTGCGCGAGTTCGAACTGCTCGAACTGCTCATGCGGCACTCGGGCCGGGTGCTCACGCGCGGCCAGCTCATCGACCGCGTGTGGGGCAGCAACTACTACGGCGATACCAAGACGCTCGACGTGCACATCAAGCGGATCCGGTCCCGGATCGAGCCCGTGCCGTCCGACCCCACGATCGTCACGACGGTCCGCGGCGTCGGCTACCGCTTCGCCTGATGATCCCGGCCCGAGCCGGAGACGACGGAGGGCCCGCAGGCGATGCCTGCGGGCCCTCCGTTCGTTCGCGTGCGAGCGTCAGTTGGCGGAGGTCGACTCCGCGCCGGCCTTCGCGTCGGCGGCCTTCTCGCCCGGCGCCGAGAACTTCGTGACCTGCTCGGCCGTCAGCACGTAGGGGCGGTATTCCTTCAGCGAGCCGTCGAGCACGGGGACGCGGTGCTGCACCTCGGCCGCGCCGGGGGTCGAGAGGTAGGCGTCGACGAGCGAGCCGGCCTTCGCCTCGGGGATCTGCACGAGCACCGGGGCCTGCTCGCCCTCGGGGTCGCCGAACTTGGTGGTGCCGGCGGGGATCTCGAACTCCGAGGTGGCGACCTGCTGCCCGTCGGCCATGAAGGAGATGGTCAGCTGCTGCGCCTTCTCGCCGGCGTTGATGCCGGTGAAGACGACGTTCTGCTGCTCGCCGCTCTCGTCGGCGACCAGCATGAGGTTGCGCACCTCGACGCCGCTGACGTTGGCGTCGACCCCGTCGCTCGGCGCGTACTGGATCAGCGTGTCCTGCGCCGCGATCAGGCTGCAGCCGGTCGCGCCGAGGGTGAGCGCCGCCGCGAGGGCGATGGATGAGGCGATCCGAATCTTCAAGGAGATCCTCCGAAGCGATGGTGGTCGAGTCCCTGCCCGCTCCGCGAGCAGTTTGGAATCATCCTACCGCCAGGGCGCAACTCGACGCAGCTTAGGCTGCCCTTACTAGCGGTATGCCGGTGTGGTATTCTAGAGGTTGGAACACGAAGGAGCCACTCCATGCAATTTGAGGTCGGAGAGACTGTCGTCTATCCCCATCACGGCGCGGCCAAGATCATCGAGGTCAAGACGCGCAAACTGGGCGGCGAAGAGAAGCTCTTCCTCAAGCTCCAGGTGAACCAGGGCGACCTGACCATCGAGGTGCCGGCAGAGAACTGCGATCTGGTCGGCGTCCGCGACGTCATCGACCAGGAGGGCCTCGAGCAGGTCTTCGAGGTCCTGCGCGCCCCGTTCACCGAGGAGCCCACCAACTGGTCCCGCCGCTACAAGGCGAACCTCGAGAAGCTCGCCTCCGGCGATGTCATCAAGGTGTCCGAGGTCGTGCGCGACCTCTGGCGTCGCGATCAGGAGGTCCGCTCGCTGTCCGCCGGCGAGAAGCGCATGCTCGCCAAAGCCCGCCAGATTCTCGTCTCCGAGCTCGCGCTCGCCGAGAAGACCGACGAGGACAAGGCATCCGAGATGCTCGACGAGGTGCTGGCCTCCTAGGCCCCCGTCCGACGCAGAACGCCCCGCTCACGAGCGGGGCGTTCTGCGTTTCCGGTTCCGATCGCCCGGCGCCGGGTGCCGTTCGCCGCCCAGGCGGTAGCCTGAGCGCATGGAACGCTCACCGCTCGCGAACGAGCACCCCGGGACCGGCGGCACCCCGCACCCCATCGGCAGTCTCGGCGTCGTGCTCGTCGGCGCCGGCAGCGGCACCCGGCTCGGCGCAGGAGTCCCCAAGGCCTTCGTCGAGATCGGCGGGCGCTCCGTGCTCGAGCACGCGCTCCGCGCGGTGGTCGCGCTCCCCCACGCCGGGCACATCGCGGTGGTGGTGCCCGCCGAGCGCGCCGCCGAGACGCTCGAACTGCTCGACGAGGCGCTCCCCGACGACTGCGGCTGGTCGACCGCGGTCGTCCCCGGCGGACGGGAACGGCACGAGTCGGTCCGGTTCGGTCTCGAAGCCCTGCCCGACTCGGTGACGACGGTGCTCGTGCACGATGCGGCCCGGCCCCTCGCGAGCCCGGAGCTGTTCGACCGCGTCGCGGCGGAGGTGCTGCGTGCGGGAACCGCGGTGGTGCCCGCCCTGCCCATCGCCGACACCCTGAAACGGATCGGCGAGGACGGCGTCGTGCGCGAGACGGTGGACCGCTCGCCCCTCGTCGCGGTGCAGACCCCGCAGGGCTTCCCGCGCGAGCTGCTCGCCGCCGCGCACGCGACGGCGCAGCTCCAGGACGGCGACCCGGAGCGGCAGGAGGCGGGGCCGACCGACGATGCCGAGGTCGTGCAGCGCGCCGGCGGCACCGTGCGAACGGTGGCCGGCGAGCAGCGCGCGCACAAGCTCACGACCCCCGAGGATCGTGTGATCCTCGAGGCGCTGCTGGCGAGCCTCGGCGGCGGCCCGGGAGCGCGATGATCCGCGTCGGAACAGGGGTCGACGCGCACGCCTACGCCCCGGACGCCCCCCTGCGGCTCGCGGGCCTCGAGTGGCCGGGAGAGCCGGGGCTCTCGGGGCACAGCGACGGCGACGTCGTCTGCCACGCGATCGTGGACGCGCTGCTCTCGGCCGCAGGTCTGGGCGACATCGGCGGGCTCGTCGGCATCGATCTGCCCGGGACCGAGAACGCCGACAGCACCGGCTTCGTGCGGCTCGCCCTCGAGCGCCTCGGGTCCGAGGGCTGGCGCCCCGTCAACGTCTCCGTGCAGATCGTCGGCACCCGGCCGAAGTTCTCGCCGCGGCGGGCCGAGGCCGAGGCGCGCATGAGCGCGGTCCTCGGCGCACCCGTGAGCCTCGGCGCCACGACGAGCGACGGCCTCGGCTTCACCGGCCGCGATGAGGGGGTCGCAGCGATCGCGACCGCCCTCATCGAGCGCGCCTGAGGCCACGCGCTCGGCCAGACACACACAGAGATAAACAATTTCGGTGAGCAGTGGCCCGTGAAATCAACCCCGTTCCTCTTGCAAAAAAATTCTCCGCTTCCAGTATGGTGAAACGAGAACCTTCTCAAAACTCCAAGGAACGCAGCGGAAATGCACTCGGAACAAAGCCCAAGAGCACCCCAGCCTTCGACCAGGTCCTACAGATCAAGCAGGCAGCGGCGCAGAAGCCTAATTTGGTCAATAGTCGTGGGTTCAGTACTCGCCACCACTTCCACAGTAGTCATCGTCGACACGTTGGGGACCGAGCGCTCCTCAACCAAGACTTTGACCATCTCGAAGCCCAACAATACCCCCACGCCCGCGAATGAAACGATGCGCCCGGCCTCGAAGAAAGGAATCGCCAGAGCCCAAAACCCCCGACCTTTCGCCTCCAATCGAGATCATTTTAGCTACTGGTGGCAAATACCAACCGATGCCAAGATTCAAGACTTTCCGGACAACCCCACCCGAATAAAGGGAAACTATACATGCAGCCCCGAGCAATACAAATGGCTTCAGAAGAACGCCAAACCAGCCCCTAGTTTCGGCGGCTGGGGACTCCTTGAACTCACGCTTTCCAACAATGCCACCGCAGGCGGATCTCTCTCATTGAAAAATATTCGCTTCATAGGGAACGAAGTGGATAGCGTGCCACTCATTTCCTTTTCTTGCCCTACAGGGGGAATGGGAAACAGCTTCGGCCAGTTGATACTTATGGGAATTGACGGAAAAGCGGCCCGATGGAGCAAAGGTGCCACTCAGTCAACACACCAAGAAGGCATGCCCGCAACAATCAACGTCAGCCCCCAAAAGGCCTCCCACATTTTCATTGCTCGAGCCCCCGAAGTGGACACGCAACGACAGTATGAAGGCACAGTCCTTGCAGATATTGCAAGAACAGAAGAGACTGTCACGCTGGCAGAAGACGTCTCTTTCCAAAGAGAGTCGGTCCCGGGCTTCTTTGTTGGCTATGGAACTTATGCGCAAGGAGACGGAAGATTTCGGTGCGGAGTCCCCGAGACTTCACCATCTGACCCAAATCGGACCAAGACACACCCCTGCACCCTTAAGGAAGCGGCTTTACTCATGAAGCGTGCCGCCGAGACTGTTGAGCGACCGTAAGCATGGCACGCAAGGACAAAAGGCGCTTGCTACTAGTTTCTAGCATCGTGGGAGCCACCTCTCTTGCCACTGGCCTGTTCCTAGACGTTATCGATGCCTGGGAAATATTCACGAGGAACTCGACAAACAGCGATAGCCTGCAGCTCGAAACAACTTCAACCCTCGACGATTTCAGTGAGTGGCATATCCCAGCCTCGGCCATTGGTGGCAATTTTCCAATTCCAGAAGCAGGCGAAGAGAGCTGTGGACCCGCCCAAGAAGCATGGCTCAAAAGATACGGATCTCCTTTGATTCGCCGCTTCCATGTTGACATGTTCAACTCAGCGGAAGATGGCGTTACGCTATCCCTCACGGACTTTCGTCCAGAATCATCTACACTCCCGGATAGAGGGGAACCAAGAATTCGGGTAATTTGCGATTCAAGGAACCCGAGGCCGGCGACCATTCAGTACATTCGAATCGAAGCAGACAAGAATGATTCAATCGCCAGCCAGATCTCAATGGACGATAACAAGGATCCAGCCGAGCGCCCGGTCGCCGCAACATTAATGCTAGAGCCCGGGGAAAGTCAGCAAGCACTACTGGAGATTTTCAGCAGATACCCGGCTTCCGGGAGAATTCTAGTCTCAACAATAGCTGGCAACGAGAAGAAGGAGATCCCGCTCCCTGGGACCAGGTTCTCTTTGCCCCCTCTTCTGTTCAGCGGCGAAGTTTACCTCGTGACCCGTGCAAAAGGACTCGAGTGCGAGAGAATTGATGAAGGCTTCATCCAATCGTGCACCATTTCCCAAGTACAGGTAGAGGCCGCTGAAGCAATGTTGGAGTAGCCCCGACTCAGCTTCTCACTCGCAGAAGGCGTCGCGCTTTCGAGCGCGTCTGGAGCGAGCGAGCCGTCCCTGAACCCAGGGGCCACCGGGCCAGCGACGCGCCCCTATTCGCAGGGCGCGGCCGCGGCATGACCGATGCGTGCGCTCAGCGCCCCTGGCTGGCGACCGCGGCGGCACCCGCGGCGGCGGCCTCGGGGTCGAGGTAGCGGCCGGGGCCGGTCGGGCGGCCCGCCTCGTCGATCTCGTAGACGAGCGGCATGCCCGTCGGGATGTTGAGCCCCGCGATGTCCTCGTCGGAGATGCCCTCGAGGTGCTTCACCAGCGCGCGCAGCGAGTTGCCGTGCGCCGTGACCAGCACGGTGTTCCCCGCGTTCAGGTCGGGCACGATGCTGTTCTCCCAGTAGGGGACCATCCGCTCGATGACGTCCTTCAGGCACTCCGTGCGCGGCTTCTCGCCGTCGATGCCGTCGTAGCGGGGATCGTTCGCCTGCGACCACTCGCTCGCGTCGTCGAGCACGGGCGGCGGGGTGTCGAAGGAGCGACGCCACTCCATGAACTGCTCCTCGCCGTACTTCTGCAGCGTCTCGGCCTTGTCGAGGCCCTGCAGCGCGCCGTAGTGGCGCTCGTTGAGGCGCCAGGAGCGACGCACCGGGATCCACATGCGGTCGGCGCTCTCAAGCGCGAGGTTCGCGGTCTGGATCGCGCGGCTGAGCACGGAGGTGTGCAGCACGTCGGGCAGCAGGCCCGACTCTGCGAGCAGGTCACCGGCGCGCGCGGCCTCGCCGCGGCCCTGCTCGGTGAGTCGCACATCGACCCACCCGGTGAACAGGTTCTTCTGGTTCCATTCGCTCTGGCCGTGGCGAAGCAGGATCAGCGTGTTCGTCATGCCCCAAGTCTAGGCGAGCGCGCGACCGGATTCAGATGCGCGGCAGGCGGGGAACGCCGCGCGTCGCGCCCGCGTCCGCGGGCACGATCGTCTCCTGCGCGGCTGCGACCGCGTCCGGCCCCTCGCCGAGACGGACCTCGAGCGCCGCATCCTCCTGGACCGAACGCTTGAGCAGCGCGAGGGCGATCCCGCCCCACTCGTGGTGCAGGCCGGCCCGGGTCACCCGGCCGACCGGTCGCGCGTCGGCACCGGCGGACTCCCCCGCACGGTACACGAGGGCGCCCGCTTCGGGGAGCTCCCCTGCGGAGCCGTCGAGGTGCAGCAGCACGAGACGTCGCGGTGGATGGCCGAGGTTGTGCACCTTCGCCACCGTCTCCTGTCCGCGGTAGCAGCCCTTGTTCAGGTGCACGGCGGATCGCAGCCAATCGAACTCGTGCGGGATCGCCCGCTCGTCGAGTTCGGCCGCGGACGGGCGTGCGGCGCGGATCTCGAGCGCGTCGAGCGCGGACAGCCCCGCCGCGCGGATCGCGGTGCCGTCGACCAGACCGGCGACCCGGTCGAGCCCGGCCCGCGGCACGACGAACCGGATCGCGTTCCAGCCCTCGCCGGGATGCCGACCCGCGTACTGCGCGCCGCCGTGCACGAGCGCGCCCCACGGGTCCCGCCACACGGCCGCGGCGATGCCGAGCGCTGCGATCGCGGGCGCAGCGGTCCCGTCGCCCATGGCGAGCACGGTCGCGAAGTCGGCGCTGCGATCTTCGATCTCGACGCGCAGCGCGAAGCGCATGCGCAGCAGGAAGGCCAGGAGATCGGCGCCGCGGCCCGGGTCGAGGAGCAGCCAGAGCCGCTCCCCGTCGTCGACGACGCGGATCGGGTGCTCGATGCGCCCGTTGGGATCGAGCAGCAGGGTCTCGGCGGATTCGCCCGGACGCAGGCCGGCGAGGCTCTGGCTCGTGAACGAGTGCAGCCAGCTCAGCCGGTCGGGGCCGCCGATGGTGAGGACCTCGTGGTGCCCGAGATCGACGATCGCGTCACCGGCTTCGAGCGCCCGCTGCTCGATGAGCGGGGCGCCGTAGTGGGCGGCGACGCCGGAGTCCGACGCCTCGACGGCGCCGGGAAGTCGCAGGAAGCTGCTGGGCACGCGGCCTAGCGCTGACCCTTGAACAGCTTGTAGACGACGGTTCCGGCCACCCACGCGATGGAGAGCGAAGCCAGGCCGAGCAGTCCGAGGAAGAAGAGTTCGAGAGCGAGCATGGCCCCATGCTACCAGCGCGGAGACGCCGCTCAGCCGACGAGCAGGCCGATGAGGTCGATCACCGCGATCACCACCACCGAGCCCGCGACGCTGAACGCCGTCCGGGTGATGAACCCCTCGCGCTGCGCCGTTCCGAGCTGCAGGCCGAAGGTCACGAGCGTGCTCGCCCCGATGGCGAGCGCGAGCCAGGCGAAGCGCTGCTCGGCATCGTGCTCTAGCACGGTCACGAGCACGCCGATCACGGCGGCGACGGCCCAGGCGATGATCAGCCTCGGCAGGTGCCAGGAATGCACTTCGTCGGTGTCGCTCACCCGGCCATTGTGGCACAGCGCTCCGCCTAGGATGGAGGGGTCTCGATCGCCGCGGCAGAGGGGAGCGCACCGATGCAGTTGCTCTGCCTCGCCGACCAGGACCCGGCCGATGCCCTCCCCGGCGTGGAGCTGCTGGCCCACGAGCTGCGCGCGGCGCCGCTGTCGATCGAGCCGAGCCCGAGCCTCGCGGCCCGGTCAGACGCCGTGCTCATCGACGGCACCCAGCACCCCCGCCTCGCGCGCAGCGCCGGGCAGGCCCTCTCCTCGAGCACCGCGACCCCGGTCCTGCTCGTCATCGCCGAGTCCACGCTGACCGCCGTCACGACCGAGTGGGGCATCGACGACGTCCTGCTGCCGACCGCATCCCCAGCCGAGATCGACCTGCGCCTGCGACTCGCCTGCGAGCGCGCGCAGCGGCGCGGAGCGGGCACCGCCGAAACGGGCGCCACGGGGCTCCGCATCGACGAGGAGACGTTCACCGCGCGGCTGCACGACCGGCCGCTCGACCTCACCTACAAGGAGTTCGAGCTGCTGCACTTCCTCGCCGCGCACCCCGGGCGCGTGTTCACCCGCGAGCAGTTGCTCAGCGACGTCTGGGGCACCGACTACTTCGGCGGCACGCGCACGGTCGACGTGCACGTGCGCCGACTGCGCGCGAAGCTCGGCGAGCACGACTCGCTCATCGGCACGGTGCGGGGCGTCGGCTACGGCTTCGCGCGCGAACCGCAGGACACGGAGGACGGCGAATGAGCATCGAGATCGATCCGCGATCCGCCGACGGCTGGGCAGCGGTGCGCGCCCTGCTCGACGCGACCGAGCGAGCCGACGGCGCGGCCCCCGTCTCCGACCAGGCCGTCGCCGGAGCCGCGCAGGGGCATCGGCGCGTGCTCGCATTCGGCGAGGATCCCGGGATCGCGCCGGACGCGGTCGGCATCGTGGGCGCCGGCGAACTCGACCTCGTGGTCCGCCCGGATGCCCGCGGCCGCGGCATCGCGACCGCGGCCCTCGCCGAGCTCCTGACCCTGCCGGAGGCGGGCGGCGAGCTGCGCGCCTGGGTGCACGGCGCGAACCCCGCGGCGGAAGCGCTCCTGAGCGCGGCCGGGTTCGCTCCGGTCCGCTCGCTCCACCTGATGACGCTCGATCCCGAGCGGCTCCCGCAGGGATCGCCGGACCCCGTCGCACCGGTCCTCGCCGCGGGGTTCTCGGCCCCGGCCGCCGACCCGGGCGACGCCGAGCAGCTGGCCGACTGGGTGCGCGTCAACGCCCTCGCCTTCGCCGGCCACCCCGAGCAGGGCGCCATGACCGCCGCGGACTTCGCGACGCTCGCTCGCGAGCCCTGGTTCGCGGCCGACGACGTGCTGCTCGCCGCCGACGGTGCCGAACCCGGCGCCCCGCTCGCGGGCTTCGCCTGGGTCAAGACCGTGGGCCGCGACGACGGGACGGAGTGCGAGCTGTACGTGCTCGGCGTCGACCCGGCCCACGCCGGCCGGGGCCTCGGCCGCGCACTGCTCGACGCCGCCCTCGCGCGCATGGCCGCGCACCGCCCGGACCGGGTCTCCCTCTACGTCGACGGCACCAACGACCGCGCGATCCGCCTCTACGAGCGGGCCGGCTTCGCGCTGGAGCGCGAGAGCCGGCAGTGGCTGCGCTCCGCGGGGCCGGGCGACACCGCGGAGAACTCCTCGTGAACGGCGGGTGCCGAGCCGATCCCGAATGACAGAATGGGGAGCATGAGCGACGACACCCGCCACCAGACGGACGCGATCCTGCACGCCGGCACCGACGATCTGCCGGCCGATCGGTACCTCGATCGCGAGCTCAGCTGGCTCGCCTTCAACCAGCGCGTGCTCGAGCTCGCCGAGGATCCCACCGTGCCGCTGCTCGAGCGGGCGAACTTCCTCGCGATCTTCGCCTCGAACCTCGACGAGTTCTTCATGGTTCGCGTCGCCGGTCTCAAGCGCCGCATCGTGACCGGCCTCGCGGTCCCCACGAACGTCGGTCGCGCGCCCACGGAGGTGCTCGCCGAGATCAACCGCGTCGCCTACGAGCTGCAGCTGCGCCACGCGCGCTGCTTCGCCGAGCAGGTGCAGCCCGGGCTCGCCGAGGCCGGGGTCAAGATCGTCGACTGGGACACCCTCGACGACGCCGACCACGCGATCCTCACCGAGTACTACGAGCAGCACATCTACCCCGTGCTCATGCCGCTCGCGGTCGACCCCGCGCACCCGTTCCCCTACATCTCGGGCCGCGCGCTCAACCTGTCGATCCGGGTGCGCAACCCCCGCACCGACAAGGTCGAGTTCGCCCGGCTCAAGGTGCCGCAGATGATCCCCCGCTACGTCCGCGTCGACCGTCGCGAGTCGGCCGAGGACGTCCGCTTCATCTCCCTCGAGGAGCTCATCGCGAACCAGCTCGACGGGCTCTTCCCCGGCATGGAGGTCATCGATCACCACGTGTTCCGCGTCACCCGGAACGAGGACGTGGAGATCGAGGAGGACGAGACCGAGAACCTGATCCAGGCGCTCGAGAAGGAGCTGCTGCGCCGTCGCTTCGGTCCGCCGATCCGCCTCGAGATCTCGGACGACATGGACGAGGCCACGCTCGACCTGCTGGTGCGCGAGTTCGACATCGACGAGGAGCAGGTCTACACGCTGCCCGCGCCGCTCGACCTCGGCGGCCTCTTCGCCGTGACCCGCGTCGAGCGCCCCGACCTCAAGTTCACCCCGCACATCCCCGTGACCCACCCGCAGTTCCGCCCGAACACGCCGAGCGAGAAGCCCGACGTGTTCCGCGCGATCGCCCGCCGCGAAGTGCTCGTGCACCACCCCTACGAGTCCTTCTCCACCAGTGTGCAGGCGTTCGTCGAGCAGGCCGCGACCGATCCCGACGTGCTCGCCATCAAGCAGACGCTCTACCGGACCTCGGGCGACAGCCCCATCGTCGCCTCCCTCATCAAAGCCGCCGAGGCCGGGAAGCAGGTCCTCGCGCTCGTCGAGATCAAGGCCCGCTTCGACGAGGAGGCCAACATCACGTGGGCCCGCAAGCTCGAGCAGGCGGGCGTGCACGTGGTGTACGGCCTCGTCGGCCTCAAGACCCACTGCAAGCTCGTGCACGTGATCCGCGAGGAGCAGGGTCGGCTGCGGCACTACTGCCACATCGGCACCGGCAACTACAACCCGAAGACCAGTCGCATCTACGAGGACTTCGGCCTGTTCACCTCCTCCGACGAGGTCGGCCGCGACGTGACCCGGCTCTTCAACGTGCTCTCGGGCTACGCGATCGAGACGCAGTACGACCGGCTGCTCGTCGCCCCCCTGCAGCTCCGCCAGGGCCTGCTCGACCGCATCGAGCGCGAGGCCGAGCACGCCCGAGCCGGTCGCCCCAGCGGGATCAAGCTCAAGGCGAACTCGATGGTCGACGAAGCGATCATCGACGCGCTCTACCGCGCGAGCCGCGCCGGGGTCCCCATCGAGATCTGGGTGCGCGGCATCTGCTCGATCCGCGCGGGGGTGCCCGGACTGTCCGAGAACATCCGCGTGCGCTCCGTGCTCGGCCGCTACCTCGAGCACTCCCGCATCTACGCCTTCGAGAACGCGGGCGAGCGCGAGGTCTACATCGGCAGCGCCGACCTCATGCACCGCAACCTCGACCGCCGCATCGAGGTGCTCGTGCGCCTGCTCGACCGCGAGCACCTCGCCCGTATCGACCGCTTCTTCTCGTTCGCGTTCAGCGACGAGGTCTCGTCGTGGCGCATGCTGCCCGACGGCAGCTGGTCGCGGCGCGTGGTGAGCGAGGAGGGCGAACCCCTGCCCGACCTCCAGGACCTGGTGATGGTGGATCGCGCCGAAGCGCGGAGCCGGGGAGCCCGATGAGCCCCGAGGCACCGAGCCCGATCCTCGCGGCGGGCACGGTGTGCTGGCGCCGCGTCGTGCGCTCCGACGGCAGCGAGCAGCTCATGGTGCTGCTCATCCACCGCACCAAGCAGCGCGACGTGTCCTTCCCCAAGGGCAAGCTGGATCCGGGCGAGAGCATGCCGCAGGCCGCGGTGCGCGAGACCCACGAGGAGACCGGTCTCTCGGTCCGGCTCGGCGCGAACCTGGGCACGATCCACTACCGGATGCCGGGCAACGGCGAGAAGACCGTGCAGTACTGGGCCGCCGAGGTGACCGAGCAGGCCGTGCAGCTGTCGTCCTTCCTGCCCAACAAGGAGGTCGCCGCGCTCGAGTGGGTGCCGTTGAACAAGGCCCGCAAGCGGCTGAGCTACCCCGCCGATCGCGAGATCCTCGACGTCTTCCAGCGGTTCGTCGACCGCGACGCCGCCGACACCTTCTCGGTGATCCTGCTCCGCCACGCGAAGGCGGAGGCCCGCAGCGCGCTGTTCCCCGAGGACCGCACCCGCCCGCTCGCCGACGCCGGCGAGGACCAGGCCGAGAACCTGATCGCCATGCTCGAGGCGTTCGGCCCCAAACGGATCCTCTCCTCGAACGCCGAACGCTGCATGCGCACGGTCGCTCCGCTGGCGCATCACCTGCGCAAGACGGTGCGCGTGCACGAGGGCCTCAGCCAGGAGGCCTGGGACGCCGGCAGCACCGACGAGCTCCGCAGCATCGTCGGCAAGATCGTGCGCAAGGGCAAGAACACGGTCGTCTGCACGCACCGGCCGGTGCTGCCCGACGTCGCGCGCGAGCTCGCGCTGGCCACCGGCAGCCTGCCCGGCGACTACCTGCAGGAGGCCGCGGCCCTGCCCCCGGGCGGCTTCTCGGTCTTCCATTTCTCCCGCACCCATCCGGGCGCCGGGATCCTCGGCGTCGAGGTGTATCCCGTCCGGCACTGAGGCGCGGTCGCGCACGTTCCGGTGCCGTCGCTCGCGCGGCGGCACCGGAACGGTGCGGTCTCAGCGCCCGGTCACCAGCATGTCGGCGAAGCCCGCGACCTTGAGGCGCAGCTCGTCGATGCGCTGGACCCGCGCAGCGGCGACGTCGTACCCCTCGTAGGCGGGCGGCGGATCGTTGCGCACGTTGCGGGAGCACTCGAAGTCGCGGCAGATCAGGGTGCCCACGGTCGCGCCGCGTCGGCCGGCCTCGCCGACCCGACGGGCGCTCCAGAAGACCACGTCGTTCGGCAGGCGCACATCGCGGCACCAGCTGCACATGGCGCGGGAGCGCGGTGCGGCATCGGCCTGCCGCAGCACGACCCCGACCGGATCGCCGTCGAGCGAGGGCAGCACGACGTAGGCGCGCTTCGCGAACTTGGGGTCGCGCCAGCCCAGGTAATCGAGCGCGTCCCAGGCGACGGCGTCGAGGAAGTCGGGCAGCACCGCGTCCTTCACCTCCCTGCGGGAGGCGTTGACGAAGGACGAACGGATGATGGATTCGGTCAGGGGAAGCATGATCGACTGCTTTCGGTCGTGCCCGGCACGGTCGCGGCGACCGGCGCGTCGGCTGCGCCGCCCGCGCGTGCGGGGCGAGTGATTTTCTGGCTCGGCGAGATCGCCGCACGCGCGGAGCGCGGCGGCGAGGGCGGGGTCCTCACCTGCCCCCGGCGGCGACGCCGACGGGGACCTCCGAACGCCCGAGGGCACTGTCGAGCCGAATGATCACGGCACGAGTCTACTCGCGCCCGCCGCACTTCGGGGGAAGGACCGCTCGCGCTCCTCCGCCGTGCCGCAGCCCGAACGCAAGTTGTCCAGGTCGCGCCACCACCGGAAACCGCGCAGGATCACGCGCCTCTCGACGGGCGTTCACCTGCTGTTCACCCGACGGAAGATCGTTCGTCACATGCGCTGCCTACCTTGGGATCCGAGGCATCCAGCCCGCGGCGCCCCGGCGCCGGTTCATCAGAAGAAATGGACAGGATCTGACTGTGAAGATCTCTCCCGCGATCAAGATCGCAGCGATCGGCGGCATCGCCGCGATCGCCCTGACCTCCTGCGCTGCCAACGAGTCGGGCGGCACCAGCCCCTCCGAGAGCGCCGCGAAGTCGAACCTCTCCGGTGAGCTCAACGGCGCCGGCGCGTCCTCGCAGGATTCGGCGCAGCAGGCCTGGATCGCTGCGTTCCAGAAGACCAACGAGAAGGTCACCGTCAACTACGAGCCCTCGGGTTCGGGCGCCGGCCGCGAGACCTTCCAGCAGGGCGCCAGCGCCTTCGCCGGCTCCGACCGCGCCTTCAAGGCCGAGGAGATCAAGGCCGGCCCGTTCAAGGGTTGCGCACCGGGCACCGGCATCGTCGAGGTCCCCGCCTACATCTCGCCGATCGCGATCATCTTCAACGTCGAGGGCGTCGATTCGCTCAAGCTCGACGCACCGACCGTCGCGAAGATCTTCTCGGGCAAGATCACCAAGTGGAACGACCAGGCGATCGCGTCGCAGAACCCCGATGCGAAGCTCCCCGACACCAACATCACCGCCGTGCACCGCTCCGACAAGTCGGGCACCACGGGCAACTTCACCGACTACCTCGCAGCCGCGGGCGGCGCCGACTGGGCCGCCGGCTCGGTCGAGGAGTGGCCGAAGGAGCTCGGCGGCGAGGGCGCATCGGGCACCTCGGGCGTCGTGCAGGCCGTGACCAAGGGCGTCGGCACCATCGGCTACGCCGACGCGTCGAAGGCCGGCAAGCTCGGGACCGTCGAGATCAAGGTCGGCGACAAGTACGTCAAGTACAGCCCCGAGGCGGCCTCGGCGATCGCCGAGCACTCGGCGCTCGACACCGGTCGCACCGTGAACGACCTCGCCGTCAAGATCGACCGCACCTCCGACAAGGAGGGCGTGTACCCGATCGTCCTCATCAGCTACCTCATCGGCTGCGAGCAGTACGCCGATGCCAAGAACGCCGAGCTCGTGAAGTCGTACTTCGGCTACGTCACCGGCGAAGAGGGCCAGAAGGCCGCCGCCGAGGCGTCCGGCAGCGCTCCGCTCCCCGCGACCCTGGCCGCCAAGGTCAAGACCGCGGTCGACGCGATCAAGTAACGTGCAGAGGGCGGCCGGGACACGGTCCCGGCCGCCCTTCGCGCCGTTCTCACCAGTATTCGAAGGAGCCCTGTCCACGTGACCGCACCCACCGCGGCAGCCAAGCCGGTCTTGAGCCTCGGCGATCGCATCTTCTCCCGCTCCGCGATCTTCGCGGGCAGCATGATCCTCGTCACCCTGGCCGCGGTGGCGATCTTCCTGATCACGAGGAGCCTCCCCGCGTTCGTCGCGACGAAGGAGTCCGCCTCGCTCCTCACCTCGAACTTCTGGGCCTACGTCGGCCCCCTCATCTTCGGCACGGTGTGGGCGGCGATCCTCGCGCTCGTCATCGCGCTGCCGCTCTCGATCGGCATCGCGCTCTTCATCTCCCACTACGCGCCGCGCAAGCTCGCGCAGCTGCTCGGATACATCGTGGACCTGCTGGCCGCGGTGCCGAGCGTCGTCTTCGGCCTGTGGGGCATCGGGGTGCTCGCCCCCGCCGTCCAGCCGGTCTTCGTCTGGCTCAACAGCAATCTCGGCTGGATCCCGCTGTTCGGCGGCACCGTCAGCGGCACCGGCCGCACCATCCTCACCGCGGCCATCGTGCTCGCGGTCATGGTGCTGCCGATCATGACCGCGATCTGCCGCGAGATCTTCCTGCAGGCCCCCGTGCTCCACGAGGAGGCCGCGCTGGCGCTCGGCGCCACCCGCTGGGAGATGATCAAGATGGCCGTGCTGCCCTTCGGGCGACCCGGCATCGTCTCGGCCGCCATGCTCGGCCTCGGCCGTGCGCTCGGCGAGACCATGGCCGTCGCCATGGTGCTCTCCGCGACCGGCCTCGTGAGCCTCAAGCTCCTCACGTCAGAGAACCCCTCGACCATCGCCGCGAACATCGCGCTGTCGTTCCCCGAGGCGTACGGCGAGAACATCAACATCCTCATCGCCACCGGCCTCATCCTCTTCATCGTCACCTTCCTGGTCAACGCGATCGCCCGCTGGATCGTGAGCCGCCGGGCCGAGTTCTCTGGAGCCAACTGATGGCCGCCGTCACCATCCGCCCCGTCTCCGCCGGCTCCGCGCTCTCGGGCAACCGGCTCCCCCGCAGCACCCCCTGGATCATCCTCGGGGCCAGCCTCGTCATCTCGTTCGCCCTCTTCGCGCTGCTCGCCGCAGCCGCGGGCGGAGACTTCAGCGTCGTGGGCGCCGTGGTCGTCGGCGCGATCCTCTACCTCGTCGCCTCCACTGGCATCACGGCCGCCGTCGAGGGCCGCCGCCAGGCCACCGACCGCCTCGTCACCGGCCTCGTCACGAGCGCGTTCCTGCTCGCGATGGTGCCGCTCGTCTCGGTCGCGATCACGGTGATCGGCAACGGCGTCGCCCGCATGGACGCCACCTTCTTCACCTCCTCGATGCGCAACGTCGTCGGCGAGGGCGGCGGCGCGCTGCACGCCATGATCGGTACGCTGCTCATCACGCTCGCGGCGACGATCATCTCGGTGCCGCTCGGACTCATGACCTCGATCTACCTCGTCGAGTACGGCCGCGGTCGCATCGCGAAGACGATCACGTTCCTCGTCGACGTCATGACGGGCATCCCGTCGATCGTCGCCGGCCTCTTCGCGTACGCGCTCTTCGCGCTGTTCCTCGGCCCGGGCGTCCGCATGGGCATCGTCGGAGCCGTCGCACTCTCCGTGCTGATGATCCCCGTGGTCGTGCGCTCGAGCGAGGAGATGCTGAAGCTCGTGCCGCACGAACTGCGCGAGGCCTCGTACGCGCTCGGCGTGCCGAAGTGGCTGACCATCGTGAAGGTCGTGCTCCCGACCTCGACCGCCGGCATCACCACGGGCGTCGTGCTCGCCATCGCCCGCGTCATCGGCGAGACCGCGCCGCTGCTCATCACCGCCGGCTTCACCGCCTCGATGAACTACAACCTGTTCGCCGACCGCATGCAGTCGCTCCCCGTGTTCGTGTACACGCAGTACGCCAACCAGGGCAACCCGGTCGAAGCCTTCCTCGATCGCGCCTGGGCCGCCGCCCTCGTGCTCATCCTGATCGTGATGGCGCTCAATCTCATCGCCCGTCTCGTCGCGAAGTACTTCTCGCCGAAGACCGGCCGATAACCCGAACCTCCCGAAACCGAAGGAAACACACCCAGTGTCGAAGCGCATCGAGGTCAACGACCTCAACGTCTACTACTCGAACTTCCTGGCCGTCGAGGGCGTCTCGATGAACATCGAGCCCCGCAGCGTCACCGCCTTCATCGGGCCGTCGGGCTGTGGCAAGTCCACCTTCCTCCGCACGCTCAACCGCATGCACGAGGTCATCCCCGGCGCTCGCGTCGAGGGCGAGGTGCTGCTCGACGGCGAGGATCTCTACGGCGCGGGCGTCGATCCCGTGCTCG